>NZ_CP045997.1:1165243-1480008 GCF_010233585.1 Spirosoma endbachense
AAATTTTTGTCGGAGAAAATTCGGAAATGTTTGTCCGTTTTGGACCATTCGGAAGTGACCTAGGAAAGTAAAAACCCGCATAGAAGGGCGCTATGCGGGTTTTTTGACTGTTGGGCGGTCCGGACGGGGCTCGAACCCGCGACCCCCTGCGTGACAGGCAGGTATTCTAACCAACTGAACTACCGAACCATTTTTGATTTCTCGGTCAACGCTGCCGTTTTCCTTAATCGTGGCACAAAAGTAGACGCTTTTGATGGTATGTACAAGAGGTGGATCAAAAAAAAATGAGATCCATGGTTGATCCGTACGGACATCCCTTGGAAATCAGCCCGTTTACCACAAAAAAAAATAATGCCGGCCTGTACTTCTAATTATTTAACATGCCGTTTTAGGTTTTGCTAACCGCACCTGCTATCTTTCTACTAGAAACCGTTCTTCTCCAATACGATGCTTACATCGGAATCATACTCAGAATTGGTGAATAAGGTATATAACCGATCTCGACAGGAGGGAAATCGGTCGTATCCTGTTGCCTGTTTCGAAATCTTTATGCTTGAACAGGCACAACAGCGGGCTAGTCGTAAAGAAGTTCAACTGTTTCGGCAACTTGGAGAGATATTTGACTGGAATATGCCTCGACGACAACGGAATACGTATGTCAAAAAACTGCAATCTGGTTTTACACTCGTACTAACCGATCTTTCCAAGACGATTCTTTGGACAAGCCGCAATTTTTTGACGATGACCGGATACTCACACGCGGAAGCAGTGGGAAAGACGCCCAGAATTTTACAGGGCCCCGAAACAGACCCTGCCACGTTGTTGCGCGTACATGAATCACTCAAGCGGGCAGACTCCGTAAAAGCCGATCTTTTGAACTATCGCAAGGATGGCGAATCCTATATATGCCGGGTGGAAATCGATCCACTCTACGATAGCCACGGTGAATTGACACACTTTCTGGCCGTTGAGAGTGAAGTGAAAGAAAGTTTATAGCCATCTGCCCCCGGTTTAATCACCAATAGTCTCTCACGATTACCTATTTGCCAAATAGATTAATAATCATTTGTTTGTTCGCTGATCGGGTGTGACCGTATAAATGTCGGTTGCGCGTAGTGGTTTTATCTGGATTGCTGATGGACCAGGGTCAATAGTGCCGGACTGAAAATCAGGGATGATTTGCCAATCTGTCTGGTGGTTTTTTTGTGCAGGCAAACCAGCTTGTTCTATATAATTACGCCGTTTACGAAGCTTTCTGTATTTTCGTAAACCTTTGGTCGCCGATTTGCAGTTATATCCTCACACGACACTGCATATGAAACGGTTTTTGCTTGTACTTCGATGGAGCCTATTGGCTATCCTGGTTCTCGCTCTTGGAACATTATTAGCGGCCTGGTTTATAGATTTTCGGCAAACTGATCAGGAGTTAGCCGATGAATTCAAAGGGCAACGCGTACGGCCTACGGTGCACCATTACCGGATAAAAGACGGTAACAATCAACCCCGGACCATCCGATTCATGGAAACACCTGCCCTTTCGGGTGATTCGGCCCTTCCGGTGGTCCTGTTTGTGCATGGTGCGCCCAGTTCACTTTCCTTTTTCAATGAATTTTTCAAGGATACGGCCTTATTGAACCGCGCTCAATTGGTGGCTGTTGATCGGCCCGGCTATGGCTACTCCGATTTCGGGCGTGTAGAGACATCGGTTGTGCGGCAGGCTCAGTTTTTACAGCCGCTCATTAATCGATATAAGAATGCACCTTACTTGATGGTGGTTGGGTCGTCGTATGGAGGGTCTGTATCGGCGCGGTTGGCCATGAATAACCCCGAAGAAGTTAATCATGTGGTATTTGTGTCGTCGGCGCTGGGGCCTGGGCTGGAGCGGACCTATCCGATAAGCCATTGGGTGGATACACCGTTGCTGCGTTGGGGTATTCCAACATTGTTGCGTCTGGCTAATGACGAAAAATTAGCCCATAGGAAGGCATTAGAAGCAATTTTGCCCGATTGGCCTAAAATCAGGGCGAAAATCACGATGCTTCACGGTCAGCGCGACGAATTGGTTTATCCGACTAATGTATCATTTGCGCAACAACACCTCATTAATGCTCGGGTTAAGCAGTTTTTGTTGCCTGAAAATCGCCACGACATCGTATTTAATAAGCGTGAGTATATGACCGACATTCTGCTCGACATTCTGACTCAACGTATAAATAAAGCAGTGGGGAAGCCTAAGCAGATGGCAATAAAAGGAGAAAAATCGACCAAAGGCCTTTATTCATCAGTACTTATTCATTAGGCTGTTATTTCAATCCGATTTAATTCCGGGTCAAATACGACGCTTTCGTAATAGCCGTCGCCAGTTCGACGGGGTTCGCCTACTATCGAGTAACCATCAGCTCGTAATCGTTCGGTCAATGCATCGACGGCTGTTTCGCTACCGACGGATATGGCAAAATGGGTGAGGCCCGTAAATTGGACAAATGCATCATTCAGCGTCTCCGGAATACCGGGCATCTGCATGATCTCCAGTCGCGAGCCACCCGCCGGAAATGTCAGAAAATAAGACGAAAACCCTTTCGTTACATTGCTGTATTTTTCATTGGAAACGACGCCAAAATACATTTCATAAAAGTGCCGCATCTGCTCCAGATTACGAACCCAAATTGCCAGGTGTTCTATGTGCATGGAGCAAAGATGAACGATTTTCCTGAATCACCCAATAAGTGTCTCAAGCTACTTAGGCTACGAAAATAGGGAATGGAAGTAACGTATCGATTAGCTACTGAGTATGATCTGGTAGAAATTGTCAGGATGCTCTCCGATGATAAATTAGGCGCATTACGGGAGAATTTTCAAGTGCCATTGCCCGATGCGTATCAGAAGGCATTTAACATTATTGCCGCTGATCCGCATCAGGAGCTAACTGTGGTTGAGGTCAACACCGAAATTGTCGCCACCTTTCAATTGAGTTTCATTCAGTACCTGACCTATCAGGGCCGTATAAGAGCACAGATTGAAGCCGTTCGGGTGAAATCGAACTACCGCGGAAAGGGAATCGGGAAGGAGATTTTTCAGTATGCCATTCAACGGGCCAGGTCGAAAGGCGCTCATCTGCTTCAGCTAACTACCGATAAAAAGCGCCCGGAAGCCAAACGGTTTTACGAATCACTGGGGTTTATTGACTCGCATGAGGGAATGAAACTTCATTTGACGTAAAAAGATAGCCTCATTTCTGTACTACCATAGGGCTTTCGTTCAGAAGCGTGTCACCGCACGGCGGACCGTGGTTTGTTTGCTCATCAGTAGTAACCGTGGCACGCATCACACGCTTCACCGCGAAAGTCTATATCAATTTGAATACAGATTGCCTTTGCTTTTGTATTCCCTTATGTAATCTCTTGGCGACATGCCTGTGGTTTTTCGGAAAACCCGATTGAAATTAGTTGCACTATTAAAGCCCGTTGAATAGGCTATGGTAGATATGCCATCATGATTACTGTTAATGATCTTTTTACAGGCCTCGCTGATACGTATTTCGTTCAGGAAAGAATTGTATGTTTTTCTGGTATGTTTTTTGAAATATTTGCAGAAGGCATGCGGTGTTATATGAGCTATTTCTGCAATTTTATTTAGCGTAATATTTTCCGCATAATGTTCCAGTGTATATTGAAAAACCTCATTCATCCTGACTCCTTCTCCTTCAGGAAAATAATTGTTGGATAACCCGGAATCCAATGACTTCCAGCCGCGTACTTCTTTTGAAAAATAATCGAATAAATTGATCAGCGTAAGTAAGCGTTCCAGATTGGATCTGGTTGTCAATCTATTAATTATTTTACCAACATAATTGACATGTTCAGATGGAAGCTGGAACCCGTTTTGCGTCGTGTTTAGAAAGCTACTGATTGATTCCATCTCCGGAAGACTGAAAAACTCAACTGGAATTCGATCCTGATCAAAATAGATATGAATGGCATGCGCATTTATTTTATCAGGGTTTGCAAAATGAGATGGATCAGATTTGAAGATATGGGGTTGATTTGCTCCAAGAATATAAATATCACCTGGCTTAAATGCCTGACTATAATTGCCAGCCATAAGAGTGCCTTCACCACGAATAATCATGGTGATCTGTAATTGTTTATGGCGATGATAGTAATTATAAAAATTAGGCAGGATGTCTTCATCCACTACTACCGAATCCTCTTTAGGAACCGGGGGTGTAAAGTCCAACACTTTCATAAATAGAGGAGTAAATATTATTTTTCAACAACTAAATTATATTATTCACAGCTCGACGCGTTTGCTGGTAAATAACTCATTAACCAATACTTATCCTGGCAAGTACAGCCCGCAAGATAATACTATGAATTTTATTGGCTGAACCAAAGTGGCAGAAAAATAATGGTAATTTTTTGTCATCTATCAGAAAAAATGTATTACATAAGTATTAGTACTTAGTATTTTTACAGAACTTGCTTTTGTGGCAGGTATTTATTTTCAAATATATTGTCACCACAATGAAATATAGGTTTCTTTTGACGATATGCCATTCTGACTATGCTTTTGATGCTTTGTTTGCCGTTTTTATGAATAGGCAATAATTATCCATGTTTAATCGAAAATTGCCGATGCATTTATTGCATTAATTCTATCAATAGCTTTGAAGAAAAATGGTATGAATTTACAAGCAAAAATTTATTTTGACGATACTGAGCAGGCTTTTATTTATAAGTCGAATGCCCAGCTAAAAAAAACATATCGACTGTTTCAATTAATGAACCAGTCCTGGTTAGTGAAGGTAGGGACAAGATTAACATTACTTGCCGTTAACTGGAAATTACCAATTAATGGCCTGCTTCGATCAACAATATTTGAACAATTTGTGGGCGGAGAGACCCTTGAGCAAACCTCGGTTATTGTCAACGACTTAAAGAAATATGGCATCAGCCTTATCCTGGATTATGGTGCTGAAGGAAAAGAAAGTGAAAAGGATTTTGAGGAAGCTAAAAATGAATTTATTCGGGTAATTAATCATGCCTCAAGCCTTGATAATATTAATTTTATTAGCATCAAATTAACGGCACTCGCCCGCTTTTCACTCCTTGAGAAATTAAACCAGTTTTCTGCGAGTTCAGCTGCCGGTTTTTCGATCGATACAAAACAACTGAACCCGGAAGAAGAGCAGGAATGGGCAAATGTTGTGCGTCGGGTTGAAGAAATTTGTGAGCTTGCTATTGAAAAAAAAGTTGGGATTCTGATTGATGCTGAAGAGTCGTGGATACAGTATACGATTGATGCGCTTACCATGCAGGTTATGGAGCGATACAATAAGAAAAAAGCAATTATCTATAATACCATCCAACTTTACCGGCACGACCGGCTTGAATTTTTAAAATACTCCCATCAGATAGCCTTAAAAAACAAGTTTATTTTAGGCGCCAAAATTGTTCGGGGCGCTTATATGGAAAAGGAGCGCAAACGGGCGAATGCGTTGAATGACTCCTCGCCAATTCAACGCGATAAATCGGCCAGCGACCAGGATTTTAATGCAGCCATTTCATACAGTATCCAGCATATTGATACCATCTCGGTTATCATTGCGTCTCACAACGAGTACAGTGCTCAATTCGCAGTCCGATTATTGGATGAAGCCAATCTCGCCGTTAATCATCCGCACATTCATTTTTCCCAACTCTACGGCATGAGCGACAACATTACATTTAACCTGGCCAAGATTGGCTGTAATGTGAGTAAATACCTGCCGTATGGCCCGATTGACGATGTAATTCCGTATTTGATGAGACGCGCACAAGAAAACAGCTCCGTTGCTGGACAAACCAGCAGGGAGCTGTTTTTAATTGAGAAGGAAATAAAGAGGAGAGGTATTTAAGTGTTTTCAGGTTGTAGCTTTCAGGTTCTGGTTGGCTGACACGGCACTAAGAATAATGCGTCAGCCAACCAGAATCCAGTTAATACTTCGCTGGTTGATTGGGTTTTGGAGTCGATTTTTTGATGAAATCACGCAGGTCATCATTCGACTTGACAAGGTCTTCCTGACGCAGATACATCATGTGACCGCTGCGATACCCTTTCCAGTCCATTCTGCTTTTAAGCTTTCCACTTGGGTCCATTTGCCACATGTTGTACTGAGCGCCGAAATAATCGCAGGCACCGTCATAATAACCTGATTGTACCAGCAGATGCAGATAGGGGTTCTGAGCCATGGCCTGACGAAGGTTTTCGCCGGTTCGGTCCGTATTTTCGGCCGTGCGTGCCCACGGATGAACAGGCCCAAACATGTAGTATTTCAGGTCTGTTTTGTAGTTCAGGAACTCCCTGAAATAATAGTTAATGGGAGCCGCAAACGAGTGAAGCCACGACGTAAGTTCTGGTGAATAATCGGGCCGTTCACCAGCATCTTCCCGGTCGATACCCAGGTACCGCGAATCTAAACGGCCAATCGTTTGACCTTTATCCCGCAGGAGTTCTTTCCAAAAGAAAGAAGTTGGAACCATCAGATTATGCTCCAGAATTACTTTCTCGGATAAACCCGAGTAGCGGGCTACCTTCGCTGCAATCTGTTTTTTCTTATCCGCTTCCAGGAAACCACCTTTGGCCAGGGCCGGAATAAATTCATTGATGGTAAACTGCTCCACTTCAGGCAACATGGCCGTCAGGTCTTTTTGCTGAAGATCGGTTGGGAGCGCTTTGTGAAACCAGGCCGTTGCTGAGTAATAAGGCAATAGGTTAGCCGCGCCTACAGGCCCTTCCCGGTTGATACCCAGATCGGTAGGCGAGACCAGAATGACTCCATTGAGGTACATCCAGTTGGCGTTCTGCAACTCCAGAGCCAGGCCCGATACGCGGGTGGTTCCATAGCTTTCGCCAATGAGGTATTTGGGCGAAGGCCAGCGGTTTTTGCGACCCACGAACACGTTGAGCCATTCGGCCAGGTACTTGATATCGGCGTTCACACCAAAGAATTTCGACCGGGGAACGTCTTTGTTAGCCATCCGGGAATAGCCGGTGTTGACGGGATCAATGTAAACAATATCGGCAACGTCGAGAATCGAGTTCGGATTGTCCTTGATCGTATAAGGCTGTAATGGATAGCCTTCATTGTCGATATTGAGCAATTTAGGACCCGTATAGGCGAGGTGCATCCAGACCGATGCTGTACCGGGGCCACCATTGAAGGAAATCACCAATGGGCGGGTTGTCCGGTCTTTTACATCCGACCGCTCGTAATACGTATAAAACACACCAGCAATGGGTTTGCCGTTTTCATCCCAAACCGGCTGCGTACCAACGGTAGCCGTATACGGTACGCGCTGTCCTTTGATGGTAACGGCACTGGAGGTTGTAATGGTTGAGTCCATTGGCAATGTAAGGTCGCCTGGAGCTGGTTTGGCAGCAGGGCCGGAGTTGGGTCTTGCTGCCGGTGCGTCGGCTGGTGGACCTCCCGCTGCTCGTTGACCCTGCCCGCGCTGCCCTTGCGCAAACGATAACGAACCTGTTGTGAGGCCAATGAGCAATAAAATAGCAATCCGTTTCATGTAGTAGCGTACTGGTTAAAGAATGAGTGGTAATTGTTTTGTTGTAAGATGTTAGTTAGTACTTCGCCGGTTGGTTGGGTTTGGGTAACGTTTTCTGGATGAACGTGCGAATGTCGTCGGTCGAGGTTGCCATGTCTTCATCCCGCAGATACATCATGTGGCCGCTCCGGTAGCCTTTCCAGTCAAGGCGACTCTTTAGTTTGCCGCTCGGATCAATGTGCCACATGTTGAATTTAGCGTTGAAATAATCCGTAGCGCCATCAAAATAACCCGACTGGATCATGACGTGCAGGTATGGGTTCTGAGCCATGGCCTGCCGCAGATTTTCGCCGGTTCGGTCCGCATTAGCGCCATCACGATCCCAGGGACGGGTTTGCCCGGCGATGTAATATTTCAGATCGGTTTTGTAGTTGAGGTGCTGGCGGAGGTAATAGTTGATAGCTGGCGTAAAGGAGTGTTGCCAGGAGGTATATTCGGCGGCATAATCGGGACGATCACCAGCGGTTTCCCGGTCGATACCCAGATACCGTGAATCCAAACGGCCGATCTGGTAGCCTTTATCCCGCAATAGCTCTTTCCAGTAAAAAGTAGAAGGAACGATCAGGTTATGTTCCAGAATCACTTTTTCGGATAGGCCCGAGTAGCGAGCCATTTTGGCGGCAATCTGCTTCTTTTTTTCTGGCTCCAGAAAACCCCCTCGCGTTATGGCCGGAACCAGTTCATTGATAGTAAACTGCTCGACTTCAGGCAGGATATCGTTCAAATCTTTTTTCTGAAGATCAGCAGCGAGTACTTTATGATACCAGGCCGTTGCCGAATAGTAAGGTAGCAGGTTGGCAGCCTCGATAGGCCCACCCCGCTCAATACCCAGATCGGTAGGCGAGACCAGAATGACTCCATTGAGGTACATCCAGTTGGCGTTCTGCAACTCCAGAGCCAAGCCCGATACGCGGGTGGTTCCGTAGCTTTCGCCAATGAGGTACTTGGGCGAAGGCCAGCGGTTTTTGCGACCCACGAACACGTTGAGCCATTCGGCCAGGTACTTGATATCGGCGTTCACACCAAAGAACTTCGACTTGGGTATCGAGTCATTAATGGCTCGTGAAAAACCGGTATTAACGGGCTCAACATACACGATATCGGCGACATCCAGAATGGAATTTGGGTTGTCTCTAACGCCGTATGGTTGCATTGGATAGCCTTCACTATCCGTCATTACGCGCTTGGGTCCTGTGTAGCCGATGTGCATCCAGCAGGATGCGGCCCCAGGTCCACCGTTAAACGAAATGAACAGCGGGCGGGTCGTCTTGTCAGAAACGTCTGACCGCTCGTAGTATACGTAAAACAGGGAGGCAATTGGCTTTCCGTTTTCATCCCATACGGGTTGCGTTCCGGCCGTCGCTTTGTAGGGAACAACTTTTCCTTTAATCGTAACCTGATCGTTGGTGACTACGTCGGAATCGAGTTTCAGTGAACGGGTTTGGGCAGATGAAAAAGTAAGGGTAACGAGGTAAATGAGGAATAAGGTAATCGGTTGTTTCATGGGCTTACAGTCATTGTGGTTTTGTTATCTTCTTATAAACCAGCGATTTCGCCCGGTTTAATATCGAGTTGGTTGGCGGCTGCCATCAGGCCCTTCAGTTCAGCCTGCTTCCCTGCCTGCTTGTATAGACTAGCCAGCCCGACGTAACTATCGAGGTTATACGGATTGTATTCCAGTGATTTTTTGAAATTCGTTATGGCGTCATCCGATTTGCCATTCAGTGCCTGAATGTGCCCATTCGACTGGAATGCTGCTGATTGATAAATCAATGTCCCTTTTGCTGGCAGGCTGGTGAAAAGGGCTTCGGCTTCGGGTACTCGTTTCGCCAGCGCAAACAGACGGACCAATCGCTGTTTATCGATAGCCGTAAGCTCGGTTTTCTCGGCTTTCACCTTGTCCAGATAGTACGTGAGTGAATCCTGTTTATTCAGTTTTGCATAACTTTCTGCGATGCGTAGATCAAAATCGGTACGCCCGTTTTTGCCCGCTTCCAGTATCCGCTGCACCTGCTTCATGGTTTCGATGCACTCCTGATAGCGTCCGTTAGCCAGTAACGCATCGGCGTATAAACCGCGTAATTCATAGTTCTGCGGCCGTTGTAAGACCAGCTTCTTTAGCACGTCGAGCTGATTGGCATAGCCTAACATACCCCGTTGGGCTGCGGCAAACGCTTTCGCATCGTCGCGCCGGTCGCGCAGGTAGGTCGACACGTCGGGTCCGTTGGCCGCATAGTCTTCGGCTGCTTTGATCGCCTGGCTGATTCGGCCGTTCTGGAAATACATATCCCGTAACTGGATAGCAACGGAGGCCCGAGTCTGAAAATCTTTCTCCAGATCCAGTGCTTTTTGCAACCAGCCAGCCTGCGTTTTAATTAGCTCATCGCGGCTTTTGTCGGGGGTGTATTTCGCTTCTTCAAGCTGCGAATAAGCCGCATAAACAGGAGCATAGCCGGGATCGATCGTTTCGGCCGCTTTGATGTAACTGAGCGCCTTCTCGAAATCCTTCTGTTGTTGTTTGAGTCGGGCGTAGGCCAGGTAAGCAGGCTGGTATTTACTATCGTAAACTAAGGCCGTATCGAGGTACTTAGCCGCAGCTACCGAATCTGACTTGATAACTTTGTTGCTCAGATTAATGTAAACCTGCGCCCAGTTGGAAGCCATAACCGCCTTATTGCCATTCAGATACGCACGTTCTTTTTTGACCAAAGCGTCCAAAAACTTATACATTTCCGGATCTTTAGCCTTGAGTTCCGCGGTTATATTCATCGACTTGAAGTCCAGCGGATGCACTTTCATCGACTCAAAATAAGCGGGGTATGTCTGTGCAAAATATTCAGATTCGTTATTCTGCGAATAATAATCCAGCGTGAGCTTGTTTTTCATCGCATGGTAATACCGCTCACGGATCTGACGATTTTCGGCGTCGGTGAGCACTCGGCCATGAAACAGGTGGACGTATTCATGCAACACTACGTTCCGTTCCTCATAAGCCCCGCGTTCTACGTATTCGATGGCTGCGGCTCCGCTACCTACACCCCGAATGTCCATCCATTGCCGGTTATCGAACGTAGTCGTGAACCGAAAATAAGGAGATCGCATGGCGATGGCCAGGTCAATATGGAGTGGAGGCACCACAAACGCATTGCCCTGTTTCGAGAGGAAAGGGAAATACACAACGCTGGTATACATCTGATTCCAGACCATTGCTTTGGCGCGGTTGCCCGAATAGTAACTCAGATCAGGAAATACATTCGCGAAGTTTTCCGGATCGTTAATTTTTGTGGTTTTGAGTACGGTCGTAATCGAATCATAGGTCATCAGATACGGTATCCGCTTCGATTTGATGACCGCCGATAATCCATTGTGAGCTGGACCATAATGCTTTTTTCGATCCAGAATGGTCGTAAATATCTGCTCAGCCGAATCCAGATTGGCCTTGCGGTTGGGGCTATCGAAATCGCTGTAGTAAATAGACGCCCGGTGCATGGCGGGCAGCACCGACGATGGGTATTGTTGCTCAACCTGACGAGTAATGGCAACGGCGTCGGCCAGCCGATTGGCCCGGAATAACTTATCGACTTCTTTTAACTTCTCCCGAATTTCTTTCTCGTCCTTATCCGCATAATCGGCATACGTAAGGTTGGTATGGCCATTTCCCCAATGCCAGTGTGTCTGAAAATGGAGCGGATTAATAGCGAGTGCCAGTTGCCACTGTGCCGCCATGTCGTTCAGCTGCGTAGCATCGATCCGTCGCCAGATTGCATAGCCATAACTGAAGCGGGCATCGGCGTTCAACGGGTCGAGCGTTAAGGACTTCACGAGCGGAGCTTCGGCCTGTTCGGGATGTTGATCCCAGAAATAGACATTGGCTTCAAGCAGGTAAGCTGCGGCCAGTTTAGGGTTCTTATTCTGAAGTTTTTTCGCAACGGTGAGCGCTTCCGGGTATTTCTTTTGGAGCAACAACGCCCGACCCAGCACCACCGACGTTTCTTCGTCATTTGGATTACTGGCAAGCATCGCCTTGCATTGCTTCTCGGCGTTCTGGAGATCCCACGCTTCAATGGCCAGCAGCGCCTTTGACCGTTTTGCCCAGCTGTTGTTTTTGTCGGATGCCAGCGCGCTTTTTACGTCTTTTTCAGCCTGTTGAAAATCGTTCGTTAGCCAGTGATACTCAGCCCAAAGAAGCGATTTCTCAGCGTTAATTAAGCCTTTCCCTGTTTTGAGGGCATCCGTTGCTTCCTGCCAGAGACCAAGATCGAACATCCGTTTGAGTATTGCGGCTCTACCGGTAGTGCTTTGTCGAAGCTGACCGCGCACCAACGTTCGGGTCTGCTCCAATAGGGTTTGTGCTGCTTTGGTATCGCCAGCCTGTTGGGCTGATAAGTTGCCCGCAACGCACAGGAAGAGTATAGGCAGAAAATAGAATTTCAGCATGGCGTACTGGTCAAAGGAAATAGGTTATAAATAGTCCGACGTTCGACTGTTGAAGTTACTTTTAAGAGGATATTGATGAAGTATAATTGAAACGGCGAAACTTCGGGTGCCAAACGTCGGACTATTTATTGATTACTTGCGCGTATCCCAGAATACCCGTTCAAGCATTGTGCTTTTCTGTTTGGCATTTGGGTTATTGCTTATTTCAGACTGAGCATAGAAGAGTGACCGCGGTACTTCGTCGTAGATGGCAAACGGTGTTTTGAAAGGCGTTAAAGCCGGATAACCCGTTCTGCGGTAGTCGGTCCACGGTTCTACCAGTACGGCGTGGTTAGCCACGTATTTCTCGTTGATGATTTGCTGGAGCATTTGCTGAGGAGTTCCTTTCAGCGTTCCGTTAGCAGTCAGATACGTAGTAACATCGGCTGCCGGTACGGCTGCATCGGTCATTGATGCCCGAATTCCGGCTTCGAAAAAGCTCTGTGCACTACCAGGAGCGCTGTATAACAGTGCCGCTTCGGCCCGAATGAAATTGTACTCAGCAAACGTAAGTAACCGCGCCGGACTGTTACCACTAAACGTAATAGCGCCATCTTTCAAACTGCCATTGGCGTTGATCAGCGCCTGGTTCGGCGCAGAGGGCGTGCCGTATACATACTGATAGCTACGCGAGTAGTTTGCCGACGGATCGGGGTCGAGTGCGCTCGCGCCCTTATAGGCTGCAGGGCTTGAGTTGAACGGAAATGGAATGAAATAGGATGCCCGACGGGGATCATTCTTCGAATTCATCAAATCCACAATAAAGCGATGCGGGAAAAACTGGTTTTTGAACTGACCGTTTTCCATGCTGTAGAGTGGGTTCTGGCGCTGCGATTCTGACAGAAAAAGCATCTGGAAATTATCCGCATTGCTGGCCATGAATTTAGCGCCACTATTGATCAGTGCCGTAATTTGTGCCGATGTAAAGGCGGGATCTTTCGCCGAATAATGCAGAAAGATGCGCAGTTTCAGGGTATTGGCAAACTGAATCCATTTGGTTTGCGATGCGGCCCAGGTAGCACCACTGTAAATCGTGCTGTTTACGTTGGGCGACATGGTCGACGTGGTGGCACTGACGTCTTTAATGCCATCGTCGAGCAAACGAATCAGATCTTTATAGATCGCTTCGTCATCGTCAAACTTAGGATAGAAGTTAGCGCTATGACGACCTGCTTCTGAGTAGGGCGTATCGCCCCAGCTGTCGACAACGATCTGATAGACATAGGCTTTCAGGATCTTGCCAACTCCTGCGTAGTGTGGGCTATTTTCGGTTGTTGACTGAGCGATCATTAATTCCAGATCACTCACAATGGTCGAAAAGATAGTGCTCCACTGGCCGTTTACATCCGAATTGTTGATGTTATACCGCTCATATTCCTTAAAGGTGGCAAACCCCGTATTAGGCCCCTGTCCGCTGAATTGCTGCATCAGCAGCGTAGAGTAGCGCAACAGATCGCTGGCGCCCATGTAGCCGATGTTTACCGTAACGGATGGCAGCAATTGAGAGACTTGTACGCCCTTAATGTTATTTGGGTCGTCGTTTACATCCAGAAACGTACTGCAAGAGCTAAAGGCCAATCCAGTGGCAAGTACAGTTGTATAGAGTAACTTCTTCATGATGTCAATTTTTTGTGGGTTAGTCACGGTTAAAACGTTGCTCTCAGGCTGCCACCAATAGTCCGTGCAGTAGGTGTAATACCAAATTCAAGACCGCGTGCATTGCTGACCCCTAACAGGTTTTGTTCAGGATCGAGGTCTGGATAATTAGGTGCATAGATGAACAGGTTGCGACCATAAACCGACAATTGTAGGCCTTTAATAAAGTTCGACTTGCCCAGTATTGATGCGGGTAATTTGTAGGTAAGGTTGGCTTCGCGCAACTTCAGATAGGTAGCATCCAGTACATATCCTTCCCAGGCTACATACTTGCCTTGCAGACTGAAGTATTGCTGGGCCGTTACACCAATCGTGTTTTTCGTGCCATCGTCCAGAACACCATCGAACACATATGGCTTATTGGCGGTGCCATCGGCATTGAATCGGGGATATTTAGCAGTTTCTTCCGAAACACCGTTGATGCGCAAATCACCAATGGTGCGCGAAAGCTGGTCGCCTTTGTCTTTGTAATCAAACAGGAACGAAAGGCTGAAACCCTTGTAGTTGAAGGTATTGCTGAAGCCCATCGTGAACTTCGGGTTCGGATTGCCAACTGCCTGAACGTTGGTGGTTGGTTTAGGCAATCCATTGCTGCCAATGATCATTTGCCCCTGTGCGTTCCGCTGGTAGGCATTTGACCATATTTGTCCGTAAGGCTGACCGGGAACCAACTGAATATTAGGCGATGTAAAACCACCGATCGAGATATTGGCTACACCGGGAGCCAGTTCTTCAACAATTGATTTGAAACTGGTAAAGTTGAGTGAACTTTCCCAACTGAAGTTTTCCTTTTCGATAATATTGCCGGTGACCAGCAATTCAATCCCTTTGGTGGAAAGCTTACCCGCGTTGGTAGCCAGACTCGTAAAACCTGACGTAGAGGGAACCGGAACGGAGAAAATCAGATTCCGGCTATCCCGCCGGTAAACCGACCCATCAATACTGAGTCGTCCATTGAAAAAGGCCAGTTCAGCACCCAATTCAATTTCACGCGTAAATTCTGGTGTCAGGTTTGGATTCCCGGTACTGTTGTTGTACGTGTATCCAGCCAGGCCGTTGAACGGAAAGTTAACGGCGGTTGAGCCAAGACCGTCCGATGCGCTTGCTTTTCCGTAATACGTATTGATTACGTAGGGCGTCGCGCCTTTACCAACTTCACCGACGTTAGCCCGAATTTTGGCCGATGACAGGAACTTGGATTTGATGGAAGGGAATGCCTCGGTTGGCACAAAACTCACGGCAACCGCCGGATAGAAAATAGACTGATTACCCGGCGACAGGGTCGATGCAAAGTCATTCCGCGCTTTTGCATTCACCGAAAGCCAGGTTTTATAGTCGAAAACAACGTCACCAAAGAAGCCGACCGTTCGCTGTTTGGTAATAGCGGATGTTGGATTAAACGTCAAAAAGTTTTTAACGTTATCGAATCCGGCCACAACGATGCCTAACCCAATATCCTGAATAAAACTGTTGTAGTTGGAAATAATTTCATTCCCAACGGTGGCTGTCAGGTGCAGGTCGCTGGTGAGTTTCTTGTTCGCCGTTACGGTTAAGTACGAGTTCAGGTTCCGGGTTATTTCTGAGCGATCTAAAACACCACCTGCACCAGCCGAAGAGGTGTTGGCATTACTCCGAACGCCTTTGTCATCGAACCCTTTGGTAACGTAAGTGAATACGTCACTACCAACTTTCAGATCGGCCTGTAACCAATCTGTAATATCATATTTCAGGTTGATGTTGCCGTAAAACCGGTTTACTTCCTGATGGTTTTTAACGTGGTTGATGGCCCAGTAAGGCTGATCTTCTGCCGCAAACCAAAGCTGATTGCCTGCCGCATCCTGCGAAGGCATATTGGTTAAATCATAACTGCGTGGCGTATAAATACCCCGCCATAATGGGTTAGAGCCCTGATTGCCCGATTGGGTACGGTCAGAAACGTTATTGGTATACGTAAAAGCTGTCGCGATTCTGAACTTATTGGTCAGTTGGGTACCAGCATTTACGGTCAGGTTGTTTCGGCTTAATTTATTGTTCGGAATAAGCGCTGTTTCGTAAGCATTACCATACGATACCCGGTAGTCATATTTATCGCTGGCACCCGAAAAACTAAGATCGTTCTGCGACGAGATCGAGTTTTGCAGAATATCCCGAACATTATCTGGATACGCGGTCAAGGTTTCCGGATTGCCAAACCAGTTCGTCACGGTTTGCCCCTGAATGAGCGGCCCCCATGAACCGGCTACGTTGTTGGCATACGTTCCATTGCTCCCCTGTGCATATTGATTCTGGAATTTGGGGAAACGGCTGATCGTTCCAACCGCAGTATTGGTCGAGAAGGAAATCTGCTTGTTCGTTCCTTTTTTGCCCTTCTTGGTCGTAATCAGAATAACGCCCGATGCGGCTCTCGAACCATACAGTACGGTAGCTGCTGCTCCCTTCAGGACGCTGATACTCTCGATATCCTGCGGGTTTATGTCGGATATCCGGCTGGAGTTGACCACCCCCGTATTGACCGAATTACTGCCGTTCGATGCGCCACTACCGTTGGAGTTATCGAGCGGAACACCATTGACGACGTACAACGGTTGGTTGCTCCCCGTGAAGGTCGAAAAACCCCGTATCGTTACGTTAGAACCCGCAAAGCCACCGCCTGCTCCGGTTACCTGAACCCCGGCAACTTTACCGGCCAGCGAGTTGGTCACGTCGGTGGTGGGGGCTTTGGTAATCTGTTCGGCTTTTACTTCACTGACGCCGTAGCCCAGCGTTTTTCTGTCGCGGGCTATACCAAATGAAGTAACCACCACTTCGCTCAACTGCTGAGCATCCGCTTCTAAAGAAACAGCCAAGGTAGAGCGACCATTTAGTTTAATTTCCTGGGCGATGTAGCCGATGTAACTCACAACCAGCGTAGCATCGTCGGGTACATTGATGCGGAATTTGCCATTCGCATCGGTAATCGTACCAACATTGGGGCTACCTTTTAACAAAACAGAAGCGCCGGGAAGTGGTGTGCCATCATCTTTGAAGGTGACTGTACCTGTCACTTCAACATCGGCCGGTTTAGGAAAAGAAGATACGGTTCCAGCAAGTCCGCTACGTTCTGTCAGTAGACAAAAACAGGCGGCAAGTAGTACCATGAAGCCTCGCATTGTAGTTAGAGATTGTTTCATATATGTGGGCGCGATTGTTAATTGAGTAATGTGTTAAACAGAGGATGATGAGCCATACCTGAAAGTTTAAGCCTGTTTAGTAGTCATAAATTTTAGATCCAATTACTTTTCAGCAGCAGAAGCCATGCTTTTTCGTATGAAACCTCCAAATGATCCATCATTGGCAGTTTTCTAAGTCTTGAATCGTTTCAAAAGTTATGGGGTGTAGGTCATTCAGATCAGGCTGAATGGTGGTAAAACCGATGCTATGTTTGATTGACGCCAGTCCATCTAGCATGGTTTATCAGTAAAGTAAATAAAAAGAGCAGATACGTTTTTAGACTCTAAACGGGATAGTGGCGTTTCGACTAATATTTATGTACGAAAGGATAATTTTTGTTAAAACTCAGAATTTAAAACTAAAAATGTGAGCACTGAGGGAATATAATAGTTGAACTTGTTGGGCATACGTTAATTTTCTTCGCACCCCTATAACTGGCGTCTTTACAAAAATTATCAAAGATAGATTGCTCAGCCAAAAGACTGAATAGTGACATATGGTACTGATAGTCAATTGGTTGTGTTGTGCGTATTCGCTCTGCTGGAATGTGCCTTTAATCAGAGGACCAGTGCCGGGAACCAGAAAACCGCATCACCGAGCCAGCGGTATCGTTCGTTTCTGAGAAAATAAGCGGGATAACGCTGTATGCCATATAATGTCAAACTCATCAGCGCTAACATGATTGCCGACCGCTGGGCAAAGCGATCGTTTGTAACGAAGCATAGGGTCAGACCCGTAGCGATGACGGCAAATGTCAGCCAGCGAAGCAGGGTGTCACTTCGTTCTTCACCCCATTCGGTGGCCAGCGAGAATTCACGTTTGCCCGACTGTTCGCGCTTTTCCATGATGGCGAACAGAAGCAGGTTTTGAAACGCAATGCCGAGAAACATCAGAAATTCGGCAATCTCAATCCCACTGACCCGTGGACGCTGTACCCATACACTGCCCCACACACCCGCCGAATAGAGTATAGCCACTAATGGCTCTTTCAACAACAGCGCCGGGTGTCGTGCCGGAAGCCGAAACACCGCGCCAACGTATGCGGCACAAATGCCTCCTAAAACAATACCGAACTTAATAACACTGCCTGGTAGAAAAAACGCTAGTATAAAAGCCAGTGCAGCTGCTGCCATTACGGCCCGCCAGAGCAAAGATGCGTAGTGCCGATGAAACCGATGCCGGGCGGTAGCGGGTTCAGAAGGCTTCCTGATATCCAGAAGCCGGTCAACAGTATAAATAATGAAGACAACCAGAGCCAGGACCAGGGGTGTAGCCCAGTGTATCGGTGTTACATCCGATAGCCGGGCTGCCATACGATTCGACAGCACGGCCCCAAATACGACCGGTAAACTCAGGTAATAAGCGTTGCGTAAAGGTGTAAGCAAAGGACTCAATGAACAGGTAACAATAGGCAATAAACTTGGGTAAACCCCATAGGTTTTGAAACCCTGTATGATTTAGGTAATGGGCAGAGCCAGCCAGGGCTCCTGACGACTAATCACGTCAACCAACTGCCCGACGCGAAGCGTACCTAGTGGCCGATCTCCCGTTGAGGCTGCCAGAACATTCTGGCCAAACAGAATTTTGTGATTCCACTGACGATAGGTAGCCAGTGTTCGGAGCGGTTCTTTGCCTTTTTGTCCCGTTGCAGGGTCAATCGTGGTCAGAACACAGCGGGCACAGGGTTTCACGCCATATAGATCAATTCCATCGATCTGGAAATGATTCCAGGCGTCTTCTTCATTCGGTAAGCTTCCGGATACAACAATATTTGGCCGAAACCGGAGCATCTCAAGCGCCTGAGTCTGCCCATTCTCGTGGACGGGTAAGCGTCGATTAAGTTCGTCGAGCGAGGCTTCGCCAATGAGCAGATACGGATAGCCATCGGCAAAGCTAACCGCATCATCCTGGCGGGCGTATTTCAGATCAACGGCCCGGTGGGTGGTATCGGGCATAAAAACCAGTCGGCTTGGTACGCCCAGTGCCGCCGAGAACCACTGATCGGCCTGGTCGCTGACCGTAACCGTCGGTACATCGTGGCTATCCCAGATATTGACCAACATCGTCTCTCGTGATTGTGGCAGAGCGGTAGAATCTTCTGGTACGACCAGAGGCAGTTCAAGCACATCATCGGGGCGGTGTCGGTGCCAGACGCGTAATCGAACGCCATCAATGGCTACGTCGATCAGGGCCATCTGCTGATTGGCGCGTTGGGTCATAAACTGTCCATCGGGCGAAACCAACATAAATCGCCGGTCGTATTGAAGCCCTTTTGCTTCAATAACCGCTTCGTTTACGGAAATACCACCGAGTGATTTTATAGGATAAATGTGGAGTTCGGAAATCGTGACCATGTTCGGAATTGTTGCCTTAAAAACTCATTCTTGGCAGAGGACTTACAGTTTGCGCCGTAAAATCGCCCTGTTCATATTTGAACTGAGCGGCCATGGCAATCATAGCCGCATTGTCGGTACAGTACTCAAATCGCGGGATAAAAACGTTCCAGTTCTGTTCATCCCCAAGCTGGGTTAGTGCCGAGCGCAAACCGCTGTTGGCCGATACTCCTCCCGCAATGGCAATGTCGCGAATCCCGGTTTCGCGGACTGCCCGCTTTAGTTTCGTCAGTAACATCTGCACCAGTGTATGTTGGATACTGGCGCAAATATCGGCTAGATTTTCCGCTATGAAATCAGGATTTTTCTTGACGTTATCGCGGAGAAAGTACAAAATAGCCGTTTTTATACCACTGAATGAAAAATCCAGCCCCGGCATTTCACCCATTGGGAACTTGTAGGCCAGCGGATTACCGGCTTTCGCATAGTTGTCGATTAAAGGGCCGCCAGGGTAGGGGAGGTTAAGCAATTTAGCCGACTTATCAAAGGCTTCACCAACGGCATCGTCCTGCGTTTGGCCAATAACCTCCATTTCGAGCGGGCTATTGATGCGTACGAGTTGCGTGTGCCCGCCACTGACCGTCAGACACAGGAAGGGGAATCCCGGTTTCGGGCGGGCAATGCCTTCGTGCTGGTCGTCGATGAAGTGAGCCAGGACGTGAGCCTGCATGTGGTTAACCTCAATGAGCGGAATGTTTAATCCCAGCGCCAGGGCTTTGGCAAAGGATGCACCAACCAGTAATGACCCTAATAAACCAGGTCCTCGCGTGAACGCAATGGCCGACAGTTCCGTTTTGGCTATATTTGCATCAACTAAAGCCCGTTCGACTACGGGGAGAATATGTTGCTGGTGGGCTCGCGAGGCCAGTTCGGGTACAACACCCCCGTATTGTTCGTGAATCAACTGCGTAGCAATGATGTTGGATCTCAACTGTCCGTTGGCTAAAACAGCCGCCGACGTTTCGTCGCAGGAGGATTCAATGGCTAAAATATTCACCGTACAAAACTAATGGATAATGATTCTTGTAGAATATATAATGGAAGTTGCTCTTAAACCGTTCCCTCTCTTAGTTGTCAGAGGTAGGAGTATTTTCCAATAATCATTGTACATTAGGCATTTCCGGCCCGAATGCGTCAATTCTTCGCCATATTCCTTAAAACACTGCTCTACCTGCTGCTCACGGTGATCGGTTTGCTGCTAGGTGCTGTGCTGGGTCTGCAAATTCCGGCTGTGCAGACCAGGGTTGTGAGTGAATTAGCTACCCGTTTCTCCGAAAAACTTCAGTTTCCTGTTGATATTCAGGGTGTTTCGATCAAATGGTTTGATTCGATCACGCTCACCGGCGTTCGTATTCGCGATCGTGAAGGGCGGCCCATGATTCGGGTTGGGCGACTCGATGCAGATTATGATCTGCAAAATCTCATCGATTCATCGGCGCACAACATTCATCTGGACGAAATTGTGTTGTATCGGCCCGATGTCCGGATGATCAAAAATCCGAAAACCGGCGATACCAATCTAGACGAATTTATTGCCCGGATCGAAGAACTGACGTCTGATCCTACCAAGCCCAGTATTCCGAATCAGAATGTTCCGTTCACCGTCAGTCACATTCATCTGGTTGAGGGAGCCTACACGCTCGAAGATCCGCGCGAACCGTTTATGCGAAATCATAAACGGTTCGACTACAACCACTTTACGCTTAAAAACCTGACGGCAGAGGTTAGTAATTTTTTAGTACTGGGCGATACGATTGCGCTCGACATTAAGGGACTGTCCGGCGTTGATCGTGATTCGCGATTATTGATTCGGCAGTTAGATACCCGTTTTCTGTACTGCAATACAAAAATGGAGCTGGCCAGGTTGCGCGCTCATATCGGCAACTCGATCATTCGTAACAGCCTGACATTCTTCTACGATCGGCCATCGGCATTCAGCGATTTCAACAGCCGTGTGCTCATGCAGGCCCATTTTCGTGATAGCGAAGTGCAGTCAAAAGATCTGGGTTTCTTCTCGGATTACCTGCGGGAGCTCAACGAAACCTGGTATCTGAGTGGCATTTTTACGGGTACGGTCAATGAGTTTCGGTTGAGTCATACCGATCTGCGTTTTGGGCCCGGTGGCCGTAGCCGACTCGCGGGTGACATTGCCTGGAAAGGGTTGCCGGATATGGACCGGACAACGGTCGATTTTGCCTTTACGCCTTCACTGGTCAATATGGCCGATATTCGCCAGTATTATCCAGACACGTCGTTCAATCATACGATTCAAAAGCTGGGCACCGTTGGCTTTGACGCCAAGTTTGTCGGTGCGTTCGATAATTTCAAGACCAAAGGCACCTTCCGGACGAGCATTGGCACCGTAACGGGCGATCTGGCCCTGAAACTAGCCAACAATTCTGATCAGACTACCTACACGGCCACGCTGAAAAGTGAGAATCTGGAACTCGGTCAGTTGATCGACCAGCCCGACCAATTTGGTAAACTCGACGGTGAAGGTCGTATTACCGGCCATGGAACCGATTTGGAAAGGGCCAGTATCGACATTGATGGCCGACTGGAGCGGCTGGGCTGGCAGAGGTACGATTATCACAATGTAGTGGCGCAGGGCAATTTACAGAAAGCGTTTTTTCATGGCCACGTAAACATGAATGATGCGAATCTGAACTTTTTGGTAGACGGTGAGTTTGACCTGCGCGGTCCAAAGAACCGTTATGACCTGCAAGGCACGGTTCGACACGCCGACCTGCGTGAGTTGGGGTATATGTCTGACTCGCTCGTGGTGAAAACAGATTTAGATGTTAAGCTGGAAGGCAGTAAGCTGGATGATATTGTAGGAAATGCCTATTTCCACAATGCCGAGTTGAGCCTCAATAAGCGGAAGCTGAGCGTTGGGACACTGTCGTTGCTGTCGTCGATTGAACGTAAAGACTCCATCGGTACGCAGCGTTATTTTGACCTTGATTCCGATTTCCTGACAACCCGGTTGCAGGGTAATTTCCAGCCCCAGCGCACGATCGATGATCTAAAGCGACTGGCTCGTGAATATGAACTTCATTTTGCGGGCGACGCTGCCGGAATGAAGGCCTATTATCAACAGAAACAGCGCCAGGCCAGCGTTCTTCGGGCTAAAGCGATGGCCAGATACGGTGTCGATTTTCAGTTTGTTTCCAAAGATATTGCGCCGTTGCTGACGTTTTTGAGTCCATCGGTCTATATAGCACCCGCAACCCGCCTTGAAGGTCGCTTTATGGTCGACAATACATCCTTTCTGACGGCTAACGTCAAGACCGATTCGCTGCGCTTTAATAAGTTGGGGTTCGGACCGAGCGAACTGGATCTGACTACTTCCAAATTTACGTATGATGAAGAGGTGCTGGCATCGGCCGTGGTGACCTCGCAGCGACAGGCCTTTAGTGCATTGCTTCCTACCCGCAACCTTCAGGCTGAAGCCTCCTGGGATGTCGATCACATCAATTTTACCAGCAGTGTCGAACAGACGGGTAGCTCGAATCGGGCCGACCTGAATGGTGAAATGCGTTTCAAAGGCGATGCCATCGACCTGACATTTCACCAATCGAAAGTCAGGGTGCTGGATGGTGACTGGACACTAAATCCACAGAGTCTTATTCGGAAAGTAGGGGATGAATACACCATTACCAATCTGTCGGTACTGAATAAGAACCAACTCATTCGGGCATCAGGAAAACTCTCGGCCGATTCTGTCCAGCGACTAAACCTGGAAGCTCAACACTTCCTGCTTCGGTCGCTGAACCCCTTGCTGAATACGGATTTTGGTGGGACCCTCAATGGAACCCTGACGGTGCGCGATGTGTACGCAACGCCTATTATTGAGAGCGAATTTTCGGTTGATACGTTGTCGTATCAAAAGGCGCTGGTGGGCGATATGCGTGGTCGGGCTAAGTGGGACCAGGCAACACAGCGACTTAATGTCAATGCTAACCTAAATCGGAACGGGGCCGATGTGCTAACGCTTACCGGAAACTATACGCCCCAGCAAAAGACCAATCCGCTGGCTCTGAAAGCGAATCTCAACAATGCCGATCTGCACATTCTGGAAGCATTTACGACCGACCTGTTTTCTAACCTGGGCGGTACTGCCAGTGGAATGGTGGCCATTACCGGAACGCCATCGGCCCCGGTTCTGAACGGTGATGTCGATGTGGTCGGCGGCCGTGGCCGTTTCGATTATCTGAAAGCCGATTTTACATTCGACGATAAGATCTATTTTGGCGAGAATGAGATCGTTACCCGCAAGCTGACCCTGCGCGATCCAGATGGCAATACCGCTCAAATACGAGGGGGTGTTTATCATGATGGCTTCCGGTACTTCACACTGGGTTTTGACGCCGACCTGAAAAACTTCCGAATTCTGAATACGGCAACCAAAGACAACGATATGTTCTATGGGCAGGCGGTTGTGACGGGTAAGGCTGAACTATATGGGCCGCTCAATAACCTGACAATCCGGGCCAACGTTGCCAGTAATAAAGGAACCCGTATTTATATCCCGTTAGATGGAGCAACAACGCTGGCGTCCGACGATCAGATTCGATTTGTAAACCGCAGTAGCTCCCCAACGAGTCAGACAACAGCCAATACGTCGAACAAAAACGGAGCATCTGACCTTGATTTGTCGCGGATTCAGATGGACTTCAATTTTGACATTACGCCCGATGCATACTGCGAAATCCAGCTGGATCGTCAGACCGGCGACATTATCAAAGCCTATGGGCAGGGACGACTGGCAATGAAGGTGGATACGAAAGGGGATTTCTCGATGACGGGTAACTACGAAATTCAGCGGGGAGAATACACATTCACCTTTCAAAACATCATCAATAAACGCTTCCAGATTCGCCCCAACAGCCGCATGACCTGGACGGGCGACCCTTATGGTGCCTTGCTCGATGTAACAGCCGCTTATACGCAATACACGTCACTATCGCCTTTACTGCCTTCATCAAGTACGAGTGCCGATCAGACGCGTCGGTATCCGGTGGATCTGGTCATTAAATTGAACGGTGAGTTAGGTTCTCCAGCCATCAGTTATGACCTGGACGTGAAAGAATATCCTGCTTCGTCGGATTTCCGGCAGGCAGTAACGGCGTTTAAATCCCGTATCCAGAGTAACGATCAGGAGCTGACCCGACAGGTGAGCAGTGTTCTGCTGTTCAATCAGCTACTACCCGAAGGAACCAACCTGTTCGATCAGGGGCAGGTTAACTCCGGAGTCGCCAACAGCGTGAGCGAATTAATCTCGAACCAGATTAGCCGGCTGGCATCGAACCTGGACGAAAAACTTGATATTGGGGTGTCGATCGGAGGTTTCACCAGCAACAATACGCAGAACGAAAACCTGCTTAATAACCTGCAACTCCGGTTCTCTTATCGGCTCCTGAACGACCGCTTACGCATTAGCCGGGATGGCGGGTTTACCTACGGCCAAAGCCAATACAATGCCGCCAGTCTGCTTGGTGAATGGACTCTTGAGTACTTTATTACGCCGGATGGAAAGTTCCGGGCTAAAGTCTACAACCGAAATCAGCAAAGTATTCTGAGTCAATACAGCGTTGGCAGTACCATTACAACAGGTGGTGGGCTGAGTTTTCTTTATACGCGCTCCTTTAATCGGTTATTTGGCGGGAAGCGAAATGCACCCGGTTTAACCCCCGAAAAGCCCAGCGAACCGACGCCCACCCCGCCACCTCCGATCACTACTTCCACGGGAAGTGGCAGAACGGCGTTCTAAGTGCGGTTTCCACTACTTTCCAGCTAGCCTGTAACCAATTTCTTTGACCAATTCTTGCGTTTCAAATCGTATTCACTTAAGTTTGTTTAAAATTAGTCTAAATAAGAAATTTAGCTAAGATAAATGAAGTGAATTGCTTATTAATCAATAAGCTCCATAAAGTTTGAGACAAGTCATAGGTTAGGTTATGAGAAAAGGGGCTGGCGTTTGACTGGTTCCTTTCTGGCAAACAAATCGGTTATGCAGGAATCACAGTCATTGCTTGCCACGGCCCGCGCCAAACTGGAAAAGTCGCTACTGGCAAAAGGATTACGTCGATCGGGCGAGCGGTTCGCCATTTTGGAAGAGGTGTACTCGCGAAACGACCATTTCGACGCAGAAGAGCTATTTCAGGCCATGCACCAGCGATCGTATCCGGTTAGCCGGGCAACGGTCTATAACACACTGGATGTGCTGGTCGATTGCGGGCTGGTTCGGAGGCATCATTTCGGAGAGGAGGACAACAGCAAGAGTCGTTATGAAAAGTCGCTGGGGCGGCAACAGCATGCACATCTGGTCTGTACGGTCTGTCATCGCGTGAAGGAATTCTGCGATCCTCGTTTGCATCTGATTCAAACAAACGTTGGCAATGCGCTACAGTTTGAGGTCGAATCGCATTCGCTGGTCTTTTACGGTCAATGTACGGATGATGCCTGCGAGACCAAACCAGCCGATAGTTCTGCCAATACGGAAGACTCCCGTAAAACGCAGGAATAGTGCGCAGGTGTTAACAAAGCCATAGGGTACGGATAATTACATGGTGGGTAGCAGGGGTAAAATCGCCACTTTCGCTCTTTACCTGATAAACTCCCTTGCCTATTCTATGCGAACCTGTCAAACCTACGCGCGGTCGCTCAGTAGCCGATCACATCCTCAACCAGCTTATCACTTACTGAAAAAGTACTTTTCCTGGTTTATTTACACGTTTATACTGGTTAGTTTGCAGCAGCACGCTGTGGCTCAGCGTACGTTTACAAACCCCATAAAACCTTCTGGCCCCGATCCGTGGGTGCTGCAAAAGGACGGCTGGTATTATTACATGAATACCACCGGTAGCAATCTGACGCTCTGGCGAACGCACAACATGGCCGACCTGGCCACTGCCGAGAAAAAAGTCGTTTATACTCCTCCCGCCGGGAAGCCCTACTCAAAGGAATTGTGGGCACCTGAAATTCACTCATTCAACGGTCGCTGGTACATCTATTTCTCGGCCGATTCGCTCAACAACCTGTCGCACCGGGTTTGGGTGATCGAGAATACATCAACGGATCCGATGCAGGGCGAATGGGTCATGAAAGGCAAAATCGGCGACAAAGCTGACCATTGGGAAATAGATATGTCGGTGATTGACTATAAGGGTCAGCTCTACGCGACCTGGTCGGGATGGGAGGGACCTAAAAATGGTCGACAGGATATCTACCTGGCCCGACTCAGGAATCCTTGGACAATTGACGGCGACCGGGTCAAGGTTTCGCAGCCCGATCAGCCGTGGGAGATGCACGGCGATGTGCCGCAGGAGTGGCAGAAAAATGGTGAAGTTCCCAAAATTTACGTGAATGAAGGGCCTGAGTTTTTAAGCCGTAACAACAAACTATTCATCGTGTATTCGGCCAATGCCTGCTGGCTCGACTATTGCCTTGGCTTATTGACCTATAGCGGTACAGGTGATTTGCTGGACCCGGCGAACTGGACCAAAAGTAAAAGTCCGGTGTTTGCGCAGGCACCAGAGAATGGGGTCTGGGCACCTGGTCATGGCGGTTTTTTTCGCTCGGCCGACGGAAAGCAGGACTGGATGATCTATCACGCTAATCCGTCGGCTACCGACGGTTGCGGGAACAAACGCGCCCCGCATATTCAACCCTTTACCTGGAATGCCGATGGGTCACCTAGTTTTGGGAAGCCTGTTGCCAATGTGCCCATTCCCGTACCGGCAGAAAAATAACAGGGAGTGATTGAGGTAAACAGATAATTGAGGTAATTCGCAACAAACGGGCAGGCTAGATCCGTTTTTAACTTGTTTATTCAGTCAAATTACTCAATTATCGATTCGTCCGGATTCCCTAATCACCCATTTACCCAATTATCAAACTAATGCAGAAATTCCTTTTTCTTACGACAGCCGCAGCTATTATCGGCCTTAACGCCTGTCAGAAAGCCAACAAGAACGAACAAAAAGCAGCAGATTCTATTGCTGTAGCTACTGGTGACACTACCGCCATGATTGATGCTAAACTCCCTGACCCAGCTTCGTTTGCCGGTGAGGTAGCTGGTAAAAAAGCCAGCCTCTATATTCTGAAGAACAAAACGATTCAGGTCGCGATCTCTGATTATGGTGCCCGGATTGTTGGCTTGCTCGTGCCGGATAAAAACGGGAAAGTAACCGATGTTGCTCCCGGTTTTCTGACCGTTGCTGCGTATGAAAAACCCGACGGAGCTTTCTTTGGCCCCGTTGTAGGCCGATTTGGGAACCGGATTGCCAAGGGTAAATTTACGCTCGATGGCAAGGCATATACGCTTGCTCTCAATAACAATGGCAACACATTACACGGCGGTCCAAGCGGTTTTCATAACCATGTCTGGGATACAAAACAGGTCAATGATAAAACCCTGGAAATGACGTATGTCTCGAAAGATGGAGAGGGCGGTTTTCCCGGTACGGTGACAACCAGCGTTACCTATTCGTTAACTGACGATAATGCCCTGAAGCTGGTTTATTCAGCCAAAACGGACAAGGCAACTCCTTACAATCCGACGAGCCATGGTTTCTTCAACCTGAACGGCGAAGGTAGTGGCACGATCAATGATCACCTGGTGATGATCAATGCCGATAAATACTCGGCGGTCGACAAGGGGCTGATTCCGCAGGGAGAGCCTGTTTCCGTTGCTGGAACCCCCTTCGATTTCCGGAAGCCAACTACCATTGCTGCACGGGTCGATGAGAAAAACGAGCAACTTGGTTTTGGCGGAGGATATGACCACAACTGGGTATTGAACAAACCGAAAGCCGGTGAGCTGACTTCCGCTGCCGAAGTGATCGGCGATAAATCGGGCATTAAGATGCAGGTGCTGACAACTGAACCAGCTTTACAATTCTACGGAGGCAATTTCTTTAAGGGGACAGATATCGGTAAGTATGGCAAACCAATAGTCTATCGGGGTGCCTTTGCCATGGAAACGCAGCACTATCCTGACTCCCCCAATCACCCGACTTACCCTAACACCATTCTGAAGCCGGGGCAGACCTACAGCCAGACGACCGAGTATCGATTTTCGACCGTGAAGTAACAGTTAGTAGCGATACTTAAATCAATTATTGAAGGCTTCCGCCGATTAGAGATAAACTATTTGATCGATGGAAGCCCAAATAATACTCTCTACTCCTTTTATAACCGAACAACCCTTATTTCAATTATGAAGCGTTTATTGCTCATACTTTGTCTGTTTAGTGCTGCCATTACACATGGGCAGAATGCACCCGGCCGCTGGTCGGCCGAAAAGGCGAATGCCTGGTATGCCAAAGAGCCATTTCTGGTTGGGTCAAACTATGCACCGGCCAATGCCATCAATGAACTCGAGATGTTTCAGGCCGGCAGTTTCGATCCGGCAACGATCGATAAAGAACTGGCTATGGCCGAGCGTATTGGTATGAATACCATGCGTGTTTTTCTCCATGATTTGCTTTGGAAAGATTCTGCTGGCTTTACCAAACGACTGGATCAGTTCCTGAGTCTGTGCGCTAAACACAAGATACGGCCAATGCTGGTCTTGTTTGATTCCTGCTGGGACCCTTTTCCAAAATTGGGAAAACAGCATGAGCCGGTTCCGGGAATCCATAACTCTGGCTGGTTACAAAGCCCCGGCGCAGCGGCCCTGACCGACGAATCGCAATACCTACGACTGGAGGCCTACGTAAAAGGCGTAGTTGGCGCTTTTAAGAATGACAAACGAATTCTGGCGTGGGATGTCTGGAATGAGCCCGACAATACCAACGATAATAGTTATGGTAAGAACAACAAGAAGCTCGAACCGGCTAATAAAGTCGCACTGGTGACCAAACTGCTACCTCGTGTATTTCAGTGGGCCCGGTCGGCCGGGGCAACGCAACCACTGACGTCGGGTGTCTGGATCTATCGTACACCCGCCGACTGGCAGAATCCGGCGAAATGGTCACCTATGGAGAAAATTCAGTTTGAGAATTCGGATATCATTACGTTCCACCAATACTCAAATCCAACGGAACTCGAAAAGGTAATTCCAGCGCTAGAGTCGTTTGGCCGCCCGGTTATCTGCACGGAATACATGGCCCGTGGTGTCAATAGTAAGTTCCAGACTCATTTACCCATTGCTAAAAAAGCCAAAGTGGGTATGATTAACTGGGGTTTTGTTGCGGGTAAAACACAAACATTCCTGCCCTGGGATAGCTGGCAGAAACCATATGTCAACGGTCGCGAACCGGCCATCTGGTTTCATGAAGTATTCAAGCAGGACGGCACTCCTGTTGATCCGGCCGAAGTGGCAGCCATCAAAAAGGCAACGGGAAAATAAGAATTGGCATGAATACACTAAAAGTCGGTCGGGCATTTTGTCTGGCCGACTTTTTTTATTGGATTTCGTTCTTCACAAGTTGGGCGTGTACGTTATGCCTTTGGGGGTCTTGGGCTAATTTCCTTCTTCCCGTCAAATTTTTCTACGATTACCTGTACGCCACCTCCGCCAAGAAACTCAAAAAAACACTTTGCGAGTAATTCAATTACGTCCATGTCTACAGGATTGGGTAAAACGAACAACTATAGGCGCAAATAGCTATAGTCTACTCTAAGATAGAAAATTAGTCGAACGAAGATACTTTCTTAGGACTTTCGCTTGGAGCCGTGCCACGGTTTCTGATGATAGGCTTACTAACCGTGGCACGGCTCTAAGCGAAAGTCCTATTTCTAAAATCATATAATTTCTTGTACTCAGAAAATTAATACCTGTTTTAAAATCCATTTGCTCACTATCGGAGTATATATAATCAATCTTCTAAAGTCCTGTAAACTAGGTGGCTATGGATCTCTATACTTAAGTAAAATCACCAGATTTTTATTGTGTTTTTTCGCTAAAGTAGCGCAGGGTAAAGCTCATTGCCCAATTGTGCTTCTATGGGTATCTGTTTGTCTTTAGTAACCACTTTAGAGGATTTTTTGCTCATTTTTCACGCTCAAACCCAAACGACAATGCGCACGTTTCCCTTGTTTAGGGGTCAGTTAAGGACTAAAATTCTTAGCTGTGCCTTAGTGCTGCTGGCAACTGCTGGTTTTGCCTCCAGCCACCGCGAAGCCCCGTTGATCTCGAATGATCCACTGGCTGACAATACCGACGTATATGCGTTCAAAAGCCCCGACGACCCGAATACCATCACGATCATTGCTAATTACATTCCTTTTCAGTTGCCCGAAGGCGGACCGAACTATTACAACTTCGGTTCCAATATTCGGTACGAGATCCACATTAAAAACAAAGCAACCACAGCCGGAGACGATATTACCTATCGGTTTACCTTTAACAATACGAACGAAGACCCAACGACGTTCTTCAATATTCGGCTGGGGAAGCAAAATCTAAAAACAACCTACACCTGCGAACGAAGCATCGATGGGGGTAAGACGTATATGACCATCGTTAGTAATGGCATTGTTCCGCCAGCTAACATTGGGCCTCGTTCTATCGATACGCCGGGGTTAGGATTGGGTTCTACCTACAACGATTTGATCAAGAATGCAATCGCTCCAGCAAAGACCGGTGAGCAGGTCTTTTGTGGTCCTGCCGATGATCCGTTCTTTGTTGATCTGGCGGGTGCGTTTGATGCGGGTAACTTTCGTCCTGACGGCAACAAAGTTAACCCGCCCAAAGATGGACTGGCCCGCTATAACGTACATAGCATAGCGATTAAGATTCCAGTAAACATTCTACAGAAAGACGGGAAGTCGGTATCGCAGGCGGCCACTATTCTCGATCCTGATTATGTGATCGGGGTGTGGGCCTCTGCTAGCCGACAAATGATCAAAACCCTTTATGCCGCGGGCGATGTAGGCTACGATGGCGGCTGGGTACAGGTTTCGCGCCTGGGTATGCCCCTGACCAACGAAGCGGTCATTCCGGTGGGCATGAAAGACAAGTGGAATTCGGTGACCCCTTACAACGGCAATGATCTTCAGTTTGCCAAATACTTCACCAATCCCGAGCTGGCCCTTTACATGGATGATTCCCAGTTTGGTGGAGCCGTTCCTTCATTGAAGGCTTTGCGGATTCAATCCAAATCGCTGGGTTCATTTGACTTCCGCAATGGCAAGCCGGGTCTGTTTGGCCTGAAAGGCAATGCCGCTCTGGATGGTACAGCGCTGGCTGAAGCTGCTTTTGGGAGTGTCCTGCTGCCCGATGCGGCCAGTCCCCGTGCGGTTGACTTATTGCCGATCTTTTACACCGGTGTGCCGAATCTGAAACCCTATCAACTGGCAACGGGCAAGGGGGGCAATCCACTGGCAGCGGGTAAGCCGTTCATTCACAACTTTCTGCCTACATTGGGCGATATGCTGCGGTTGAACATGGCGGTTCCGGCCACTCCCCGCAACGACCCGAATTTTAGCTCGCTCGGTCTGGTATGGGCTGCGGTCATTGGATTAACGGTTCCGGACTTCATGAATACAAATCTCCAGTTCATTCCGAACATGGATGGTTTCCCGAACGGTCGTCGCCTGGAAGATGACGTGACCACCATTGAATTACAAGCTGTTAGTGGTGTTGTTTTAGCTGCTGTTGGGTTGTGGTACGATGACTTTACGCCGGGTCCAGGCGCAAACCCTGTTACGCCGAATCTGGCGAAAGTATTGGGCTTTAGCGCAGGAGTAACGAAAAATGATACGACGCTAAAGGCATCGTTCCCCTACGTACAAACCCCGTGGAGAGGTCTTGACTATACGAAAAAGAACCGTTTCTAATCTGCTCATCATTCTTCGGATAAGACAATGAAAAAATTACTTTCCTTATTACTGATGGCAGTATTGACGTATCTGCCCTATAGTCAGGTTATTGCTTCGTCGCACCGGGAGGCACCGCTCATCTCGAATGATCCACTCGCTGACAATACGGACGTTTATGCATTTAAAAGCCCAACCGATGCGGAAAAGATCGTTCTGATTGCCAACTACATTCCGTTTGAAGATCCATCAGGCGGGCCAAACTGGTATACGTTCGGTCAGAATATCCGGTACGAAATCCACGTTAAAAACAATGCAGCTACGGCCGGAGACGACATTACCTACCGATTTACATTTACGGTTGTTAATGAAGACCCAACGACGTTCTTCAACATTCGGTTAGGAAAGCAAAATCAGAAAGCAACCTACACCTGTGAACGCAGCATTGATGGTGGCAGAACCTTTACGGCCATCGTTACCAACGGTGTAGTGCCACCGGCTAACATCGGCCCACGCTCGATTGAAGACAAAACGGTTGGATTGGGCGCTGCTAACTATAACGCTCTGGCGACAAAGGCCATTACGACGGCGACATCGGGTGAGCGAATTTTCTGCGGGCCAATCGACGATCCCTTCTTTGTCGATCTGGGTGGCGCGTTTGACGTAGGTAACTTCAGGCCGAAGGGTCGCGATGGTTTATCGCGCTTTAACTGCCATACCATTGCCATTGAAGTGCCCGTATCGACCTTGCAGAAAAGCGGAAAAGCAGTAGCACAGGCGGCCACTATTCTCGATCCTGATTATGTGATCGGGGTGTGGGCTTCTTCGAGTCGGCAAATGATCAAAACCCTCTATGCTGCGGGCGATGTAGGCTACGATGGTGGTTGGGTGCAGGTTTCGCGCCTGGGTATGCCCCTCACCAACGAAGCGGTCATTCCGGTGGGCATGAAAGACAAGTGGAATTCGATGACCCCTTATAACGGCAACGATCTTCAGTTTGCCAAATACTTCACCAATCCCGAGCTGGCCCTTTACATGGACGATTCCCAGTTTGGTAGTGCCGTTCCCGGTTTAGCTGCCCTTCGGATACAGTCGAAATCGCTGGGTTCGTTTGACTTCCGCAATGGCAAGCCGGGTCTGTTTGGCCTGAAAGGCAATGCCGCTCTGAACGGAACGGCTCTGGCCGAAGCTGCTTTTGGGAGTATTTTGCTTCCTGACGCAGCCAGTCCCCGTGCGGTTGACTTATTGCCGATCTTTTATACCGGCGTTCCGAACCTGGCTCCCTACCAACTGGCAACGGGCAAGGGGGGCAATCCACTGGCAGTCGGTAAGCCGTTCATTCACAACTTTCTGCCTACATTGGGCGATATGCTGCGGTTGAACATGGCGGTTCCGGCCACTCCGCGTAACGATGCCAAATTTAGTTCACTGGGATTGGTTCAGGCGGCTGTTTTAGGCTTGACCGATCCAATGTATGCGAATACAAACCTCCAGTTCATTCCGAACATGGATGGTTTCCCGAACGGTCGTCGCCTGGAAGATGACGTGACCACCATTGAATTACAAGCTGTTGGCGGTGTTGTTTTAGCTGCCGTTGGGTTATGGTATGACGACTTTACGCCAGGCCCAGGCGCAAATCCTGTTACGCCGAATCTGGTAAAAGTGCTGAGCTTTAACGCGGGTGTTACAAAGAACGATACCACACTGAAAGGGGCTTTCCCATTCGTGCAGGACCCCTGGCGCGGTTTCCTGGGTAATCCCTACATCGGTCCGGATGCCGACGTGACCAAACCATTGGCCGCAACCGTGCTGAGCTACAACTGCAATACGGGGGATATTACCTTTGGGCGCATTGGTGGCGATCCGAATCGCGTAGTCGAATACCAGGCTGCGGGTGTTGTCAATGGCACCTGGAATACGAGTGTAACCCGCCAGATTGAGGCTGAATTGCGGAAAGATGCGAATAGCAACCGATTCCTCTGGATCTGGGCACGTTATGTAGGTGATCAGTCTTCGCTGGTAAACTTCATGTATGACTTCCGTACCCCCTGTGGCCAGGCCCGTCAGGGAGCTGCCGAGTTCACCGAGCCTATGGCTGTGCGGATCATGGGTAACCCGACCATTGGCGATGAAGTGACGGTAGAAGTGAGTGGTGCATCGGGTCCGGTGCAACTCTACCTCAGCAACAGCCGGGGGCAGCGGATTGGCCAACAAACGATCAGTATACCCGGTGCTGTCGAGCTTCGGACTGTGCGATTGGGCGAGCAGCCGGGCGCTTACTTCCTGCAGGCTGTTACTCCAACGGAACGCCAGACGGTTAAGATAATTCGTAATTAAGCGAGCTGATTTTAAGAGGAGTCAGATCGTAGAGTCTGACTCCTCTTAGTCAAGTCTTCCAAGTAAAGCAGTTTTCATGTATGGCCCCTACCTGGTAGCAATACGCCATACAGAATGAACCGACAACACTCCCAATCTCCCTATCAATCATGCGTTTCAATACAACAATCAACAAGCGAATCCTGTCGGCATGTACGCTGATTTTCGCTGGCTTACTGATCGTCGGATCGTTCAGTTGCACAAACAGCCCAAAAGAAACTACAGCCACAACTACGGCGGGGCCGAACATGGAAATTCCGGCTCTATTCGACCGTCGGGGTGAGTTGGCGTCAGCGGTAGAATGGCAGAAGACCAAAGAGAAAGTTGCTGAACTGAAAGAGAAAATAAAAAAAGAGCCGGGCGACGTGAAACCTCGTTTGCAGATTGCGGTGATTTACCTGTCGGAAGCGCGGATTACAGGCGAGCATCCATATTACTATCCGGCTATTCTGACCATTCTGGACGGCGTTCTGGCAATGGACCCCAAGAACTTTGAAGCTACGACGTTTAAGGCATCCGTAAAAATGTCTCAGCACCAGTTTGCCGAAGCTCGGGAATTAGCCGAAGAAGCCCGGCAGATTAATCCAAACAATGCCTATGTGTACGGTGTGTTGGTCGATGCCAACGTCGAACTGGGCAACTATGAGGAAGCAGTAGCTATGTCGGATAAGATGCAGGCCCTGAAACCGTCGCTCGAAGCCTACTCGCGCGCTTCCTACCTGCGTGAAATCTATGGGAACTATCCCGGCTCAATCGCAGCCATGAAATTGGCCGTGCAGGCTGGTCTACCCGGATCAGAACCGCAATGCTGGAGTAAGAATATTCTGGGTCATTTATACGAAACAACCGGCCAGCTCGCGGAAGCCGAAAACCAATATGCTGGTATTCTGATTCTTCGCCCCAGCTACGCATTTGCGATGGCCGGGCAAGCCCGTGTCCGCAAAGCGCGAAAAGAATACGACAAAGCGCTGGCTCTCCTCGATAAAGCGGCTGCTATCATGCCTGAGTTCTCATTCCATGAAGAAATGGCCGAAATCTACGCGTTGCAGGGCGATAAAGAGAAAGCACAGAAGAAATTTGCCGAAGTGGCTAAAATGCTGGATGAGGATGCCCGTTCGGGCCATGCCGTTGATCTGGAATTGTGCAAACTGTACACAAAGTCGGGCCAGTTCGATCTGGCAAAAACATATGGATTGAAGGAATACCAGAAACGCCCGAAAAATATTGACGTCAATCATGCGCTGGCGTGGGTTTATTTCAACCAGAAAGACCTGCCCAAAGCACAGCAACACATTGAAGTGGCCTTGCGTACGGGTAGCAAAGACCCGGAACTGTTGCGCCAGGCTGGATCGATCGAACTGGCAATGGGCCATGCCGATCAGGGGAATAAATTGATTGCGGCTGCCCGCAAAACAAACCCTAAATTTGCCCTCTAAGTAAAGGCTTTCCTGACTACTATAGCTGGATTAAGAGATTTTTTTGACTAGTTGTTATATGCTGATTCGTCCGTGGTTTGCCATCTTCCTGCTCGTCAACTACCTCTGGGTGGTTGGAGCTGGCTGCGTGAACCGTCCGGACGATCCGCATGAATTACTGATGATCCAAACTGCTGGAGAAACTGGGCATTATCAGCAATGCCGGTATCTTCGGATGGATGGTCTTGAGTCGTTTCTACTCGAATCATTAGCCAGTCGTTACCAGAACGCTCCACCGCATCCACCCAAACACCTGATTTCGGTACTTAACGGCATCGACTCGCATGATGTGCTACCATCATACTGGTTCCTGCCGGTTCCGGTACTAGATCAGGTTGTCAGTACGCCAATCCCTTACCTTCCTGTTGTTGCAACTGGAGTACGGAGAGAAGTAGATAACCCTCCCTGGAGTGCATAAGACCTGCCTTGGGCCTTTGCCCGCCGATTAATTTCGACTAGTCGGATTGTCTTATCTCTTCACCGAATGCTGTCGACAACTGAAGCCGTCGAGCATCTCTTTTACTCCATTTTATGCCTTACGTTTATTTTTATTCGTCGCTGCTGCCAATGGCAATGTCAGACGATTCTGATAAAAAAGTTTTGGCCAGATCACAACTGCTTAAGGTGCTGTTAGCCTTTCTGCTGTTCCTGTTCATGAGTGCGCCGGTGTATGCGCATCTTGGTGGTATTTCAGGAGTGGTTTACGATCAGGCTACCAACCTGCCACTACGGGGCGTTAATGTGCAGCTAACGGGTTTGGGCAAAGCGGCATTAACCAATGAGTTAGGGCAGTTTCGTTTTGATGGCTTAGTGGCCGCTCCGTATAAAGTTGAGTTGTCGCACCTTGGCTTTAAAGCGCTGATCATCGACGTAATTGTTCACGATGATAAGGTGACTTTTCTGAAAACGGCACTTACCAATGCGCCGGTTGAACTAAGTGAAGTGGTCGTATCGTCGCAGCGGGCGCATGATCAGCAACTAATCAGCAGCCTGGATATTAAGCTTCGCCCGATCGTTAACTCGCAGGAGATATTGCGACTGGTACCCGGTTTATTTATTGGTCAGCATGCCGGCGGAGGGAAGGCCGAACAGATTTTTCTGCGCGGTTTCGACCTCGACCACGGCACCGATATTCGGCTGACTGTCGATGGTATGCCAGTTAACATGGTATCGCACGCTCACGGGCAGGGCTATGCTGATCTACATTTTGTTATTCCGGAATTAGTGGAAGGCGCGGACTTTAAAAAAGGGCCCTATACGACCGAAAAAGGCAATCTGGCGACGGCAGGCTGGGTCGATTTTCGGACGAAAACCGCGCTGGACCACTCCTTTGTGAAACTCGAAGCCGGGCAGTATAATACCTATCGCGCTGTGGCCGGTCTGGATTTACTGGGCCAGAAGGGGAGAGCCAAAAACCAGTCGGCCTATCTGGCGTCGGAATATTCGTATTCAGATTCCTATTTCGATAATCCGCAGCATTTTAAGCGGCTGAACGTAATGGGCAAGTATCACGGTCATCTCGCGCCCAACACAAACCTAACCCTGACGGGCTCCACATTCTGGAGCAAATGGAACCACTCCGGTCAGGTGCCCGACCGGGCTATAGAATCCGGCCTGATTGGGTTCTTTGGTTCTGTCGATCCCTCAGAAGGTGGCGAAACCAGCCGGACCAACTTCAATGCACAACTGGTGACGGTTACGCCCCGCAATCACAGCATCAAAAATCAGTTTTTCTACAGCAATTATAATTTTGAACTGTATTCCAACTTTACCTTTTTCAAGGAAGACAGCATCAATGGCGATCAGATCCGGCAGAAAGAGCATCGCAATCTGTTTGGCTACAATGGCAGTTATTCAACACAGACTTACGTTGGCAAAAGCCGCTGGACCACAACACTGGGCGCGCAATATCGACAGGATATAACCCATCATACGGAACTGTCGCATACCAAAAACCGCACAGAAACGCTGAATCGAATCAAATTCGGAAATGTCAACGAGATCAATGCGGCTGCATACGCCGACGAGCTTATACAGTTTTCGGATCATTTCACGCTTAATGCCGGGGTTCGTCTGGATTATTTTCGGAGCCAGTATGAAGGTTTGCTACCCGTGACAGCAACGACCAAACGGGCGACACAGGCCATTGTATCGCCCAAATTGAATCTGTATTACACCTTCAATCCGAGTTTGCAACTGTACCTCAATACGGGCAAAGGTTTCCATTCCAATGATGCCCGCGTGGTAGTTGCTCAGGATGGGCGGCAGATTTTGCCGGGTGCTTATGGCTCCGATCTGGGTGTGATTTTCAAGCCGTTTCCTAAGTTATTGGTCAATGCCGCTGCCTGGTATTTATGGTTACAGCAGGAGTTTGTTTATGTCGGCGATGAGGGTGTAGTGGAACCTAGTGGTCGCTCGCGCCGGGAAGGTATTGATGTGTCGGTGCGGTATCAGCTTACCAAAAATCTGTATGCCGATGTCGATCTGAATACGGCTAAACCGCGTGCCATAGATGCCGAAACGGGCCAGAATTATCTGCCGTTGGCGCCAACGTTTACCTCGACGGGCGGCTTATCGCTGCAAACCCGTTCGGGCCTGAATGGATCAATTCGGTACCGATACATGGGCGATCGTCCGGCCAATGAAGACAACTCCATTGTTGCAAAAGGATATTTTGTAACGGACCTACAGGCTAACTATACAAAGCGTAGCTATAACATTGGTCTATCTATACAAAATCTCTTCAACACGCGCTGGAAAGAAACGCAGTTTGCCACCGAAAGTCGGTTGCCGGGTGAAGCCGCTCCGGTCGATGAGATTCACTTTACGCCGGGTACGCCGTTCTTCGCCCGACTGAGTTTAACCTACTCCTGGTAATCGCTTCTAATTTTTCTGGATGGGTCGTAAAATGAAGTTCCTGAACAAATTAAACAGTTAAGTTAGTCTTCTTTTGTAGTCAGTTCTATCGATAAGCGATTATAAAACCATTTATTGATCGTGCCGTTTAGTAAATATACCTAGTTAATAGACATTGTATATTTGTAACTAATCAGATTCGCTTTGCTTTGGACCTTATACCTAATTGAAGATTACATATGATCTTACTGAAATCATGCTAATTGTATGTTATAGTATTTACTATAATTGATAGCTGTAACCATAACTACAGCCTTATTTGTATTTATACTTAGTCTATTATATTTATCTCTATTAACTCTACCTAATAAGATAAATATTATGAATCCATCTTTACAAACTAAAAAAGAATGGCATACCCGTAATCAGGCGTCTTATGCTACTACTCCGTTTGAAACGATTTACACGCGCTATGTGAAGAAGGTATATCAAAAATGCCTGTTCATGACACAAAACAGGTCAATAGCGCAGGATTATACACACGATATCTTTCTGAAAGTGTTTGAGAATATAAAGTCATTTGAGAATCGATCGGCTTTTTCTACCTGGCTTTTTTCCATTTCTCATAATTACTGTATAGACAAAATTAAGGCCAGTCGACGAATCAATCTTGAGTACCTGTCCGATAATCTGGGCGAATCGTTGGCCGAACAGGATGAGTCTGGCTTATTTGAACTACGTCTTCAATCGCTTGAAAAAATGATTAATTGTCTGCCAGGCTCTGAATTAGATCTGGTTCGGCTTAAATATGAACAAGGCCTTTCCATAAAAGCTATTGCGCAGCAGCATAACCTTAAAGAGAGTGCTGTCAAAATGCGGTTAAAGCGTACTCGGGATAAATTGAATGGAATGTATAACGAGCCTATGTAGTATGTTTCATTTATGAACTTATCCATAAATGAAACATACTATGCTTGTGGGATGGCTATCGGTATCTTTTAATAGGCTGCTCGGTTCAGATTTCTGTTCCTTCTTCAATCGGTTCGGGCAGGTGTTTGCCGGTCGAGTCGAGCGGGGTTGGGCGAGGACGGCGACGGTAAACGAGGTAGAATAAGGGTGGAATGATCAGGGGCGTAAAGAACAATGTTGTTGTTAAACCGCCGATGATAACCGTAGCCAGAGGGCGCTGCACATCGGAGCCGATACCGCTCGAAATAGCCGCCGGTACGAGACCAATAATCGCCACAACCATGATCGCCATAATGGCCCGGAACTGCTCCTGTGCCGTTTCGATGGTGATATCAAGCAACGGTTTGGAGCTAGCCATCAGATTGCGGTTCAGGGCCGATACCAGTAATACGCCCGCCATGACCGATATACCGAAAATAGACACGAATCCAACCCCGGCTGAGACGTTGAAATTATAGCCACGAAGCAGCAGGGCGCCTATGCCACCGGCCAGGGCAAACAACAGGCACGTGAGTGTCAGTAACGTATCGCGCACATTGCCGTAGAGCATAAACAGGAATAAAAATACCACAACGATAGTCAGCGGGATCGAGATACTGAGCTGACCACCAGCACGTTCGAGGTTTTCGTACTGGCCGCCATAGATAATGCTGTAGCCTTCCGGAATCTTGACATTCTTCCGAACTTTCTGACTGATTTCCTTCACAAAACCGCCCTGATCGCGACCCCGGATGTTGGTCCGTACGGTAACCATGCGCTTGCCATTGATGCGGTAGATGTTGGTCTGCCCCTGTACGTAACGGATGTCGGCCAGTTCGTTCATGGGAATCAGCGCGCCAGTTGCCGACGGAACCTGAAGGAGCCGGATCGCGTCGATACTACCCCGGCTCTCGGGTGTGAAGCGCACGACGATGTCGTACCGTTTCGCTTCGTCATAGATCGTACCGATGGCTTTGCCGCCAATAGCCGCTTCGATCATGTTTTCAATTTCTGACACATTGATGCCATAGCGGGCTGCTGCCGGTCTATTTATTTTTATAGCCAACTGATCCTGAGGGCCTTCCTGTTCGATATTAACAGCAACTGCGCCATTCATGCCCTTAACCAATGCGGCAATGCTGTCGGCTTTGGCTCGCATGAGCGTCAGGTCATTCCCTACGATCGAGATTGCCAGATCGGCCGCGCTGCCCGTCACAATTTCCATGACCTGATCAATGATCGGCTGGCCGGATGAAAAAAATGCACCGGGGAAAGCTTCCTGCAATTCGTTCTGCATCTGGCTTACAATCTCCTTCTTCGAGATGCTGTCGGACCAGGTGCTGTAATCCTTCAGGCCAACCAGAATTTCAGTACGGTCGGAGGGAAACGGGTCTGTGCCATCGTCATTCCGCCCAGATTGGGTAATGACGAAGCTAACGGGTTTGTATTTGGCAACAATGTCGCGGATTTTGGGCGCGATTTTGGCGTTTTCCTGAATTGTGATCCCCGATGGCATAAACGCCCGCATGAAAATAGAGCCTTCATCGAGTTCAGGAAGGAACTCGGTGCCAAGCTTTATTCCAAAACCAATCATCACCAGTACAACGGCCATGCCAACGCCGACCACCAAACGGGGAGCCCGAAACAAAGTCGAGTGCAATAGCCACTGGTACCCTTTTTCTAAGGGTGATAGTAAAAAGTTTTTGTGTTCTTTTAACGGCTTGCCGCCGGGAGCGAGAGCCTTCCGGAACGCAAATGAAATCAGCACCGGTATAACCGTCAGCGCGCAAAGCAGCGAGCCAATGACGGCAAATGATAATGTTAGCGCCATCGGGCTAAATAGCTTTCCTTCAACCCGTTGCATGAGCAAAATGGGCATATAGGCCAGAATGATGATGGTGACCGAGAAGAAAATTTCCCGCGCCACCTCACCGGCCGATCGCGCGGTAAGGTTCACAATGCCCTGATTTTGTTCGGCAGGTCCCGATGCCCGATAGCGTCGGATCAGGTGCTCGGCCATAACGCTGGCTCCATCGACAATGATACCGAAATCAATCGCTCCCAGCGACAACAGGTTGGCCGGAATACCCACCAGTTTCATGAGGATAAAAGCAAACAACAGCGAAAACGGAATCGTGACCGTAACCACCAGCGCGGCCCGAATGCTCCCCAGAAACAAGACCAGTAGAATAACGACAATCGAAATGCCTTCGATGAGCGTATGGGCAACGGTTTCGAGCGAGTGGTCGATCAGGAAGCCTCGGTCATATAGTACGCGCAGGTGAACGCCCTTGGGCAATTCCCGCGCTTCGAGATCCGCTATTTTTTCCTTCAGCAATTCCAGCACTTCGCTCGGGTTTTCGCCCCGGCGCAACAGAACGATACCTTCCGTAGATCCGATTACGTCCAGATTTTCGTCGGGAATCCGATACCCCAGAATACCGGATGGCGACGGCGGATTGATTTCGACGCTGGCTACGTCGCGGACAAGTACCGGAACGCCCTCGTTGGTTTTCAGGACAATATTCTGAACGTCTTCCGGTGATTTGAGTGCCCCCAAACCCCGTACGGCAAATCCCTGACCTCCTCGGGCAATGATGTTGCCGCCTGTGTTCTGGTTATTTTTCTGGAGGGCTTCAATGACTTCCTGTAACGTCAGGCTGTATTTACGTAGCTTGGCCGGGTCGGGAATAACCTGGTACTGCTTGATCGGTCCACCAAACGTTGTGACATCGGCCAGACCCGGTACCTGCAATAGTTGCGGAATAATGGTCCAGTCCTGCAAATCACGCAGTTGCATGGGCGTCATGCTCGCCGGCGCTTCAATAACGTAGCGGTAAATCTCGCCTACGGCTGTTGTAAGTGGAGCCAGTTCAGGTTCGACGCCATCCGGCAGCTGAGCGCCACTCAGCCGTTCAATGATCTGTTGCCGGGCAAAATAATCCGTAACGGTTTCATCGAAGTTCAGCTGAACGACCGACAGGCCGAAAATGGTTCTGGAGCGTCGGTCCGTAACGTGAGGAACATTGTTCAGAACCCGCTCGATCGGGATCGTTACCTGTTGCTCGACCTCCTCAGCCGCACGACCGTCATATTTGGCAATGATAATGACGTTTGTATCGGCAATATCGGGGTAAGCTTCAATCTTCAGCAGCTTGAAGCACCAGAGCCCCAATCCCATGACAGCGATCGCCAGACCAACCACGATCCAGCGATTTTTGAGGGAAAATGTTATTAGTTTCTGAATCATAGTAGAGGACCTGGAACGTTGGATGCTGGATAATGAATTTTCGGAATTAAACTCAGTGTACAGCGTCTGTCATTCCAGATCTTAATGGTTAATAGCCAAAACTCAATCCCTTCAATTGGAGTGTATTCTCTACCGTAACCGGCTCATTCTCGCGAAGGCCGCCAAGAACCACCACCAGATCTTTACGTTGCTGGCCAAGCTGCACTTCCCGACGTTCAATAACCTGCGGACCCGTTTTTACAAAGACATAATCGCGGCCCTGCACGGTTACCACGGCGTCGCGCGATACAGTCATAAATTTACCTTCCGTAACGCCGAAGCCCACCGTTGCGAACATCCCTGCCTTAAGCCGGCCATCGGGGTTCGCGACCGAAATGCGCAGTTTAATCTGGCGGGTAGTATTGTCTACGTAATCGTTTACATTGTCGATCCGGCCAACAAAGCGATCGTTAGGAAAGGAGGTGAAGTTGAGCGTACAGGGTAAGCCTTTCGTGATAATACCGAATTGATTTTCAGGAATTTCGCAAACGACCAGAATCGTATTCGGACGGGCTCGACGTAATTCTTCGGGATCGAAGCCCGCAAGTTTGAGCGTGGCTTCGTCGGAAATGATGGCTGCTTCTTCGTTGGCCAGCTGCGTTTGAGCTTCGATCACTTCTTTCCCTGATGCGGCACCGTGAGCCTGTAAATCTTTCACCCGGTCGAGGTTACCCCGCTGGGACTGGATGTTTATTCGGTGTTGCAAAATGGCGGTATAATTATCCGACAAGCCCGGATCATCGAACAGCACCAACCGCTCAGCCGGATTTTCGGTCGATTTCAATACCATAGCCGCTACGTGGCCCGGAGCCGAAAAGTCCGTCCGAATTACTTCTGAATGAGCAGGTTGTGTGGTAAATGAGCGCATCATAACCGCATCTGGAAAGGCAATGCGGCTACCGTCTGTGCTCACCGTTGGGCGTGGTATCGACTTAACAACTGGCTTAGGTTTGCTTTTGCAGCCAGCCATCAGCACGATGAGCGCGAATAGGATATGATAAAATTTCATTTTAGTATGAATTGATTTGCCCGGTAGCATACAGCAATCGAACGTAGTTCTGACGGTAGGTATAGAGGGTTTGATAATAAGCCGTTTGTGTGTCGAACCAGGAACTTTCAGCCTGTAGCAGATCGATCAGGGTAGTGGCTCCCCGCAGATAGGCGTACCGTACCGAAGCGAGCACCTGATCGGCATCGCGCCGTATGGCGGTGTATCGATCTACATTCTGGCGGCTGGTTACAAATGATTGATACGATGTCTGGACTTCAGATCGGATTCGTGCCTGTACTAAAGCGGCAGCTTGCCCGGCCTGTTCCTGCAACACCCGCGATTTCTGAATTTCGCCCTGATTTCGACTGTAGACGGGTAATTCTATGGTCAGGAAGACACCGGCATAAGGCATGGCGTTCTGCGGGTTCCAGATAAGGCCCGCTTCATTCCGGGGCTTGGCCAGAACCTGTTGTAGATCTACGTTGCGTCGGGCCGTTTCGAGGTTTGCCTCCGCGACTTTTACATCCGTCCGGGTTGTCGTCGCCAGCCGAAGCAGGCTGTCGGCACTGGCATTTACTGTCGGGAAAAAGCCCAGTGGATTGATCACCGTTGCACTGACAATCGAGTCGTTCATCGCAACGTTGATGCTATCGGTCGTTGCCAGCACAAGCCGTAATTCATTCAACCGGTTGAGCAGGTCCTGTTGAGCGGTGCGGGTCTGAATTTCATACTGATCTGAAATGAGTTGCGTACGTGTCAGATCTGTATTGGTGATGACCAGATTTTTTAACCGTACTTTATTCAACTGAACCAGTGTATCGACGTTTGCTTTGGCACGTTGCAGCAGTGAAAGCTGAATTCGGGCATACCAGGCATCCAGAAATCGATTGGCAGCATCAAAGAGCAGGTTTCGCTCGGTTTCGGCTACACTCTGGGTGGCTAGATTGGTGTTTGCTTCGGCAAAGCGATTGCGGTATTGCCGCTTATTGTAAATGTCAAATTCTTTCGTTGCCTGAAGCCAGAACTGTCGCCGTTGTCGGCCAAATGGGCCTACCGCTTCGGCACCGGGTGTTGGCGTCAATTGAATCAGCGTCTGGTTGTTCAGAACGGGATTTGGGCGCAGGTTGGCCGTGGTCTGATCGGCCTGGGCAGCGTTTATGTTCAGGCGCTCAACCCGTAAGGCAGGGCTATTGGCACGAACTTGCTGCAGGGCCTGGCGTAACGTTAGGGGAGCCTGGGCCAACACACCCAGACTTGTATAACCCATGCATAGTAGGCTGTATAGGATTCTTTTTACCAGCATTCGATCGAAAGTGAACTTAGCAAAGTAACAACGCCCATCAGCTAAAACAGGCAAAACATTAATTAAAAGGTTGTTAAATGTACTTACTACTATTTCGAAGAATTGCTCAAAAGGTAAACTTTAACACGGGCTACAATTGAAATCAATGGATGACCAATCATATCCAGTCAGCTATATGCTGACTTATGGCATTTTTTTGCTCACTAATGATTAAGTTGTAAGCCAAATCCAGCCTGCAATTGGTCCGTAGTGCTGTTAAGGGCGTGGTTTTTATGAATTCATCGATCGAAACCGGGTTGAAACCGGCTATTCAGGAAAAGTTTGAACACCTCTGGCATCTGGTTGGCAATACGCCGATGCTGGAATTATTTTATACCGATCAGGGGCAACCCCGTTCGTTGTATGTTAAGTGTGAACATTACAACCTGACGGGTAGCATGAAAGATCGAATGGCTTTGCATGTTCTTCATCAAGCCTACCGGCAGGGGCATATACAACCGGGCGACCGCATTGTAGAAGCGACCAGTGGCAGTTCGGGTATTGCCTTTTCGGCGGTAGGACGGGCACTGGGCCATCCTGTAACGATCATTATGCCCGCAGGCATCAGTCAGGAGCGGATTGATATTATTCGGAGTCTGGGTGCTGATATTGTTCTGTTTACAAAGGAAGAGGGCGGTTTTATGGGTGCCATCCGGCGGTCGGAAGAGTTAGCTGCCAGCGATCCGCACGTTTTCTTACCTCGTCAATTCGCTAATCAGTATAATGCCGAAGCGCACCGTCTGACTACGGGAAAGGAAATCTGGTTGCAGCTACAGGGTGTTGATATTACACCGGATGCGTTTGTGGCCGGAGTTGGCACGGGCGGTACGGTGATGGGCGTTGGACGCTATCTTAAATCCCGGAAGCCTGATATTCGGATTCACCCACTTGAACCCGCCGAATCGCCAACATTATCGGTAGGCTACAAAACGGGAACCCACCGGATTCAGGGTTTTTTCGATGAGTTTATTCCGGATATTTTGAAACTGGATGAGCTGGATCGGGTGGTGCAGGCCAGCGATGGCGATTCTATTCTGGTGGCTCAGAAACTGGCCCTACAACTGGGTGTAGCCGTCGGGATCTCATCGGGAGCTAACTTGATTGGGGCCATTAATCTTCAGCGTGAACTGGGCCCCTATGCCCGCGTTGTGACTATTCTGTGCGACAGTAACAAAAAATACCTGAGCACCGATCTGGTCAGGGAGGAGCCTGTAAAACCAGGTTATGTTGCTCCCGACATTATGTTTACCGATTATCGGCCCATCAGTCGCCTATTGGTAGGCCGACCCGGTGTTTTTTGATTAAGAATAAGGCCAGTTAAGATTAATGAAAAGACTGATTTCTGCTTTTTAAGTATTCTGCTGGTAAATTATTTCTTCTCGACTAATGCCCTGAAACCGTCCAGATCGATGTTTTGTCGAAACTGGCGCATTAATTCTCGTTTAGCCACCATGTCTGGCGCGTCTTCGTAGCGCAACCATAATTGCACAAACTGAATGGCATGACGCGGTAATTTCGGATCGGGATACTTAAAATCATGGGTAACGAGCGGGCGACCGTTTTTGGCCTGTTCGTCGAATGTGCCCTGCCCACGCTCGTTTAGCAGCATACCCGTCGCATGCTCGATAATAGCCTGAGAGGACCGCTGGGCAGGTGTCATAGCAGCTAATATGGCTTCTAATTCCTGATAACGAATACGGTTTTTCTGAGCGGTTTTATCCCGGATTTTACGACCATCTTCTACGCTTCGCCGATTATCATCCTTGTATTTCTGGCGTTCAGCCTCTGTCTTGAACGGAATTTTATCGGCATAGGCCGTCGATTCTTTTAAGGACGCTTCAAGTTGTACCGTTGTTTCGTCATTTTCCTTTATCCATTGCTGAAGTGTACGCTGTAGCGATCGAACAAACTCCTCCTGACTAACTGGTCGAACAGGTAAGCGGCCATCGGCAGTAATGATGATCGATTCGCGCGGGTTGGTCCGGTCATTGCGTTGGGTGCTGTAGATCGGATACCCTTTAAGCTCACCCGTTTTATCAGGCATGAAATAAATTTCCTGGCCATTCGGGAGTGTAAACTCACTCCCGATCGAATCCATGAATCGCCAAAGCATATTGACGTAGCATTCGAGCCAGGTGCCGGTTTCCCCCGAAAGCTCAACTTTACCTTTAAAACACCAGAAATGCTTGTAATAGGTGACCACCGAGTAATGTAAAGGTGAACCCGTCGGCTCTGGTCTGTAATTATCCGGGGAACTATAAAAATTACGATAAGCCCGAGCTTCCAGACCTCTGGGATTTGGGTAAGCATGCTGAAACAAGTCCAGTAACTTTTCCTGACGCGCATTGATGGCGGGTAACGACTGTTTCGGAAAGCTGGTGTTTAGCTTCGTTGCTACAGCCGCCTGACGTTTCCAGGGTGTGGAAACTTGCTGAGCATAGTCGGGCGTACAATCAGATGGTTGCGCAAGGGTAGCAACGGCCAGAACTAAGCCTAAGCAAGTAATAGCGAGTCGATGACGAAGTGTACGCATCCGAAATTTATCTTTTGTGGATGAGCGGTTCATGTGAGTTCAGGCGATTTCTGGGATGCTAAACTTGGCATATTACCGATGACGAACTACGATAAAATCACCAGACCAGCCTAAAGGATACCTGAATTGCAGCGAAACCGGTTTAAAATGAGTGGATTTCTTTTCGGCTAAAAAGAAAAATCCTCGCCCATCAGAATAGGCGAGGATTTTTGCAGATGATCAGGTGCAAACCGTTATTTAATAGCAACAACGCGGCTGGGTGTTGTTGGTTGTTGAGTTGCCAGGGTCACGTTTTGCGTGGTTGTTTCGACGCCATTTGTAATCTCTACCTGATACACGCCGTCGGGCAGTTCGCTCAGGTTCAGGCGGGTCCGGTACTTGCTTTCATTTTTACCCAGGTGTTTGCTGTACACGACCGAACCATCCGAATTTTTCAGACGAACATCGACAGTACCACCAGTTTCTTTGTCGAGAGCAATGCTTAACTTCCCGGCCAGGGTCGTGTAAATACCCGATTTATACGAAGCGACTGTAGCAGGACGACCTGGTTTAGCTTCAGAAAACGAAGCGAATGAGGTAAGGATTCCCAGTGAAAGGGTCAAAAGCAGGGGTTTGATGAGCGTTTTCATGATTTATGTGTTTTTTGTTTCAGTTTAAAATCTAGCCGGGTTATTTCCGGTTGGTGAAACAAAGATATAGGCAGTAGTTGGTACTATGTAATGCAAACTACTGGAACGGTTTGGACGCTTGATGAGTGGCGGGAATGGGATGTTGGCTGAGCGAATGGGAAAGCAATGGGTGCATTTTCCGGCGGTTGAACCGCTGAATGATCAGCGAAAAATGCTCCTGAATGGTTAAACTTTTGTTAAAAATGAGCCACTCAGGTGCTGATTTGTGTTAGATACCTATCTGAAGAGTCGTGACCCATCAACGAATCAACGGTATGGAAAGCACAGAAGCCACAACCCGACTGGAAACATTTCGTGGGAAATGGAGTGATGAAGACGTAAAGCATTTGCTGAAACGGACTATGTTTGGGGCAAAGCCCGATGATGTCGTGCACGTTCGTACGCTCACACCACGCAAGGCACTTAAGGAACTTCTGGCCGACGAACCGGCCCCACCTCCGCCGATCAATAACTACAACGACAACAAGTTTACCGACGATGAGATTATGCCTGGCGAGACCTGGACAACATCCATCAACTATGATGGCACGAACAATGGTCGGCGTAGAAACTCATTTAAAGCCTGGTGGCTGGGATTGATGCTGAATCAGAACCGGACGTTGCGCGAGAAAATGGTCGTATTCTGGCACAATCATTTCGCCACCGAGGCAAATATGGTCGACAATGCGCTGATGTGTTACCGGCACAATGCGCTATTGCGTCAGCACGCGCTGGGCAATTTTAAAGAACTGGTAAAAGCGATAACCAAAGATCCGGCCATGCTGAAATACCTGAACGGTACGGCCAGCAACAAAAAAGCACCAGACGAAAACTACGGTCGTGAGTTGCAGGAACTCTTTACGGTCGGAAAAGGACCGGGTTCGCAGTATACCGAAGCCGACGTGAAAGCAGCGGCTAAAGTGCTCACTGGCTTTCGAAACGATACCATTACGTTCGTTAGCCTTTTTGATCCGGGCCGACACGACAGTAGTGACAAAACGTTCTCCGGATTTTATCAGAACACAACCATAAAAGGACGGCGTGGCCCCGATGGTGAACAGGAACTGGACGACCTGTTGACAATGATTTTTGCGCAGGACGAAGTGGCCCGGTTTATCTGCCGGAAACTCTACCGCTTTTTTGTTTATCACCAGATTGATGCCAATACTGAAGCGACGATCATTACGCCCCTGGCCGACGTTTTTCGGGCCAATAACTATGAGATCAAACCCGTATTATGCGAGCTGTTCGGCAGCCAGCACTTTTTCGAGGCCATGAATCGGGGCGCCATGATCAAAAGTCCGCTCGACTATACGGTGGGCCTTTGCCGCGAGTTTGGTATCGCTTTCCCCGAATCTACAGACTACGCTGATCAATACGGTTTGTGGTTGGCCGTTCAAAATCAGACGGCGGCCATGCAGCAGAATATTGGCGATCCACCCAACGTGGCTGGTTGGCCTGCCTACTATCAGGAACCGATGTTCGATAAGCTCTGGGTAAACTCCGATACACTGCCTAAGCGTAACGTATTTACGGATGGCATGACCAACGGTGCCATTGGGCGTAATGGCAAAAAACTGGCTATAGATGTACTGACATTTACCCAAACACTGCCAAATCCTGCCGATCCGGTTGCGCTCATCGACGATGCTGTCCGGAGACTGTATATGCTGGAACTGCCCGAAAAAGACAAACAGTACATCAAAACCAGCATTTTGTTGTCGGGTTTGCAGGACATGATGTCGGATCATTACTGGACGCAGGCCTGGCAAAACCTGACTGCCAAACCCGATGATACCGTAAACAAAACCAATGTGACCCGCAAGCTAAAGAGCTTATACAAGTACCTGATGAATTTGCCGCAGTATCAGTTAACCTAATGGTGAATGAGTGAATGAGCGAAAGAGTGAATTGCTTATGCTATTTTATTGCTCATTGACTCTTTCGCTCATTACCTATGAAACGACGAGACTTCATAAAAAACACAGCGGTAGGCGGGGTGTTATTGCCCCAGTTTCTGAACGGGTTTTCGCTTAAGGCAATAGCCCAGACATCGCTGATGCCTGCCTCTGGTCATGAACAGATTAATGACCGGGTACTGGTGCTTATTCAGCTCAACGGCGGAAACGATGGATTGAATACGGTTATTCCTGTCGATCAGTATGGCGCGTATCAGGCGGCCCGACCCAATATCGCTCTGCCACAAAACAAAGTTCTGAAACTCAACGGTGCCGACGCCATGGCTCTGCACCCTGCGCTTGCAGAAATTCAGCAGTTATTCAACGAGGGTAAAGCGGGCATTGTGCAGGCTGTAAGCTATCCTAAGCCTAATTTCTCTCACTTTCGGGCTACCGACATCTGGATGACCGGCTCTGACTCCGACAAAGTGCTGAATACGGGCTGGGCCGGGCGTTATCTGAACGATTCGTTTCCGGGTTTCCCGGATAAGTACCCTAATGAAATCATGCCCGATCCGCTGGCAATTCAGGTTGGTTCGGTAGTGGCTTCGGCTTTTCAGGGCCCGGCCTTTACGATGGGACTGGCGATTAGTAATCCGGCCAATTTCTATAACCTGATTGAGGACAAAACCGATGCAACGAGTAATACCCGCTGGGGCGAACAACTGGCGTACCTCGAAAAAGTGTCGCAGAAAACCGATCAATATGCTGGAGTGATTAAGAAAGCCGCGCTGAGCATAACCAGACAATCGGAAAAATATCCCGCGCCCGGCAAAAACCCGCTTGCCGATCAGTTGAAAATCGTTGCCCGATTGGTAGCGGGTGGGCTTCGGACAAAGGTGTATCTGGTGAGTACCGGCAGTTTCGATACGCATGCGAAACAAGCCGAGCCCGATGATACGACTACGGGCACACACGCACAATTGCTGCGCCGGGTATCGGAAGCCGTCGGGGCCTTTATGGACGACCTAAAAGGACTGAACGTAGCTGATCGGGTGATGGGTATGACATTTTCCGAGTTTGGCCGCCGGATCAAATCCAACGCCAGCGGTGGCACTGATCATGGTGCGGCTGCTCCGGTTTTTTACTTTGGAAATGTGGTTAAGGCAGGTGTTATTGGAACGAATCCGCAACTGCCTACCACCGCAACGGTCAATGATAATGTGGCCATGCAGTATGATTTCCGTTCGGTCTACGCGACGGTATTGCAGCAGTGGCTCAACCTGCCGCCCAATGAGGTGCAGCAGGTATTGATGGGGCCGTTTCCGTTGTTGCCAATGGTATAAAAAGAGGCCGTTTCAGCTACTTCTGAAACGGCCTCCACTGATCGAGCGATACGTATTGAACCTGCCTGGTAGTTAGCGTTTATCCCACCATACTTTGCTCAGGTACGAATCACCGCTGGCAAATCGAGCTACAGCCGCATCATAGTTGGTTTTATTAAGCAATGCTTCCTGAGTGGAATAGACCGACCGACGGGGAATTTGTCCATTTGTCGAGCCCGGATTTGGGCCGGGAGCCAGTTTTGGATAGCCCATTCTCCGCCATTCAATAAAGGCTTCGTAGGAACGCCCAAACAACTGAATCCATTTTTGGGTACCGATTTTTTCGAGTTTTTGTTCTTTCGTCAAACCCGTAAATGATAACTCGGTATAGGTGGCCGGAATCGTTGTTACATTATACGGGGCCATTGACATAGCTGCTTTTACACCATCCTGATAGAATTTCTCGGCCTGATCGGTTGTTGCGCCCCAGCCTTCAAGAGCGGCTTCAGCTTTGTAAAAACTCACGTCAGCAAAGGTAAATTGAGCGCATGGAATGGCGGGTGAGTACGCTTTATTGAAAAACGTTGTCTGCGAAGCCGTCGAGTAATCGTCCTTGATGATGGTTTTGAGCAGCGCATCAGTCAGGGCGACGCCAATCCCTTTGAAGGCCGGTTTTCCGGCTTTTACAGAATTGACAGTCGGTTCAACCAGGCGTGGCAATCGGGGATCGCTGGTTGCTACCAGTTGGTTCACGAACGTATCGGCCAGGTATTTCAGGTCAGGACTTCCAGCCAGCCAATGGTTCAGTACAGGGTGGACGTTGGCGTTGGTCGCATCGTTGTAGGTTGGAATGGCCGCATTGTCGGCGTTCGATTCCAGCAACGGCTGGCCCATCGCTTCGGTAACGGTTTTCTGAGCCAGAGTCGCATCGGCGTAGCGAATGCGCATCCCTAATCGAAGCTTCAGTGAGTTGCCATATTTCTTCCATTTTGTCACATCGCCTTTGTAGTAAAAATCGGCTGTGCCATAACTATCGTCAGCCGCATTGAGCTGCGAAATAGCCGCATCGAGGCTGGTGATCAGTGATTTATAAATAGATTCCTGCGTATCGAACGCGGGTTGGTTATTCACATTTTCGACACCCAGCGCACTTTGCGAATAGGGTACGTCACCGAATAAATCGGTTAGCCGCTGCCAAATCGAAATCTCGACAATCCGGGCAATGGCTAGCTTGGTACGGCCTTTCGGATCGTTTTCCAGTCCTTTCAATAACTGATTTCTGATCTGGCTGATATTCCGCAGATAGACGTAATGACTCGCCCAGAGGTCAGTATCGGCCTGCTGAACATAGCGCGAGCTTGAAATCAGTACTCCGCCAGCCCATTGCTGTATCCAGGAGCCAAATTGGTTATTTGGGTATTCAAAACCTTCCGAAAAGGCAGCATCGCGCTGAACTTTCGACAGCACCAGCCCAGGATCAATTGTTGTGACCGAAGTTGGTGGCGTATTTATTTTCTCAAAGTCATCCGTACAGGCCTGCGATAATAACAGAGTTGCAGCTATATAAATGGGTGTCAGTATTTTTTTCATTGACGAATCAAGTTTGGAGTAAAGAATCGTATCGATTCAGGGTACGATTTACAGTTCACAATTCAGACTAAAGCCGAAATACCGAAGTAGGGGTAAGGCCGTCGATTCAAGACCTAATGAAGAATTGTTGACGTTGAAGGAGGAGGCTTCTGGAGCAAATCCATCCGTCTTGCGCTGTAAATAGAACAGGTTCCGGCCATAGACACCCGCCCGGATACTGCGGAAGGGCGTTTTGTTGACCCACTTGGCTGGAATACTGTAATTGAGCGTCATTTCCCGCAGCATCACATAACTGGCGTCATTGAGAAGCTCTTCTGATACAACATTGTCTTTATCGGGAGCCACAACGTTCCAGTAATCCTGCGCTCGTACGGTTTTGGTATTGGCCTGTCCGGTTCCGGTCCAGGTGCCATCGGCCGATTTCGAACCGACAACTCCTTCCGCCACATAGCTTCCATCGCGGCCTGGCAGCGTCTTCTTGATCGTTCCGTAAATCAATTCTTCGCGTAAGCTCTGCGAGTATACTTTGCCACCCTGGCTGACGTCAATCAGACCTGACAACATCAGGCCTTTGTAACGGAATACGTTGTTGAAACCACCAATCCATTTAGGCAATGCATTGCCCATTTCGTACAGGATTTTGGCGTTTGTTTTCACCGGAAGGCCCGTTGCCGGATCGATGATCCGGTTTCCTGACCCATCCCGAAGCCACTGGAAGCCATTGCCGAGAATCGTACCAAAAGGCTTGCCCGGAGTCGCAATAACCTGTACACCCCGATCGCTACCCAGAATGTACGTTGAAACGCCTTCTGCCAGCGAAACCACTTCGTTCCGATTGTGCGAATAGTTCAGCGTAGCGTCCCAGGAGAAACCAGATGCCGTTTTAACGGGCGTTGCGTTGAAAGACAACTCGATACCGTGGTTACGAATTTCCCCTGCATTGATCAACCGCGATGTAAACGTACTCGACGGGGGTAAAGGCACATTCAGAATTTGATTTTTGGTTCCGGCATTGTAATACGCAAACGTCAGGCCCAGGCGATTTTTGAACAAACGGGCTTCGACGCCAAATTCTGTTGATGTGGTCAACTCGTTTTTCAGGTTTGGATCGGGAATGGTCGATGCAAACGAAGCGAGGGGGATGCCGCCCTGGGTGTATTGATCGAGGGAGTAATTTCCGTTGAGTTGATACGGACTGCCCGAACTGCCTGCCTGTGCCCATGATGCTCTCACTTTCAGGAAACTCAGTGTAGGACTCTGTAAACGAAAGGCATCCGTCAGGATCAGGCTGCCGCTGACGGCGGGATAGAAGAACGAATTGTTTTTTGGCGACAGTGTCGACGACCAGTCGTTGCGGGCCGAAAAATCAATAAAGGCCATCTCTTTATACCCTACCGATCCTGATGCATACACCGAATTGATCGACGACTCGGTAAGGCCAAATACATACGAATTCGTTAGTGTGTTGTTGATGATGAACAGGTTGGGTGCAATAAATTCATTGCCCGTATTTCCGGTTGTACGGGAATAATAGCGTTGATGGTTGGCGCCAATGTTTAAACCGAATGAAAAATCCTCCGAAATTTTGGGTGTAAGTGACAGCAAAACATCGCTGTTATCCTCGCGGGTACGCGTAACTTCTTCCGTGATGTCGCCATTTTTGTTGGTGGTTACGTAGGTACCTTTGTCGCGATACCGGAAACGCTGATCGGTATAAAAATCCGTTCCGGTCCGGGCCGTCAGGCGAATCCAGTCATTGAACTGATAACTCAATTTAACCAGGCCAATAATACGACGACGATCGTCGGAATTGCGTGTACGTGTCATCGTCCAGTAGGGATTGGCAGTCGATGAGTTGGTTGCATACGTCTTTTCGAGACCAACAAAAGCGGTAGTACCATACCCGAGTTGCTTGGCAATATCGGCGGCAGTCCAGGCCGAGTTCGCCAGAATATCCATTGGCATACTTCTTGGCTGGCTGATGAAAATATAAGCCGGATTATCGGCGGCATCGGAAACCGTAGGGCGATTTACCCCCGCCTGAGCAATGTAGTTGACTTTAATATCAGCTTCCAGCTTCGATGTTACTTTGGCCACGGTGCGCAGGCTGATGTTATTGCGGTTGAGGGTGTTGGTAGGCACATAGCCATTAATGTTCGTATTGGAATAAGCCAGACGATAGCTCACCGCATCATTCCCACCCTCCAGACTCAGGTTATTGACCATCTGTTTTTCGGTATTGAAAAACTTCTGAAACGTGTTTGGCTGCGGTGTGAGACTCAACACATTGCCCCACTGATCTTCATACTGCTGACCATCCATGCGAGGGCCCCAACTGGCTCGGGTGAAGCGATCGCGGCCACCACTCATCTTGGGAATGCCCTGAATACCAGCTGCCTGAGCCGCAGCCCAGGTGTAAATTTTGCCGTCGTTACCCCGGAAATTTGTGAAGGTGCCATCCAGTCCCTGTGCGTATTCGTCCTGAAAATCAGGCAAAACCAAGGCATTGCCCAGCGAGTAATCGATACCGTATTTAACACCAATGCCTTTTCGGTTTTTACCCGATTTGGTTGTAATCAGAACAACGCCGTTGCTACCCCGTTGACCGTATAGGGCTGCCGCGTTGGGTCCTTTCAACACGGAAATTGTTTCAATATCTTCAGGGTTGATATTGGAAATTCCATCGCCATAGTCAATACCGCCCGTGCTGCCGGGGGCCTTTGGATTTTGATTGTCCATTGGAATACCGTCAATGACATACAGTGGCTGACTGTTTCCAACGAGGGAGTTAGCACCCCGGATGATCACCCGCGACGAGCCGCCTGCGCCATTCGCTGAGCGAGTTACCTGAACACCCGCCATTTTTCCGGCCAGTGTAGTGGCTACGTTGGCTTCTTTGGCCGTTGAAATGTCCTGCCCATTTAATTCCTGGATTGAATACCCCAATGAACGCTTGTCGCGCTTGATACCGAGGGCCGTTACGACTACTTCACTCAGCACGGCGTTGTCTTCGGCCAGTGTTACCGAAAGTTCGGTTCGATTCCCGACGGGCACTTCCTGCCTGACAAATCCAACACCCGAAAAAATGAGCGTTGCTGTAGGGTCAGCATTCACCGAAAACTTACCGGTAACATCGGTAACCGTTCCACGAGTGGTTCCTTTTACGAGAACGTTTATACCCACTAATGGCTCTTTTTTAGCATCCAGGACCGTTCCCTGAATAGCTGTCTGGGCCCACAAAAACCCAGAAATCAAAAAGGCTATCATACTCAGAGATAGCCTTTTGAGGGTAAATGAACGGAAATGTCTTTTCATATTTCTTAACAATTTGTTAATAATTTATTAACACTAATTTAATATTGACATTTCCAAAACTAACAAAATAATGAACACAGGCTGGTGTCGACTTATAGATAGCCGTGTGTTTATGGGTAAAAAAACGCCTTTACGGGTAAGATTCTGTGTTGAGGGGAGGTTAATTGCTGGCCAGATTACTGGTGGCCTGATGCTGCATGATCAGCATAACCAAAAGGCAATTGACTTGTGGGACTATAGCGGAAGTGATAGCGTTTGCCAGATAGGGAAACAATGGGAAACAGGATGTCTCTTTACTCCAGCCACTGATACATAACCAGCGCATCGGTAAAGCCTAATGTCTGGTGGTGAAAGGCTTTGGGCAGCGTACCAATAGCCTCAAAACCACACCGTTTCCAAAGCCTGATCGCTACCTCATTTGTGCTGACAACGCTGTTGAACTGCATGGCTTTAAAGCCTAACCGCCTGGCTTCATCCAGCGAAAAACGGCACATGGCTTCGGCTATACCACGGCCCCTGCATTCAGGTTTCACCATATAACCCGCATTGGCTACGTGCGAACCCAAGTCGGGCTGATTGGCTTTGATAAAAAATGTGCCGACTACTTCGTTTTCCAGCTCACAGACATATGCGTACTTCTGTGGGTCGAACCAAATGTCAAGCATTTTCTCCCGTGACGAATCAGGAGCGAAAACCCAGGTGTCACCTGTCTGAATAATGTGGCTGACGATGTCCCAAACTACATCCGCATCTTTTTCTTCGATCCGTCGGAAACGCATACAGCACTATCGATTCTGAATGAATTGGCAAGATACATCGCCATCGGGTAAAATCTTATCCGCTTTCTTACCGTGTCAGCAGGCCCGCATCCAGCACAAACTGCGAACCGGTTATGTATCGTGCTCCGTCGGAAACCAGGTAGAGAACCATAGCCGAAACGTCTTCGGGTTCTACCCAGGGTACGGGAAGTAGATTGCCTGCCGACCGTTCAGCAATCGCCTGTGTGGTAGTACCTTCGAGTTCGGCCAGGCCATCGTTCATGGGCGTATTGACGCCGGTTGGGTGGATCGAGTTGACCCGAATGTTATGCGGAGCCAGTTCAATGGCCCACGATTTGGTTAAGCCAACCAATCCCCATTTTGAGGCTGCGTAATGACTCAGGCGATTCATACCCCGTAGCCCGGCAATGGACGAATTGTTGATGATAACACCACTCTTTTGCCTGATCATAACCGGAATCACATGCTTGGCTACCAGCCAGGCACCCTTCAGATTGATGTCGAGCATGGCGTCCCATTCTTCTTCGGGAAGTTCGTGCGCCAATCCGTAGGCACAGATGCCCGCATTATTGAAGAGAATATCGATTCGGCCAAAATCGGCAACGGCTGCGTCAACGGCCTGTTTTACATCATCATTGCGTCGAACATCTCCCTGAACGGTAAGACACCCGACCCCCAACGCTTCTACCTCGCGCTGCAACGATTCGAGCTCTGATTCGGAGCCGAGTTTATAACCGGGATAGGCCAGGGGTTTGGCCAGATCAAAAGCAACAATATGGGTTCCCTCTTTGGCTAAAGCAAGAGCTACAGCCCGGCCCTGACCATGAGCCGCTCCGGTAATGAACGCTACTTTTTTCTGTAAATCAGCCATTGGTTACGGTTGGTGTTGTTGGGTCAGGGGCAAATAGGGATAGAGGTAATCGTCAATAGTAACGTCGAGCACATTGTTAAACACGTTTGTGGCAATCATCTGCCCAGCAAAGGCAACCAGTACCACAATCTGCTGATCGGTATAGCGTTCGGCAATGGGTTCGTAGAGTTCGTCAGGAATCTCTCCCTTATGTTGCGCAATTGCACTTCCGAAGTTGATAACGGCCTGCTCGTGTGTACTGAGCTGTAGGTCTTCGGGGCGTTCGCCATTGTCAATAATGATTCGCCGGAAAAAAGTGGTGCACAGCGGGCAGTTCGATCCTTCCGAAATGGCGTGGGCAAACAGATAAGCCAGCCGGTCGCCGAGCGTTTTCTTCACTTCTTCATACAGCGGGTACCATTGCATATAAATCTGGAATGAAAGCAACGATCGGCCAAGCGTTGCTTTCATGTTCGTGATTCGACTACCTGGATAATCGGTAACATGGGCGTCGAAAGCCGTCTGTACGTCGGGCGTAACGTCGCCAGAGGGAAGGGGTGTTATCCGGGGCATAGGAAATGGCTAGTTGATGATTTTGCTGCGTTTCAGAATCGTATAGACATAACAACCAGCGCAAATGCCTGCCAGTGATTCAAGAGCCGCAAAAAGGGCTAATGTAATGGTCAGAACGAGCGGATTGCCACCCAGCAGATCTATTGTCAGAATAGAAGCAGCAAACATCATACCGACACCAGCCGCAAAGCGTTTAGGGGCCTGATCGATCGGGCGAACCGGAAAGTGCAGTGCTTTTACCACGTTATCGCTTAGTCGGGCTAATGGGCTAAACTTTCCGTAATCGAACGCCCGGAGTGCAAAATCAACCAGGAGTACAACCGGCAGCAGCCAGAAACGGCTAAATATATAGGCGATTGCGATCAGCAGTACAAAGAAAGCGACCGTCCGCACTTTATTTTCATTGACTTTCACCCCATCGACCGGGCAATCCAGTTCCGATTGACGAAAACCAGCCAGTTGATTCTGGGGCTTCTGAATAGTTACGTTTTTCATTGATCGTTACGTTTATAATTGACTAAGTCGTTGAGCAGCTTCCTGCAAAATTGCGTCTTCTTTGGCAAAGCAGAACCGCAGCATTTGGTAATCATTTTTCTGCTGATAAAAAACAGAAACGGGAATCGACGCTACGCCAATTTCTTTTGTAAGCCGCACGGCCAGATCGTAGTCTGGCTCGTCGGTGATATTGACGTACGAAACCGTCTGAAAAAAACTACCTTCTGCCGGTTTGAAGCTGAACCGTGACTGGCTCAGTCCAGCCAGAAACAGATCACGCTTTCGTTGGTAGAAATCCGGTAGTTGCCGATAGTGATCCGGATCGTTTAAATAATCGGCCAGCGCATACTGAATAGGCGTAACCGTACTGAATGTCAGGTACTGGTGGATTTTTCGAAATTCAGCGCTTAATTCCTTCGGTGCCAGACAGTACCCTATTTTCCAGCCTGTAATGTGAAATGTCTTGCCAAAGGAGCCAACGACAAACGTACGCTCCTGTAAGACCGGATGCGTCATCAGCGACAGGTGTGTCCGATGATCGAACAGAATATGCTCGTAGACCTCATCGCTCACGATCCAGATGTCGCGATCCTGAATCAGATCGGCTAGTTGCTGAAGGTCATCCGTTGTCCAGACCCGTCCGGTAGGGTTATGGGGTGTATTGACTAAAATCAGCCGGGTTTTGTCGGTAATTTTCTGACTTACTTCCTGCCAGTCGATTTGATAATCGGGTGGTGTCAGCGTCACATAAACCGGAACCCCGCCGTTCAATTCGATGGCAGGAACGTAACTATCGTAGGCGGGTTCGAATACGATAACCTCGTCGCCCGGCCGAATCACCGCCGTAATGGCCGCAAAAAGAGCTTCGGTAGCTCCCGACGTAACCGTTACTTCAGTGTCGGGGTCATAAGCAACCCGGTATTGATCGAACGCTTTCTGAGCCAGTGCTTCCCGCAGGGCAGGAACACCCGTCATAGGCGCGTATTGATTAAATCCCTTTCGCAGATAGCGCTCAACCAGCGACACCAGTTCGGGCGAACAATCGAATCCCGGAAATCCCTGTGAGAGATTGATGGCCCCGGTTTCGGCTGCCAGCTTCGACATGACCGTAAAAATGGTGGTGCCAACATGGGGTAATTTCGATTGGAGGCCAGTGCCTAATGTCGTATTCATGAAAATTGTGTTTAAAACGTGTTACGGCAGGAGTTCTTGCAGCGACAGTTGAATCGTATGCAGATAGGGTTCTAATTCATCGATACTGTCCAGCACGCGCAATAGCATAACATCATATTGTCGCTGACAGATCCACATTTCCACAAAAAGAGCATCAACGGCGTAGAGGTGAATCCAGTAGCCCGGAATTCGCCGGATCTGCAGTGATTTCCCCTGTCGCCAAACCGTGTCCAACTGGCCCTGATAAGTCAGTTCCTGGAAATGAGCCGCTCTGTTCTGATTTCGGTCGCTTTGCATACGATAACTAATCCATCAATGATCTCCGTAACGTTTTTCTCCGGCCGTAACTGCCAATACCAGCTTGTTTTGTTTCGGCGGCAGCGGACAGGTTGCATAGGGAGTAAACGCGCAGGGTGGGTTTATGGCCTGATTAAAGTCGAGTGTGGTTGTGCCATCGGGGCCTGGCTTGTCAGCGTACAGGAACCGCCCCGACCCGTAGGTTTCGTGGGTATTGGTGGCGTCACCAAACAGGATAAATAACTTTTGTCCTTCACCAACCGCATCGAGCCGGTAGGTTTTGCCCGCTCGCTCGAAGACAAGAGTACCCACTAACGGTTGTTGTGATGTCAGGCCGAGTACGTCCAGAATCGGAATGGTTTTTGGAACCGATGGGGTTTCCACCCGCGCTTTAACCTGCCAGCTCTCTTCGACCGGAAAACGCTCGACACCGTGAAATTCGCTTACATAAGGGCTATTGAGATCGCGTAAGCGAATGCCATATTGATTGCCCCGTTTAATGATAAACCACCGCAGCGAGCCATGAGCCAGGGTTAGGGGCTTTTGATTTGGACTAAAAACGACGGTAGATTCAGTTAGGGGCTTCTCATTGGCCGATACGGTTGCTCCTTTGTTCGGAACAAAACGAACGTCTCCTTTTTCCAGATAAAGCTGGCCCAGATCGGCGGGGGCATCGGCTACCGGGAAAGCAATATCAAAATCAGAACCCCGACCGAGTGAGTTTTTACCCTCTTTCAGCCAGAATAGGCCAGCCAGATTGAGCCAGCCATTTTCGCTCTTTAACGAAACGACACGTTTCTGATGCCATTGATCGATTTTTTCCCGGTAAGCCGGATCGTCGGCAATACGAAACCCTGATACCACAAGCGTCAATAGCAGACAGAGGGCCATAAACCAGCGTGAGTACACCGTCAATGATGATGATTTCCGGGCCATCTTATTGTCCCGGAACGCCATTAGATTGTTTTCGAGTTTGTGTCGCATAAAATTCAGGTTGTAGTTAGTAATGAAGGTAATCCAGTGATTTATAGTATGTCGTTGTAAAAACGTCGGCAAGCCGTAAGCCTGATCTTATCCCACGGCTCCATACACGAGCCGGAAATAACGTTTTTGAATCAAAGAAAAATAAGCCCAAATCGACAGACTACCGATATAGGCCAGAATGACCAGCATCGGATAGCCCAGGGTCAGGTATAAACCAAGCCATAACACGATCAATCGGCCAATTTCAGGGTACAGTACCCATTGCCGTTGTTCCAGCAGTGCTCCGCAATTAATTACTGTCAGCAAAATAAAGAGGGTGGTCAGGATCTTTACGGGTATAGATACATAGCCATCAAACAACAGGTAGGTAAATAAGATCAACAGGATACCTGTCAGTTGCCCAACGACATAGCCCCGAAATCGTCGGCTTGTAGCCCGTACGGATGAGCGCAACAACAACTGATTTTCTAATCCCTCGCGAATCGTCGGGTCAACGGCATCGGGTTTGTCGAAAAGAAGCTTGATTTTAGCCCTGAATCCCGGTGTTCGACGGGCGTGTTCAACTAACTCAAGCAGAAAATGAAAATGCTGCCAGAGAAAGCTATGGCTGTCGAGCTGTTTGGTTAAGCCATAAACGGGCTCTTCCTGTTCTTCGGCAAAGGTGCCAAACAGTTTGTCCCAGAAAATAAAGACGTCACCATAGTTCTTGTCCAGATAGCCGGGATTGCTCGCGTGGTGAACACGGTGGTGCGAAGGCGTCACGAACACATACTCGAGCCATCCCAGCTTGCCTATTGTGCGGGTATGAATAAAAAATGGATAGAGCCCGTGAACCAGCAGCATGGTTGTGATCATTTCGGGGGGAAAACCGATGATCGGCAAAATCGACCAGAAACCCGTGCGTACCACGGCCTGAAAGACCGTAATGCGGGCCGAAACGGTGTAATTGAAATCTTCGCTCTGATGATGCACTACATGAACGGCCCAGAATACATTGATTTCATGAGCCAGTCGATGATACCAGTACCAGACAAAATCGGTGGCGATGAGCAAAGCTATCCAGGTCAGGGCATTGGTTTTAATGTCGAACAGGGCATAGTGTCGATGTAAATAATCGTACACGAAATAAAACGCGCCGACTGTAAAACTATCGATCAGCCGTTCGGCGATGCCCACGTTCAGGTTGGCAACCGAATTGTTAAATGAAAAGTACTTTTTCTTCTGCCATCTGGCAACGAGGTATTCCACCCCCATAAAAAACAGGAACAAGGGAACGGCAAAGGCAATCCAGTTAATCTGCATAGGTATTCGCTACTACTTATTTATAAAATTGTCGCCAAAGACCATCGTTCGCTTTGGCGACACCATGCTAATTCTCTTCCTGACCGTTCGACAATTGGGTAGCCGGAACCGTCAGATGCTGGCCGAACAACAGCGCATTCAGGAACACTTTCGAGGTGCCATGCCAGTAACTGCGGAAGTTCGGGTTATCGGCGAACAGCACGACCCGCCCGGCTCCTTCCGGACTCACAACCACAGCCGCCGAATTGCTGATTTTCTTCAGATTTTCTTTCGAGACAAACCCGCTCACATAGGGCGACGCGGTGTATTTTACCACCGTGCCGTAGGGACTGCTGCTCGGCTTGAGAATGGTCGTTCCGTTGCGGAACACAAAGATTTTACGGTCAGAAAAACCAAATCCAAGTGGGTTTGTAATGTCCAGATCGGCCGTATAAATCGAGCCAGCCACGGCACGAGGCCCTTCTTTGGCCGCAATATTGACAAAGTCGATACGATCGTTCGGGCGGGATGCTGCCGATTTGCCCGTATCTGCCTTCACGATGGCAGTTGGAGCCAGTAGGTTTTCTTTAACCAGACCCTGTTTGATTGCCCATTCCGATGCGTTTTTGAGGGTGATTAGCGTACCGCCCTCTTCAACCCAGTTTTTCAGTCGGGCAACAACCGCTTTGTCGAGCGATGCGTACTGACCGCCCACCAGAATCACGGTGTTGTAACGGCTCCAATTCGCCCGTCCGGCGTTACTGATTTCGATTTTTGTGAGCGGTAGTTTCAGGTGTTCACTCAGCAAAAACCAGACTTCACCTGCTTCGGATGGGTTAACGCCCTGGCCAACCAGTAAAGCGGCTTCGGGCTTTTTCAGTGTACGGATGTTGTTGCTGCCCAGATCGATGCCCCCTGCATTGAAGCCCGTTGAAACACCCGTAAATGTTACGCCAGCCTGTTTACTGATCGCGTTGACTAGTTTGTAGAGCGAATCGGCGCTGATAGATTGAACGGCTACCGGGATCACAATGGAACCGTATCCGAAATCACGATTTGGGTCGTCTTTTACGGGATTAATGCTTTGCGGACCTGAGCTGGAACGAGCCACTGTATTCACCTGAAACGGCTTCAGCGCTACTTTGGCCTGAACGCCTGCCTGTTGCAGCGCTGATAGGGCCGTCGATGCGTGATAGTCGGCCCAGTTCAGCACATAGGCGTAGGTCGATGGGCCGTTAAGAATGCCTCCTGTTATTGGCTTTGCCGCCGAAATCGGACTGCCTTTCACCAGAGCCGCATCTTTCAGTTTGGCATACGGAAGTCCATAACCATGCACCAGCGACCAACCGGTTACGTCGTAAAAAACACTGTCGTGAAAGGCCGTCACTTCCTCAAAAAGTGAATGAACAATTCGGTAATTGGGCTGTGCAGTCGGAACGACATAGGCTTTGCCTGGTGTAAAGGTCTTGTTCTCGACGGTAGCGCGCTGAGGTAGCTCATACACCTGAATGTGGTGTTGCAGGAGTGTTTCCAGGAAACGATTGGTCAGATTATCGTCCGTAGCGCTGCCAAATACGTAGGCTTTGGTCGGAAATTTCTGTGCGTCGGTCAGGGCTGATGCGAAGAAGTCTTTCTGGTGTTTCAGGTAAACGTCTTTTTCCTCAACGGCTCCTTTTATGGCGGCTAAACCGGTTGCTACATGGTTCCGAATCGTGAACGGGAATGTCACGACTCCGTTGGTGCCCTCCTGCGCCAGTCCGCGTGAGCTACCCACTTCAAATGTCACGCCAACGCCCCCGGTAAAATCGGGATAGGTAGACCCATAGATGGGAGAGAGGTTATCGAACTGCTCTTTGGTCCAGTAAAACGTGCCGAGATTATCCAGAGCTTTGGCAAAATATTTCGCCAGTTTCACATTCAGCACATCGTAGGTAGCGCGCGGAATCAGGTCGTTTTCGGTGCTGTAGGGTTTCGATGGCTCAAAATAGTAGGTACTATTGGTGCCCATCTCGTGAAAATCGATCATCACGTTTGGATACCAGTCATGGTGAAACTTCATCCGGTTGCGACTCTCGATATGAGCCAGCGGAAGCCAGTCGCGGTTGAGGTCGTTCAGGTAATGGTTAAAACGTCCACCGGGCCAGAGCTCGTTATGTTCGCGGTCGAGCGGATCAGTAACCGGTGGGAATGATTTATGCTGATTGAACCATTGCACGGCGCGATCGCGACCATCGGGGTTTTCGGCTGGATCAAGTGTTACAACAGCTTCATTGAGCCACCGGCCTGTTTCGGCGTCGGTCGAAGCCGTCAGGTAGTAAGCTGTCAACAGGGCCGCTTCGCTGCTGGAGTTTTCATTGCCATGAACGGTATAGGCCAGATGAACAACAACCGGTAACTTACCGTAGTCGGGTGCCGGAATTTTTGGATCTGCCAGTTGCAGATGGTCTTTACGGATCTGCTCCAGATTCTTCTGATTAGCAACCGATGTAAAGAACGCGATGACCTGAGGGCGTTCTTCATACGTTTTGCCAATGTTGATCAGACTGACCTTGTCGGATAGCCGATCGAGCTCTTTGAGATAAGCTACAATTTGATCGTATCGTGTGTAGTGAGAACCAATTGGGTAGCCCAGAAACTGCTCGGGGGTTGGAATCGTGGGGTCGAAGGTGGGTTTGTAGCCAGAAAAATAGTACGTGTTCTGAGCGAACAGGGGTGGAGAAAGAGCTATAAATAATATAGTCGATAGGTATAGTAGATTTAGTTTGTGCATGATGGGCGTTTTTTTACAAACTTATGGGTTTTTCAATATGAAAAAATAGTTCATCTGCTTTTTTTGACGCTATTCGTCTGATTTACCGACCGATAGGATTTTGGGAAGTAAAATATTGGACATTAGATTGACGAGGTGCCAAGCTTGTATCAGGCAGTAGGTTATTGCCTGATACAAGCTTGATTTTAGTACTTAGTATCAAAGCCAGTTAGTCAGTTTCTTTAGGGCATTGGCGGAATTAATTCAAATTGCGTGATTGATTCGGAACTTGATCGACCCACTAACACTGTTACTTTACCAGTACTAAGTTGATCTTATTAACTGCCTGGCCTGGATTCTTCGGGAAGGGTTTACTCAATACTGGATATTATGCGAATTTTGATCGTTGAAGATGAAGGGGAAGTCGCAGCGCTCATCAAAACGGGTTTAGAAGAGTATGGCTTCGAGGCAACAATAGCGGGCGATGCTATGGAAGCTCAACAAAGGCTGGCTGAACGGGACTATGATATTGTTATTCTTGATGTGAATTTGCCCATCATCAGCGGATTTGATTTGTGCCGGATGATTCGGAACCGCTTTGAAACCCTGCCAATTCTGATGTTGACTGCGTTTGGGAGCACGACGAGCAAACTGGATGGATTCGATGCGGGTGCGGATGATTACCTGGTGAAACCGTTCGAATTTCGCGAACTCGTTGCCCGGTTGCGGGCACTTACCCGGCGAAACTCTGTCCAGTCAACTGACTTGCCGGTTCTTAAAATTGCGGATCTGGAACTGAACCAGCAGAGTAAAACGGTAAAACGCGGAAATCAGAAAATCATGCTGACAGCCAGGGAATTGGCTTTACTTGAGTTTTTTCTGAAAAACCAAAATCGTGCCCTGACCCGTAACGAAATTATCGAGCATGTCTGGGATCTTAATTTCGATACGGGCACCAATGTAGTGGATGTGTACGTCAATTATTTACGCAAGAAAATAGACAAGGATTTTCCACTCAAGCTAATCCATACCCTGAGTGGTATTGGATACATTATGCAGGACACCGACGACTAACTCATGAAAATACGGACTCGCCTATCGTTTACGTTTGTCGGAATTGTTGCGGCTATTCTACTGCTTTTTTCGTTCGTGGTTTATGCCACGGCAGAGTATTTCCGGCAGCGCGACTTTTACCTGCGACTGAGCGACAAAGCAAGAACTACGGCCCGATTGCTCCTTGATGAAGATGAGATCACGACGCGTCTGCTACGGATCATCGAGCAAAATAATTTAACCGCTCTCCCCGAAGAGCAAATCAATATTTATGATCGGAGCAACCGAATGCTGTATGCCACACGGGACAGCGCAATCGTAAAGCCTGAGATTCTGAATCTTATTCGGAAAAAGAAAGAAGTTTTCTTTCGCCATCATGGAAAAGAAATCGTCGGCTTCATTCACCAACATAACACACAGGAGTATATCCTGATCGCATCAGCCTATGACCAGTATGGTCGGGAGGAAATGCAACACCTGGGAACCATCATGGGCGTGGGTTTGCTATGCAGTCTGGCTCTGATGGGGGCAGTGGGCTGGGCCTATGCCGGACGTTCCTTAAGGCCTATTTCCGACGTGATTCGGCAGGTGGACCGGATTACCGCGTCTAACCTGAACCAACGCGTCAATGCCGGGAATGATCATGACGAACTAGCCCAGCTTGCGCATACGTTCAATCTGATGCTCGACCGGGTACAGGAAGCTTTTGAGATGCAGCGGAACTTTGTTTCCAATGCATCCCACGAGTTACGTACACCCCTGACGATCATTACGGGCCAGATTGAAGTGACACTGATAAAACGACGTACGGTCGAAGAGCACGAAGCCAAATGGAAAGCGGTGCTGGAGGTAATTCAGCGGATGAACAAACTGACGAATAATCTGCTGGATCTGACTCTGGTGAGTCTGGAGGCTACGCCGTTGAAATTCAGTGAGGTATCGATTGATGAAGTTATTTTTCAGGCTTCCCAGATGCTTATGAATCGCCAGCCAGACTATTCGGTTGTGTTCTCATTTGATGGCCAGATCGAAACAATTCAGCCTTCACTAACCATTGAGGGCAACAAGTCACTCCTGTATTCGGCCTTTTTCAATCTGATGGAAAATGGCTGTAAGTTTTCCGAAAACAAGCGGGTAGAGGTCATACTGGGCGCCACCGAACGCTGGGTAACGGTTCAGTTTAAGGATGAAGGAATCGGCATTCTGGAAACTGACATCAAGAGCATCTACGAACCCTTTTTTCGGGCCGAGAACGTCAAACGCATTCACGGACACGGCGTTGGCCTTCCGCTCACCTACCGAATCATTCAGCTTCACCACGGCCAGATCAGGGTTTTTTCACAGATTAATCGCGGAACAACCTTCACCATTCAGCTGCCCAAAAACCTCTAATCGATTTCTAATCGGTTTCTAATTGGTTTCTCATCACCTTCTAACTGATCCCTAATGACAGCAGTTATTGGCTGGTCTATCTTTGTTGCGCAAAATTTTTGGTACACTCATTAACCGCCTTGAGCTATGTACGACAACGTTAACAGAAAGACCGGAAAGCTGATCAACTGGATTACCGTTTGGGGGTTCATCATTGCCTGCATTGCCTTTAACAAGTACGTCGATTATCGACACCAACGGCAGGAGTATCGTGCACAATATAACGCCGAAAGCCGGCGGGCCGACTCCCTTCTCGTCGAAAAGAAACGCCTGGAACAGCGCCTTCGCGAGCTGGAGAACACGACCAGTCAGGGCGTGTCGGTGATTCGACAAGGGAATAGTCAACAAAAAGTAGCGGTGGCTAATGCGTTGTGAAAAGCAACCAGCCGCAGCAGTATAAATCTCAACGGAACCTGATGGAAACAATAAAAAAAAATACACACCTGGGAATTGATTTAAGCAACGTGCAGGGCGACATTCGGGGAGGGGCAATTTCATTCCTGGTGGCCGTGCCTTTATGCCTTGGCATTGCTCTGGCATCGGGCGCTCCACTTTTCGCCGGTATTATTGCGGGTATTGTAGGTGGTTTGGTCGTTGGGGCGGTTAGCCGTTCGGCACTGAGTATTTCGGGACCCGAAGCCGGGTTAATCATCGTAACCCTGGGCGCTATTGAATCGCTGGGGTCATTTCCGGCTTTTTTGCTGGCTACCTGCCTGGCAGGGATAATTCAGATTGGACTGGGCTTCGCCAGAGCGGGTATGATCAGTAATTTTTTTCCGTCGTCGGTCATTAAAGGAATGCTGGCCGGTATTGGTATTATTTTGATTATAAAGCAATTGCCGCACCTTGTTGGCTATGATGCCGATGCTGCCGAAGGATTTGCCCTGTTTCAGCCAGGTGGTTTCAACATCATTGAGCAACTGCACATGGCGCTTGGGCAGTTTCGTGGTGGAGCTATTCTGATTTCGGTGATTTCCCTGATAATCTTTTATCTGTGGGAGCAACCAGCCTTCAGGCAACATAAAATTATCCGCAACATACCCGCTGCGCTGGTTGTGGTTATACTTGGGATCTGTACCAACGAACTGGTTCGGATGATCAATCCGCAATGGGCCTTACAGGGGAATCATCTGGTGCAACTGCCAGTACCGGATAATGCTGCCGAATTTCTGAACTTATTTACCTTTCCCGATTTTTCGCAGTGGAACAACCCGCTGGTCTATACATCGGCGATTGCCATTGCACTGGTGGCTAGCCTGGAAGCTCTGCTGGCTATCGAAGCCTCGGATGAACTCGATCCGCTAAAACGCAAAACGCCAACTAACCATGAATTGAAAGCGCAGGGCATCGGTAATCTGGTGAGTGGCTTGATTGGGGGAATACCGCTCACATCGGTTATTGTACGGAGTTCTGTAAGCATCAATTCGGGCGCTCGTACCAAGCTGGCTGCGCTGATCCATGGTACCCTGCTTCTTGTGTGTGTAGTCACGCTCCCTACCTTGCTGAATAAGATGCCGTGGGCGGCTCTGGCGGCTATTTTGCTGGTGACGGGCTATAAACTGGCACGAATAGAGATCGTTAAAGCTGTTTTTGCCGAAGGTGTTTCGAAGTTTATTCCGTTTGTCGTCACGGTAATGGCTATTTTGCTAACCGACCTGCTGAGTGGAATTGCTATTGGAATGGTGACGGGCATCTTTTTCATTCTGCGCGATCATTACCTCAATGCGCACCGTGTTCGCACCGACTGGGATAGTGGTGAAGATCGAACCCGCATCTACGTCAAACTTGGCGATCACGTGTCGTTTCTCAGTAAAGCCCGCCTGTTGAAAATGCTGAAGAATGTACCGGCTAACTCAATTCTCGAAATTGATGGAACAGCCTCATCCTATATTGACAGCGATGTTGTGACGGCTATTCGAAATTTTGGCGCCGTAGCCCGCCAACGGAATATCCAGCTTATTTTCCTGGAGAATACAAATAAGGAGTTTCAATCTAATTACGCTCGTTCAGAATTGAAAATGGAAGTGTTTGAGTGAAAGAAGTAAGTGAGTTAGCAGTCGGGGTTGACCAAACCAGGCATTATATCGTTGGGATATAGCGTATGGTTCAGTCAGCCCCTGACTCTTTATAGCTTTACCTGCAACGTCACGTAAACACTACGGCCATCGGAGGGGAGAATACCAGGCCCCGGATAGCCCGTGGCCCGTCGGGTGAAATAAGCGCGGTCGGCCAGATTGTTCAGACTGGTCTCGATCCGGAACTTACTCAACTGATAAGACAAACTGGCATCCATGATGCTGTAGGCAGGAATCAGGCCAATAACTGCCGAAACACCGCCATCGCGGGCGTTGGTCGCGTCGGAAAACTGGTCGGAGAGGTACGTGTACTGAAACGACGCTTTTAGGTTTTTGTACCCCAGCCGAATCCCACTTTTCAGGTTCACATCCGGCACAAATTCAACCTGCTTACCCGCTACTCCGGCAATCTCGCTGGCGTTATATTCCGAATGAATCAGGGCGACATTCGCGAATAATACCCCACTTAAATCCTGATTTACTGGATTGGCCAATCGCAGAAAATCAGCCTCCGCGTAGGATTCGATACCCATGATGATGGCCTGCCCAATATTGCCCCGACGCCGGAGAACCCGGTCGTTTTCGTCATAGAACTGTACTTCGCCAATGCGGTTGTTGTAATTGAGGTAAAACCCACTCACGTCAAAATTATACAGCGTCGTTTGGGCACTTCGTATACCCAGGTCGAGGGAGTAACCTTTTTCGTCCTGTAAATTCGGATCAATGACCGACGACGGGTTCGCAATCCGCATGTCGCTGAAGGTAATGGAGCGATAGTTCTGCGATAGATTGCCGTAGATGTCGAGTTGGGGCGTTGGCTTGTAGCTTATCCCGATTCCACCGATTACGAACTGCCGACCATTGGTGCGGTATTCGTTCGTACGGGTCGAACTGATAATATTACCGGCCAGATCGCGCGTAACCGTGCCGTAGAAACCGTCGGCGGTGGTGTGAATGTACTCGAAGCGAACGCCGGGCGTAATCGACAATTTTTCGCCAACATACAGGATGTTTTCGGCAAAGACCGACACGTTGCGGTTCGGAAACTGGTAATCGGACGAAATCGCCTGTTTGTCGTCGATGAACGTAAAATTGGCATCCCGGCCAGTGCTTCCCAAGCCCTGTATGCTATGGTTGTAGCCATGATAATAACGACTACCCAGCAGCAAAACCGCCTGTTTCTTACCCAGATAATACCGTTTTAAGTATCGTGCTTCGGCTCCCCAGTTCTGAAAATCGCCTTTAATCAGATCGCGTTCGCTGTTATCGTCTACACTAGCGACGCGATTCGGCCGGAATCCCAGTGAATATCGATACGCATAAAGCCCGAACAGCCTGACATTGAATTCATTGAGGGCGTTGAATTTATGGTCGAAATGCAGCGCAGGCATCGTCCAGTTTACCTTAAACCAGTTTCGTTCCCGATTACTTTGCCGGGGATTGGCCCGAAACATCTCGTCGGTGAGGCCGCCTGGTTGCTGCGCCAGGTAGCTCATCTGGGTAATATCGAAGCCGAGCGTCGTTTTCTCCGAGAAATGATAATCGACGTCGGCATAAGCCGTATAGTTGGTGAAGTGCGTGTTTGGGCGCCAGCCGTTGCCCTGCTTGTACTGAAAAAAGGTATAATAACTCAGCTTTCCCACGGTTCCGCTCAAACTCGTGAACGCATTATAAAAACCGAATGAGCCAACGCTTTGCCGGGCAACCAGTTCAATTTTTCGGTCGGTCACGGGTTTTTTCATGACAAAGTTGAGCAACCCGCCAAACTGCGTACCATATTGCAGCGAAGCGGCTCCCCGGATCACCTGAATCCGGCCAACAGCTTCGGTAGGTGGCGTATAATAACTCTCGGGATAACCCAGCGCATCGGCACTGATGTCGTAGCCGTTCTGCCGTACGTTAAAATTAGAACTTCGATTCGGGTCGAGACCGCGTCCGCCGATGCTGAGTTGCAGGCCCGCGCCTTCGTTCTCCCAGATGTTCAGCCCGGCAACGCGTGCGTAAATCTGGCGTGCATTGTTAGTCGACAGATTGGCAACGAGTTGTTCGGGAATGATCACCTCTGATTTTTTACCCTCGTAAATCCCCATACTTTCGACGCCCCGCATTCGGGTGAAGCCGAAATCGGACTGCTTATCGGTCACCACAACTTCGCTCAGGGTTTCGTCGCGGCTATTGAGCCAGATTATTACGTGCTGATCCTGTCCGGTAATGGCTATGGTTTGTTTGGCTACTTTGAAATCGGGGCAACTGGTTTGCAGTACATGGCTACCGCTGGGTAGATTCTGAAAGACAAATTGCCCTGTTTTGTCCGTTATGGCCGTGCGTTTACCGTCGTTCAGGTAAATCGTGCAGCCATTAATTGACGTACTATCGTGGCGACTCTGAACCGTCCCGGTGAGCCGATACTGACCCAGAACGCTTGTGCCAGTGCAAAGGAAAAAGAGACTAAAAACCGTAAATCGTATCATCGAAAGAAGTAATCCATGGTTTGGCCGCAAACGACTCCTGTTTGCTGGCCAGATCAATTGTGGGGTCAATCAGGGGTTTTCCTAAACGGCCATTGAGGGCAACGTACGAGTCGACATAGACCTGGGGCGATTGAAAACCATGTTGAGCGTAATAATCCCGGAGGATGTGCGCAAACTGCAACAGCATATCCGGTTGGGTGGACATCATTTTTTCCTGCAAGGGCGTCAGGAATTGGGTATTGTTGACAATTGTGCGATGACCTGCATTGTCCTTCACCGTAAACTGGGCATAGCCTGCTTTTTCCATGAGCATAACCCGCCACGAAAACCGGTAACCCTGCTCCGTCCAGAACAATTCACCGGGATAGAGCAGATAACGGAACGGAAACAGGAGCTGAACAACCAGAAAAACAGCCAGAAACCCACGTATCGACCGACCCACCACTGGCTGAAATACAAAGGTACGATGCGGGCTCAGAAACGTAGTCGACACTGAACACAATCGGGCAATCTGGCTGAGCAGCGACTGGTGAAAGTCGGCGGAGAAAAAGATCAGCGCCGTTACGATCATAATGTACGGAAACATGCCGATCGGAAAAAGTACGGCTGTCAGTCCATGAAAAACCACCACCGCTACGTAGGCCCAGGGGCGCGTTTGGCGGTTCCAGAGTAGAAACGGTATACTCAGATCATAGAGGCAGCCAAACCAGCTAAACACATAGGGCGTCCAACTATAATTAAACAGAAAGCCAATCAATGGCATGTCATTGTGGGCAGGCAACCAGATACGTAGCGGTTGGGCATGCAGCAGCCAGTCGCTGTTGAGCTTGGCCAGACCGGCAAAGAAATAAAGCACCGATACAAATAGTTTCAGCGAATCGATACACCAGGCCGGAATCTGGTCGGCAGGTAAGGTACGATTGCGGTAAGCATCCACTGAAAAATAGGTATGGGCGGGCAGAACGATCAGGAGCAGACAAACCATACTCACGAAGTAGTAATGGTTTAGGTAGGTGCTCTTATCGATTAGTTCGATGTACGTAAAGCTTAGAAACAGACTCACAATCGCCACCCGATAATACAGCCCCAATGCAACGAACAGGGCCGATATGCCACAAACCGCAAAGAGCATGTACGTGTACGGTCCCAGCGGTTTGACGAATTCGAACCCGTAAAACGAAAAGAAAAAACGCGGTTTGATGTATAAATCAATGATCCATCCTTTGCTCCAGAAACGAACAATGCTCCCCAGGAGCATCAATCCGAACGCCATCCGGAAAACGGCCAGTGGAGCGGCAGAAGTCGTTCTGTGAAAATACGCCTGCATAGGGAGGAAGTTTTCAACGGTCAGTCCTCAGTCTACAGCGCGAAACAGTCTTTTTCGCGCTGTAGACTGAGGACTGAAGACTGCTGTTAATCGCCGTCGTTGTCGGTGTAGGTGATGGTAATGCTCATGGCCGTTGTCATATCAACCTTGAGCATCCGAACGGCTTTCTGCATTTCGGTATATACCAGAACCACACTTGCATTGTTGGTCTTGATGGCATCGTACAGAATCGGTTGCAGCCCGTTGAGCTGGGCCGTAGAGGCCGTGAACTGCTGATTGATGATGTCTGTCAGCGAGGTTCCGGTGCGGCTGTCTTTAGCCCCAAGCCCATTCAGATAGGTCTTCAGACTTGGCCCTTCCTGACCTGTTTTGACACTTTTTCCGTTGAAAAAATCGACAATAGCCTGATGCGCCGTTTTGGCCAGTGTCAGCGACAGGTCTTTTTTGTAAAGGGCCTCGACGGTTTCAGCGTTGGGTGTTCCGTTCGTCATTGCTCCGGATGGAATTCCTATTTTCCCCGAGCGGATGTACCGTTCGTAATGCAATACGTACCCATTAACCAGTTTGGAGGTCGAACAACCCGCGTCCAGCCCGGTGCAGTTGATGAATGTGTCGCGGTAACCACCCGTCCATTCGCCATATACCGTTGTAAAGGTTGTGTTCATCTGGGTCGTTAACCGCTTTAGGTAGGCGATGCGTTTGGCTGCGTCAGCAGCAGTCGTGTAACGGGCCAGAATGGCATCGTCGGTGGCGCCCAGGCCATTGATCATGTAATCTAGAGCCGGAAAGCCCTGTTTGGGGTAGGATACCGGTGTTTCGAATGTACCAGTCCCAGCGGCAATGTATTCTTCAATACCCGTAACATTGGTCGGGTAGATATTGAAAAAATTGCGAATCGTGTACTTTTCACCTGGCCCGACATCAAACAATTCGACTTTCTGCCATTCGGTATAGGCATCGGCCCATGCCTGCCGTAAATCGGTTAAAGCTGCTTTGTCGGGCTTGGCCGCAAAGGCGTCCGATTTTGCCAGCATAGCATCCAGTTTAACCTTGAAGTTGGCATAGCTGGGCAAAATAATGTTGTCGGCGATGTTGGTCAGCATGGCCTTCCGGTCACTACTGGCCTGATCGGTGGGCGTGGTTGGTGTGGGCGAATCCGGGTCACCTGTCTTTGAACAAGCCCATAATACGCCCATCAGAGCGCAGGCAATTCCGATTTTTTTCCAGCTAAACTGTATCATGTTGTAAAACAGAGACAGAGCGGTACACGACGTACCGCTCTGTAAACTTAACTAGTTAGTTTTGGTCGCTCGTTAGCCGGCAATGTTAAATTTTGTTTTGATCGCTGTGCTGGCTGCGTCGATCTTGGCGTTTGTTAGACCCCAAAAACCATTAGGTGCTGAGTAAATCAGATTGGTAAGAATTCCGTCGGAGAAGGCAGCATCGCCCCCGTTTAGTTTAGCATAACGCAGGCTATAGATAAAGCCCAGTCCTTCGCCCATAGCGTGAGCAGCTGCGGCTGTATTGGTACCGGCGGTTTTCCATTTGCCCAGGTATCCTAAAGCAGCATTAGCAACTGCTTTCTCCATAGCCGCCCGAAGAATGGCAACTTGTGCTTTCAATGTTGTCGCGTCGTTGTTCACGATGGCCGCACGACCTTTTAACAGGGCTGGATGAATTTTCGGGAAATCCTCTTTATTGTATTCCCAGATATACGAACCAATGAAGCTTTCGCCCGATGAGGTTGCCGTAGCTTTTGCCCCATAAATCGGATTGGCCGTTAGAATGCCATAAATCTCGTCCCAGTTCTGCTCCAGCTGCGTATATTTCTTACCGGCTACCAGCGTGGTGTTGTCAGCGGCAAGGCTTTTATCGCTCAGCAGAACATTACTGATATAGTCTAACTGGAATGCTCCAATCAGACCTTTCTGAATAATCTGACCGTATTCGATGCCTTTTTCGTCGACCAGATACGTTCCTAATTTACCCGCTTTCCCTTCCGAAGCCGTGGCCGAAACCGATTTGCTGGCCGTAGCGATGGCCGTAAAACCAGCTTCGATAGTCTGCCGTTCTTTTTCCGCATCAGCAGCTGCCAGCGACGAAGCTGTTACGCTCCGCAACTGAACGCCCGATGTATTTAACGAAGCAAGCGTACCTGAATAAGGACTGCTCGTATTGGCAAACATGTTTTTCAGGACGTTAGCATCCAGCGTAGCACCTGTTCCTACAGCCGTACCGTTGTAGGTATTGATGGCCCGGAACATAAGTAGCCGATTGGCACCGTTCGAGAGGTCAACGGTTTTGGCGCCTGCATTATCCACGAAGAAGTTCGCGTAAGTCGTTGTATCGCTCAGTTTCGCGTAATCGATAGATTTGCGAAGCTGCGGGGCAACGGTATCCGGATTGTCCTTTTTGTCGCAGGAGGCTAATCCAGCAACCAGAATTATCGCAGGAGCGAAGCAAAGTAGTGAGATAGGTTTGAACATTATCAGTAGCGTATTATTTCAAATCGTTGGCAAATGTATGTACTATTTAGATTAAGTCTAATTATCGCGAGTAAAAATTTTTAAGTTTTTTTTAATCTCCTGAAAGTGAGTATTCTCATTTTCAGTAATCGATTCAACATATTTTGCTGAGAAAACCGCATAGTCATCCTAACTGACGGCGATTGCTTTACTTTTGAATCTACGTTTCTGTTAATACGATTTCAGTTCAGGCAACTCTCACGTTCATCAATTAACTGCATGTTTTCCCGACGAAATTTCCTGCGCGTATCTGGCCTGTCCGCCGTTCCAGCCATCGCGCCATTAGACCAGTTTGCTGCTCAATTCTCGGCCGACCCTCCCTCCGATTTTGTGCGATTTAGTGGCGATGGGCCCATGTATCAGCCCGATCAGTTCATCGCTAAGCTGCAGGAAATAAGCAAGGCACAATCCATTAAGTGGGATTTTTACGGGAAAGGAGGGAGCATTGATGAGCTCACCAAAAAATTTACGGCGCTGACCGGCAAAGAGGCTGCTATTTATCTGGCTTCTGGTACACTGGCCAACCAGCTGGCTATTTCGGTGCTAAGTGGCGAAAATACCAAAGTCTTCGTTCAGGAAACCAGCCATGTGTATCGCGATGAAGCTGATGCCGCTCAATCAGTTTACGGCAAGCGGTTAATCCCACTAGCAGCGGGGAAAACCTATTTCACGCTGGAAGAACTTCAAAAATCCATTGAGGAGCATTCGCAGGGCGAGGCTTTCAAAAGTGGCATCGGTGCTGTGTCGATCGAAAATCCGGTCAGGCGATGCGATGGAACATTCGTTCCCCTCGATGAAATCAAGAGAATATCGGCTTTTTGTCGGGAGAAAGGCTATAAACTACATCTGGATGGTGCCCGGATTTACCTGGCTTCTGCCTATGCGGGTACATCGGTTGCCGAGTATGCGTCTTACTTCGATACCGTTTACATCTCGCTTTATAAATACCTGGGAGCGGCTGGCGGGGCCATTCTGTGTGGGCCCAAAGAAATTATTGACCGGATGGATCATTTAGCCAAAATCCACGGTGGTGTTATTTTTATGAACTGGGCAAATGCTGCCATGGCGTTGCACCACCTGAATGGGATAGAGGATCGTTTCAAACGGGTTGCAACCCAGTCGAAACAACTATTTGCCTTGCTCAACCAATTGCCGGGCCTTACAATAATGGCGATTGATAAGGGCACCAATATTTCAAATGCTCAGTTAGCCCCAACCGTGAATGCCTACAAACTGGGTGAAATACTGTGGGATAAATATCGTATTGCTTTACCGGGAATTAACCCTAACGGCGAAATGAAACTAATGGTGAACGACAGCCTGTTAAGTCGCGATAACAACCAGATCGTGGCCGCTTTCAAGGATGCGCTGGCATTGGCAAAAGCGTAAAATAAGCAGTCAACGGACCACTAGTACTCTTTCAATTTCTAGGTTATACGTAATTACAAACCTATAAGGTTTCAAAAACCTTATAGGTTTAAATTGGTCGACACCAGGTATAGCGTAAGAATCTGGTTGCATTAATCTGCTCCTGACAGTCACAGTGTGCTAACGCAACCAGATTCTTAAGCGTATCCAAAGGCCAGCCAAGAGGTAAAATCCTTTTGATCAATTTCGTTCCCGGCTCAGATTGATGTTCTTAGGATGAGAAAAGAGTAAGGGTACATCTTCTACAACCACATTGTTTGTGTCCAGACCGTAGGCCGAATCTTCATGCAGGGCCGTTCGTCGGATCAGGAAATAACTGTTCATGATGATTTTCTGGATCAGCGGCAACTCATTTTCGTACGACAGGAAATTCTTAAAAACCACGAACCGGAAATCACCCATCAGATTTTTTTGGCTCAGCGATCGGTAGCGACTCGTAATTTCGACCTCATTGCATTTTACCATGTCTTCAACAGCTAATCGGAAGAACAGGTTGAGCCGGGGTTCGATACGGAAACCGAGGTAGAACGTGATGTAGTAAACGTCCTGTTCGGCCAGCGTCTCGACTTTGTAGCGCATCGTAAAGGGCTCATCTTCAACATGAACATGAAGGAGCCAGTACACATCGGCCCGTTTGGGCGTTCGGTATAAAATGGATTCAATCGTTTCGGACTCAATTTTTGCCGAGGTCTCGGAGCCTGTCAGATAGACAAGGTGTGTAGCATATTTGGGAACAGTAGTATCGTTGCTGAGTTCTTTGAGGGTTTCGATAAACGGAGGCAGTGGCTCGAACTGAACGAAACTTCGCTTGAGATCTTTGCCTTTATGCCATAGGGTCATTACGGTTATGAGCAGCAGACCCAGCACAATCGAGATCCAGCCACCTTCTTCAAACTTGATCAGGTTGGCAACCAGGAATGAGATTTCGATCGACAGAAAGAGGGCCGTTATAACCACCGTCAGGAGCGCATTTACGCGTTTTATGCGCAGATAGGCATTCATGAGCACCGTAGACATGAGCATGGTAAGCGTAACGGCCAGCCCAAAAGCCGCTTCCATGTTTTTCGACTCCTGAAAGTGTAATACAACCCCGATACAACCCGCCATCAGTAGCCAGTTGATTTGTGGAATGTATAACTGACCCCGGAAATCGGTCGGGTAAATGACGCGCTGCCGTGGCCAGAGGTGAAGACGAATGGCTTCACCAATGAGCGTAAATGAACCGCTAATGAGCGCCTGACTGGCAATAATGGTCGCCAATGTGGCAATTCCGATGGCAAACCCCAGTATTGACGGGGGAACAATTTCGTAGAATGAACTCGTTGGACCAAGTTGCTTGCCCAAATGCTGCATCAGCCAGGCCGATTGACCAGCATAGGAAAGGAGCAGCATGAGCTTGACAAATCCCCAACTGACCCGAATGTTTCCCCGACCGCAGTGACCCATATCGGAGTAGAGGGCTTCGGCTCCCGTTGTACAGAGGAAAACTCCACCCAACAGCCAGAACCCGCCCGGATAATCGCGGAGAAGCGTAACAACATGCCACGGATTTAAAGCTCGTAATACGCCTGGATGTTGCACCAGCGATAGTAATCCCATCACGCCGATAAATGTAAACCAGACCACCATGACTGGGCCAAAAAGACGACCAAGCCACTGCGTACCAAATTGCTGAGTAATAAAAAGCAAGATGATAATAGCGAGCACGATAGGTACTGTATCCAGCTTTGGGTAGTAAATGAGCAGACCTTCAATAGCCGATGAGACCGAAATTGGCGGTGTAATGATGCCGTCGGCCAGCAGAAAACTACCACCGATAATTGCCGGATAGAGCATCCACTTGCCCGTGTATCGGCGGATCAGTGTGTACAGCGAAAAAATACCACCTTCCCCCTTGTTATCGGCGTTGAGGGTGATAATGACATACTTCAGTGTAGTCTGAAACGTCAGTGTCCAGAAAACGGCGGAGAATGACCCCAGCACGAGGTTCTCGGTCAGGATACGATTGCCAAAAATGGCTTTGTAGGTGTAAAGTGGTGATGTGCCGATGTCGCCAAAGACGATACCAATGGAAATCAGCAAACCGGAGAGAGAAACTTTATTCAGTTGCGAATGGGTAGATGAGTTCATACCGCAAAGTAACTCAATTCGTTAAAGTCTCAACTACCAGGTAGTCTAAAATAGAAGGCTGCACCATCGGGCAGATCTGATTTTAGCCCAATTTCACCACCCATCGATTCGATAAATTCCTTGGAGATTGCCAGCCCTAAACCCGTACCACTTGATTGACCATTATTACCTGGTGCTCTGAAATAGCGTTCGAAAATACGGTCGCGATGCTCGGCCCGGATGCCTGCTCCATAGTCGCGAACCAGAAACTCCACCTGGTTTCCGACTGGATAAACGGATACATCGATCCGGTTATCTTCGGGACTATGCCGAACGGCATTCGAGAGAAAATTGACCAATACCCACGACGCTTTATCCGGATCGGCCTTAACCGTTGGCAAGTCAGGAGGGGCGTTTACATCGAAACGAATGCGCTTTTGGTTGGCTGATACCTGAAGCGCATTGGTGGCGTACCGGACAATATCGGCCGGAGCAACGGTTTCGATCTTTAACTGGATCTGCCCCGATTCTACCTGCGCCATATTAACCAGTTCGCCCGTAATGCTGAGCAGCCGTTCGGCATCATCACGCACATGGCCAACGAGTTGTTTCTGCTCCTCATTCAGCTGGCCAATTCGGGAGTCGTCCAGCAATTTCAGGCTGAGTTTGATGCTGCTGATTGGCGTTTTCAGCTCATGCGATACTGTGGCAATGAAGTTTGTTTTGGCCTGATCGAGTTCTTTAAATGAGGTAATATTTTCCAGCATAATTACCCAGCCAGCCGGTCGAGCCACACCTTCGCCCGTTGGAGCTACCGTAACGGCGTGAATTTGCTTGTTAAAATAACTCTCCTTGCCTTTTCCATCCGAGCCAATCCCTGATAGGCCCGGACTGGTGGGGGCGGGGTCATAAATTTTTAGCAGCCCATTGTGCTCAGGTCTGGGTGTGGTTTCGGGCCAATGTTCGGTCATCAGATCCTGAATCAGCGTTCGCATGAGGTCATTGACCGAAGCGATGTCGGGAGCGTACCGCCCGATCAGTTTCGCTTCGTCCATGCCGAGCAGTCGACAGGCGACCGGGTTTGCAAACAGAACCTTTTTGTTCTCATCCAGTCCGATAATGCCATCGCTCATGAGCTGGATCAGGGTATCGATACGCTTTTTCTCGAACAGCAGTTTAGCCAGGTTCGAGTGTTCATATTCATCCAGTTTCTGCGCCATCGAGTTGAATGACCGGGCTAATTCGCCAAATTCGTCACTAGAGCGGAAGTGCAACCGTTCTTCGAAATTACGACTGGTTATTTCCCGAATGCCGCGCGTTAGCTCGCGTACTGGCCGGGCAATGTAGCTGGGGAAGTTAACGACGAACGACAGGACGATCAAAAAACAAAAGGTGCCCACGACCGCCAGGAGCAGGAGGGCATCCGTTGCAGTTTTTTCGGCAGTACCATTCTTGCGAAACATAGCCTGCCGGTTAATGTCATCGAGTTGCAACAGGTTGGATTGCAATCGTTTCGTTGCTGCGGTGTCTGTGGGTATCGCCTTTAACCGATTGAAATCGCGTCGTAAAGCGGCCGTAATTTCCTGCTCGCCCTCTTCAGTAACGTTGGCTTCCTGTTTGTGCAGATTCTCGTCGAACTGCTGGAATGCATCGGGGTCAGAAGTCCGCACAAGCAGGGCTTTCTGCATATCACTGACGTACTGAAGGGAAATGTAATTATCCTTCAGAATAGCCTGCGAATCGTTGGCCAGTTCGTTCAGGTAATAAACACCCAGCCCGCCCAATCCGAGAATAATGGCGAACATGAAGGCTAAACCGAGCGATAGTTTTGATTTAATCGTCATGATAGAATAATCAGGTCGGTAGCCGAATCGGATAACTTATTCAGCAACTGGTTAAAGGCGTTGGTGCGTAAAATGACCTGAATCAAGTTTATGTGTGGCTTGCCGATACATACCGTCGTAATTTTACGCTCCTCAGCTGTTTCGGCAATGGCACTGACGATATTTTTACTTTTAACCTGAATGACTTCAGCACCCAGTTCGGTAGCCAGTTTAAAGTTATTGATTAAATGCCGCTGTACATCCAGCTTAATCCGATTGGAGTCTTCGGCGGGTGTCTGAACATAAAGGACAAACCAGCGCGACTGGTAATAACTCGCCAGTCGCGACGTTTTGCGGATAACCCGTCGGGCTACTTCATGATTACTGCTAATGGCAGCCAGAAATCGTTCTGGCTTTAACTGTGTTCCGGGCGCAACCTGCGTTTCAATCTTACGTTCCACAGCGGTGGCCACCTCTTTGAGAGCCAGTTCGCGGAGTTGTAGAATCTTATCGGGCTGGAAAAAATTGCTCAGGGCCGTTTCAACCTTTGCCCGATCATAGATTTTACCATCTTTCAGGCGCGTAATCAGCTCGTCGGCGGTGAGGTCAATATTGACAACTTCGTCGGCCATTTGCAGAATCCGATCCGGTACACGCTCGGCTACATCGATGCCCGTAATTTGCCGTACCGACAGATAAAGACTTTCGATGTGCTGAATATTGACGGCGCTGATCACGTTGATGCCAGCATCCAGAATCTCCAGCACATCCTGCCACCGCTTCTCATTTTTAGACCCAGGAATGTTCGTATGGGCCAGTTCGTCAACAATGACCAGTTCGGGATGCAGGTTGATGACTGCCTGTAGATCCATCTCGTCCAGTTCGCGCCCTTTATAAAAGAGCCGACGCCGGGCAATAACGGGCAAACCATCGACCAGAGCCCGTGTTTCGGCCCGGTTGTGCGTTTCGACAAACCCAATTCTGACATCGATGCCTCCCCGCAATAGCGCATGGGCTTCCTGCAACATCCGGTACGTTTTTCCAACGCCGGCACTCATACCAATATAAATCTTGAACTTCCCCCGCCTTGACTGACGGAGGAGATTCAAAAAATGTTCGGCATTCTGGTCGTTGGTTGTCATGGAAGCTAAATAATGTTGTCCTCTCGACAAAGGAGGAATGACAACAATGAATTAGAAACTTACGGCCAGACTCGTTGTGAGGGCTGTGTTTGTTTTACTCATCCCGCTGACCGATTCAAAGATAGCATCCTGACTAGTATACACTTTACCTTCAATCCGGAAGACGGCATTAGGCAGAATGAAATAGTCAAAATTTACGGAATACCCCCAGGTTTTAAAGCCATTCGGGGTTCCGGTGGCAATGATTACGCCATTTTTATCGTCATAATACTCAACCCGTCCGGCCAGTTTCACGGCATCGCTGATCGAATAGCGTACAATCGCAACCGGCGAATACCAGACATAGCTGCCACTTCCGGCCCGATGATCACCCGAGACAATGGGTTTGCGGTCAGCACCAATATCGAAACCAAGAATGGTGCTGATTTTTCCGTTCGGGTTCAGAATCGCGTAGAAATTGTTGAAAAAACGCGACTGCTTCAGCGAATCAGGACGATCACTACCGATGAACGTACTCCAGTTTAGAAGAACGCTGGCATTGGGTTTATACTGCACCTGCGTGCTGATTGCCGGTCCCGTGTAACCCGGTAGTTTTGCAATCCGCTGCCAGCCATTGACCACCGATCCCAGCAGTGTCCACTTACCATTTGGGGCATTGTAGGTCAGTTTGGCACCCGACAGATAATAGGGCGAATTTTCGGCCAGCAGGCTCCGGGTCAATGTCCAGCAATCTTTCGAGATCGCGCTTTCAAAACCGATGTGCGATGTAAAAATGCCTGCATCCAGCCATAAATCGCGTGTTTTGCTGAGTTTCACCCCAGCATTGGCTTCGAAGATATTCCGGAGCAATGGTTGCTCAGCCGCGTAGTTGTATTGCGCATAAGTACCTGCCTGAATGGCCAGATTGCCGCGAACCCGCTCACTGGAATAGGCCGCTTTGATAAAAGCCAGATTTACGTTGATTTCGCGGTTTCGCTTATGATTATACAAAAATCCGGGCCGTTCCTGGCTGGTTTTCGGAGCGGTAAAATCATGCGTATAGTACGCTTCTACATAACCGCTGAACGTTAATGTGGCTGAACTCTTGCTGGCGGTCGTATCTGCGGATATTTGTGCCAGTAAAGGTGTACTGAATGCCGACCAGGCTAAGGTCAGCAAGATGTAAACTGTCTGTTTCATGGTTGTTTTGTTGTACTCAATAAACTTACCCGAACAGACACAGTCTGTTCGGGTAATGGCTTCATTTTAGAGCATCCAGGGCAACATTCAGCTTTAGAACGTTTACCGCAGACGGGCCAAACAGGCCTATTAACGGGCCTTTAATTTGCTCATCGACCAATTGATTCAACCGATCGGCACTGATGCCACGAGTTTTCGCAATCCGTGCCACCTGAATCTTAGCCGCTGCGGGCGACAGATCGGGGTCCAGACCTGAGCCTGATGCGGTTACCAACTCGGCAGGAATGTCTTCTTTACGAATTCCGGGATTATGAACCAGAAATGTATCGATACGGACCTGAACGGCTTTCAGGTAATCGGGGTTCGATGGGCCTTTATTCGATCCGGCCGAACCGGCTGCATTGTAGTCAACCGCAGAAGGACGTCCGTTAAAATAGCGGTCTTCGGTAAATTTCTGGCCTACCAGTGCGTAGCCAACTACCTTACCGTTTACGGTGACGGTTTCCCCTTTACCGCCACCCGGCGCAAACCGGCCGACGCCAGCGATCACGAGTGGATAAAGAACCGAAAGGATGACCAGCAGAACGAGCGTAAGCCGAATGGCTGGTCCAATGTGATTTTTCATGGTTACTATTTTTAGTTGTGGAGCCTGGTCCGCCGTGGGGTATAGTTGTGGTTACACAAACAATCCCACGACCAGGTCAATCAATTTAATGCCGATAAACGGAGCAATAATGCCACCCAATCCATAGATGAACAGGTTCCGGCGGAGCAGGGCCGATGCGCCAATTGGTTTGTATTCGACACCACGCAGGGCCAGCGGAATGAGCATCGGGATAATGATGGCGTTGAAGATCACCGCCGATAAAATGGCCGATTCTGAACTGTGTAATTTCATGATATTGATAGCCTGTAAGGCCGGAATCGACACCACGAAAAGAGCAGGAACAATGGCAAAGTATTTGGCTACGTCGTTGGCAATCGAAAACGTTGTAAGCGTACCGCGCGTAATCAGCAACTGCTTTCCAATTTCAACCACTTCAATCAGTTTGGTTGGGTCGTTATCCAGATCCACCATGTTACCAGCTTCTTTGGCCGCCTGTGTCCCCGAGTTCATCGCTACACCAACGTCGGCCTGGGCTAGAGCAGGCGCATCGTTCGTGCCATCGCCCATCATTGCGACCAGTTTACCACCGGTCTGCTCATGACGGATGTAGTTCATTTTGTCTTCCGGTTTGGCTTCGGCGATGTAATCATCTACGCCCGCTTTTTCGGCGATAAACTTCGCTGTCAGTGGGTTATCGCCAGTTACCATGACCGTTTTTACGCCCATTTTTCGTAGCCGTTCAAAGCGCTCCGAAATACCCGGTTTAATGATGTCCTGTAATTCAATAACACCTTTAATAAGATCATTTTCGGATACGACCAGTGGTGTTCCACCGTTGGCAGCAATCTTTTTGGCCTGATCGTCTGTTTCTTTGGGAAATGGATTGCCAGCCCGCGTAACGATGTTCCGAATCGAATCCGTGGCCCCTTTACGGATGCGTAGAATCGATCCATTGTTCCCCGTAGGCATGTCGATGCCCGACGAGCGTGTTTCGGCGGTAAACTTAATGAGTGTAGCGCCATCCGTAGAGAGTTTATTCGTCACTTTTGGCCCTGCCAGCTCTACGATGGATTTGCCTTCTGGTGTTTCGTCGGCCAGTGAGCTGAGCGCCGAAGCCCGGATCATATCGTCTTCAGAGATACCCGGAGCCGGGTAAAAATTGGTGGCTTTCCGGTTGCCAATCGTAATCGTTCCGGTTTTGTCGAGCAGCAGCGTGTCGATATCGCCCGCTGTTTCAACGGCCCGTCCTGATTTGGCAATTACATTTGCCCGTAAGGCACGATCCATACCGGCAATCCCGATGGCTGACAGCAGCCCGCCGATGGTTGTTGGAATCAGACAGACAAAGAGTGAAATCAGAGCCGCGATCGTAATCGGGGTGTTTGCGTAGTCGGCAAAGGGTTTCAGTGCTACACAGACAATAATGAAAATGAGCGTAAAACCAGCCAGGAGAATCGTCAATGCGATTTCATTCGGCGTTTTTTGCCGACTGGCTCCTTCTACCAGTGCAATCATTTTATCAAGGAACGACTCACCGGGCTGCGTAGTCACCTGCACTTTGATGCGGTCAGACAGCACTTTCGTTCCGCCCGTTACCGATGATTTATCTCCTCCTGCTTCGCGAATGACCGGCGCCGATTCGCCCGTAATGGCCGATTCGTCGATGGTGGCCAAGCCTTCAATGATTTCACCATCGGATGGGATAATGTCGCCTGGTTCGCATACAAAAACGTCGCCTTTAACGAGTTGTGCCGATGAAATAATCTGCACTTCGTTGGTGTACATGTTGCCTACTGGCCGAATGACCTTGGCTGGCGTTTCCTGCCGTGTTTTACGCAGCGATTCGGCCTGTGCTTTCCCCCGCGCTTCGGCAATGGCTTCGGCGAAGTTGGCGAACAGAATGGTCAGTAAAAGAATCGCCGTGATAGCGATGTTATAGCCCAGCGACCCCTGCGATGTATCGCCCGTGGTGGCGATGTAGGCCGTTACCAGTACCATAACGATGGTGCCGATTTCGACCGTAAACATGACGGGGTTTTTAATCAGAATCGAAGGACTTAATTTGACAAACGACTCCCGGATTGCTGTTCCAACGAGCTCGCGCTGGAACAGAGAAGGGGATGAATTTTGCTTTGCCATTTTTTTATGTTGTCTGGATCGGTGATTCTGCCAATCGACTATACTTGGAAATCAGAGAAATCACCGGTCGAATTACTTGAGTGAGAAATATTCGGCTAGTGGTCCAAGGGCCAGTGCCGGGAAGAACGAAAGTGCTGTGATGATGATGATAACAGCGAAGGTCATGAGGCCGAATGTAGCCGTGTCGGTAGGCAAAGTCCCCGACGATTCAGGAACATATTTTTTCTTCGCCAGCAGTCCCGCAATTGCCACCGGGCCAATGATCGGAATAAACCGACCCAGAATCAGGACAATACCCGTTGCGTAGTTCCAGAAAAAGTTGTTGTCGCCCAGGCCTTCAAAGCCCGATCCGTTGTTGGCGTTGGCCGAGGTGAACTCGTACAATATTTCCGAGAAGCCGTGGTTTGCAGGATTGTTGAGCCAGGCGGAGGGCTTAACGACCCAGTCGGACGCGACCCCGGCAGCATTGGAGGACTTAACAAAAAACCAGGTCGCCAAAGCCGTACCGCCTTTCACCAGTAATGTACTCAGCAGTGCTACGATGGATGCAATCTTAATCTCACGGGCTTCTACCTTTCGACCGAATAGCTCGGGTGTTCGTCCGACCATCAGTCCGGAAATAAACACGGCGATAATCAGGTAGTAGTAATAATTCAGAAAGCCCACGCCACAGCCGCCATAGAAGGCATTGGTCATCATACCCAGCAGTTCCATAGTGCCCGAGAGGGCCATTGACGAATCGTGCATGGAGTTGACCGAACCCGTTGAAATAATGGTCGTTACGATGCTCCAGTAAGCAGATGCCAGTGGTCCAAACCGGACCTCTTTCCCTTCCATAGCGCCTGTAGGCTGGCTCATTCCCATATGGGCAATGGCCGGGTTACCATGAACTTCGGTTACCAGTGTCGGAATCAGCAGACAGAGCATGCCGAGTGTCATAACGCCATAGATCACCCAGGTAAACCGACGGCGGTTGATCAGGAAGCCGAGCGCAAAAAGCATTGCAATTGGAATCAGCACCTGCGCTACCATTTCGACCATGTTGGTGAAATAGCTTGGGTTTTCGAGTGGGTGAGCCGAGTTTGCACCGAACCAGCCACCGCCGTTGGTGCCGACGTGTTTGATGGCGATCATACCAGCCGCTGGTCCGCGGGAAACGCCAACCGTATCGCCCTGCATGGTTATGATGCTGTCTTTCCCATCGAAGCTGGCCGGTGTTCCATTAAATGCCAGGAGCAGAGCCACGATGAAGGAAATTGGCAGTAAAATTCGAGTGATCGACTTTACGAAAAATACGTAGAAGTTGCCGACGGTGTCTACTACTTTAGGCAGAAACGACCGCACAACGAGCAGCAGTGATGCAATACCTGTTGCCGCAGACGTAAACATCAGGAAGTTCATAACGAACAACTGTGTCAGGTAGGTTGCCCCCGATTCGCCTGAATAGTGCTGCAAATCGCAGTTGACCATAAAGCTGATGGCCGTATTAAACGCCAGATCAGGGGTCATGGATGGATTGCCGTCCGGGTTAAGCGGAAGAATGCCTTGCAGCATAAGCAGCGTAAAGGCAAAGACCAGCCATACGGCGTTGATTGTTAGCAAGGCAACGAGGTTTTCTTTCCAACTCATTTCGCGGGTTGGATCGATACCTCCTATGCGATAGATAAAGCGTTCCAGCGGTCCGTTGGCCGATTCAGGTTTAAAGACGTTGGCAATGTATTTGCCCAGCGGAATGGCCAGCAGAACGGTTATTCCGTACATGGCTATAACGCCTATTAATTCAGTTGACATGGTGAATGTGTGTTACTCCCATACCGGGAGAGACGTTCGGGTTAAAATTTTTCTGGTTTTATCAGCACGTACAGCATGTACGCGAAAACCATCAGCGAGATGATGAATAAGCCTGTGAGCATGGTAAAAGAGTAAATGAGTGAAAGGGTAAATGAGTGAAAGAGTGAATTAGCTTGATTCGACCTTTCGCTCATTTATTCTTTCACTCTTTAAATGTGTTCAAACCACTCTATGGATTTGTAGAAGAATGTGAAGCAGAGCAGGGCAGTTATAACCAGAAGGATGATTTCCATAAAAAGCAATTCTGTTTGGTTTGAACAGGGTGTGCCAAAAAGCATTCCAGGCTTGATTGTAAGAGGGGATTGTTAGTTATTTTGTTGATAACCAGTTGATTAATTCTTGATTTTGTTTTCTGCGATGGAAAATGAATGCGGCAACCTTCTCAATTTGACAAGGTCAATTCTCATTTTAGGAATGGATTGAAAAGACGGGAATGGGGCTTATGAACCGGAGTGTCAGAACTGACACCACCTTATATTGGCTTGTGTCGGCAGGAACCGACCGAATAACCCACCGACTTAGTTCAGCCTTTGTCGAGCGGAGCCCCTTAAATGTAAAATGCCTGGCTACACACAAAGCGCAGCCAGGCATTTTACGTTACTTATGTTAGTAGGACTTTGGCTTCGAGCCGTAGAGCCGGGCCACGGTTACTACTAATGCGCAAACAAACCACGGTCCGCCGTGCGGTGGCCCGGCTCTACGGCTCGAAGCCAAAGTCCTGGTTATAGGAGGTTTAAAAGCGATAGCCTACGTTTACCCCTATGTTCGCTGCGGTCTCTCCACTTGCATAGTTTTGAAAAGATGCTCTCGCGCCCGCAATCCATCGAGGCCCAGCGTTTAACTCCCCCTCTAAAATTACCGTATAGCCTACAGTCAAATAATTTTGAGGATTAGTATAGACAAATGGATTTAATACATAGTCGTTGCCCGGCGGTAGATTAGGCGAAGGTCCCTGGTACGAAACACCGAAGCTGCTAGGATGAGAATCGGATAAGAAGCGAAGTGATGGCCCTACACCTAATCTAACTTTACTCCGTTCAAATCGCATGGGAGAAAAGAAAAGGTTCGCATCGAGAGCGACAGAAGCTTTGGTAAAGCGCAATCCTTCAGTCATACCACTGCTGCTAATCAAAGTCGATTTCGATCCGTAGCCTATGTGCAACGACGGAGCAAACGTCAGGAATCGATTTATGCTGCGGTTATATTCGTTGTAGTAATTCAAACCACTCAGATCACCTGAACCAAAAAGAATATAAGTAACCCCCGCTTTGACGCTACTACGCATACCATCCTGACTAACAGCCAGGTGGCAATTCGCTAGTAAAACCAGAATAAGAATAAGTTTTTTCATAGTTGTCTATAAGAACACCCTGCGTTTTCGATCACTAAACTGTTGCAGAGGCTTTTGTAATAAATATGCAACTGAAATTCAATTAAGTTGATTTATGGGGCGAAAAATGATATGGACTCTACGTTTCTGTAGGCTTAGTGATGGCTGGTTAACTCCGTAAAGTTGACGAGATGGCTTTTCGCTTTGATCGCAGCGGAGAACCGTGCAACGATGAATCCCTCGCCATGTCGGTTTTAAGAAACCGACACCACAATTCACACCACATCGACTGCCCAGCAAGCAACTCATTGCCCCAACTGATATTCGTCGTATTTTCGATACAGCGTACTCAGGCTAATGCCGAGCAGCCGGGCGGATTCTGCTTTGTTACCGTTCGTATGTTGCAATACACGTTCAATATGGTTTTTCTCGACGGTCGCCAGGTCGTACGAAAAGGCAGCAGGCTGACTGGAAGGGGATTGAACATCCAGCGGTAGATAGGCTGGCAATAAGGTTTGCCCATCGCTGAGGATAACCGACCGTTCGATGACGTTTTTCAATTCGCGGATGTTGCCTTTCCAACTGTAGCGGGTTAGCGCGTCGATAAATGCCGGACTCAGCGTCATCTGCTTTTTCCCAATTTTGGCCGCTTCCTGCTGAGCCAGCACTTCGGCAAGGACCGGAATGTCGTCGCGCCGGTCGCGCAAGGGAGGGAGTTCGATGGAAAAAACAGAGAGCCGGTAATATAAGTCAGACCGGAAATGACCAGTTTCGGCGTCCTGCTTCAGATCACGATTGGTAGCGGCAACAACGCGCACATCGGTTTTGGTTGGCTTTGTATCGCCTACGCGCATAAACTCGTGCGTTTCGAGCACACGCAGTAATTTAGCTTGTAAATCAAGGGCCATTTCACCGATTTCGTCCAAAAAAATAGTGCCTTTATTGGCTTCCTCAAACAGCCCTTTTTTGTCGCGTGTGGCTCCTGTGAATGCCCCGGCACGATGCCCGAAGAGTTCGCTTTCCAGAATTTCTTTACCCAGAGCGCTACAGTTGACAGCCACAAACGACCCCGCCCGGCGTGGACTCGCCTGGTGGATAGCCTGCGCGAAAACTTCTTTACCCGTGCCCGTTTCGCCGGTCAGCAGCACAGTCGTATCGGTCACCGCGACTCTGCGGGCCAGATCGATGGCTTGCTGAATGGTTTTGGATTGCCCGATAATCTTCTCGAACCCGTATTTCTGTTGAACCTGTTCTTCGAGCCGTTTAATCCGAAACTGTAACTGCGCTTTCTCGATTGCCCGACTCACCAGCGGAATAATCTTATCGTTATCGTCGCCCTTGGTTATGTAGTCGAAAGCACCATTTTTGATCGCTTTTACGCCGTCGGCAATGGTCCCATAAGCGGTTAGTACAATGACTTCAGTGGCAGGCTGGATTTTTTTTACCTGGGCTGTCAGGTCAATACCATTACCGTCGGGGAGTTTTACATCGCTGATAACCAACTGAATTTCTGTTCGTTCCAGTGTTCGTAAGCCACTTCGGGCGTCATCGGCCTCCAGTACCTGATAATCTTCCAGAGTCAGGATTCGGGCCAATAGCTGGCGAAGTTTGGGTTCGTCGTCGATGAGTAGGATGGTGCCAGGCATAGTTGTTGATTGACGTTCCGGCGAAGTGAGGAGTACGGATGCAGATGAATTCGTGCGGTAAAGATGGGAAAGCTGTTGCCGTTTTTAGCCAGAAGAGTTGAATAAATTATTTTATTCTGGTTGTAAGTGAGAGTAGGTGTGCCACAGTTATGAACCGTGCCACGCCTACTCTCACCTACAATCAGAATAGACAACCGACACTTTTATACTGAATTGGCTACACTCGCGTTTTTGCTATTAAATAGCTATTTTGTTGATTATGAACATGAAATCAATTTTTGGCTTATTTTTGATACTACTACTGGCTGGCGCTAAATCAGCACAAAGTCAGTCGGTGAAGGTCATTAAGTTTAATCAGTTGAATCAACTGGTCAATCAGCCGAATGACACGCTTTATGTCGTGAATTTCTGGGCTACCTGGTGTGCACCATGCGTCAAGGAGTTACCTCAGTTCGAAGCGGTGAGGCAAGCCTATTCCGATAAAAAATTGGCTGTTCTGCTGGTAAGTCTGGATGATAAGAGCGACCTGACCAGGAAGGTAAACCCTTTCGTTCGAAACCGGAAAATTCGCTCGCGAGTCGTCTTGCTGGATGAAACTGACCTGAATACGTGGATTGATAAAATAGCCCCGGAGTGGTCGGGAGCGTTGCCAATGACGCTGATTATCAATAAACAACGGAAAATCAGGCAGTACATTGGCAAACCCGTGAAGGAAGGAGAACTTACAACCATAATTGATCAATACAAACTATAATCATCATGAAAAAGACCGCTTTTTTGTCAATGTTGGCACTGCTACTGACAGTAGCGTTGATGAGTACCCGGAGTTTGTCGGATGGGTATAAGGTAGGGGATACGGTTCAGGATTTTAAACTGAAAAACGTAGATGGGAAAACGGTTTCTCTGGCTGACAAAAAAGATGCAAAAGGCTACATTATCGCCTTTACCTGCAATACCTGTCCGGTGGCGAAGGCGTATGAGAGCCGGATTATGGCACTGAACGACGAGTTTGCGTCCAAAGGGTATCCTGTTCTGGCGATCCAGGCCAATGATGCTGAACAGTCGCCCGGCGATTCCTATGCTGCCATGCAGGAGCGGGCCAAATCAAAAAAATACGCGTTTCCTTATCTGCACGATGAGAGCCAGGCTGTTGCCCGAACATTTGGTGCGACGAACACCCCCCATATGTTCGTCGTCAAAAAAGACGGTGGTCAGTATAAGATTGCTTACATCGGGGCCATTGATAATAATCAGCGCGACGCATCGGCTGCCGATAAAAAATACGTTGAAGAAGCTGTCAATGCGTTGCTGTCGGGCAAGTCGGTAACCACAACATCGGCCAGAGCCGTTGGTTGCGGTATTAAGTGGAAAAACGCTTAACCAAAATCAGTCCCGAAGAGAATACATAGGCTATTCCCTTCGGGACTGATTGGAAGTAGAACGAGCGGCAAGCCCTATTCATTGTGAATAGGGCTTGCCGCTCGTTCATTTTTAGGGCGTAGCGGGTTTTAAAAACTTCGTTCCGAAAAAATCCCCCTTGTTCCAGGTAGGGCGGCTGTCGGCCTGGGCCGCTAGGTAGCCGATCAGGAATTGCAGTTGTACATGTTTAGCCGCAGCGTTGAAATCGAATGGCTGGTTGATATCATCCTGTGGGGAGTGGTAAATTGTCGCCCGCCAATCGAGGTTGAGTTTGGTTCCATCGAGGTTGGGGTTTCCCGTTTGGGAGCCACTTTTGATATAGATCGCCGGAATTCCCTGCCGAACAAAGCTGAAGTGGTCGCTTCGCATAAAAACAGTTTGTTCCGGTATTGGGTCCGGGCTGATCTGAACGCCCACAAACGCAGCTGCCAGTTCTGTTTCATGGCCCAGACTTGAATGTTCGGCACCATAGGGCACAATATCGAGCAATGGGTGGAAGAAAAACGGCATATCAAGGCAGAAATTAGCAACGATTTTGTCTTTTGGCACGGTTGGGTTGCTGGCAAAATAATCGGAACCAAGCAGGCCCATTTCCTCTCCCGTTACGCCCACAAACACTAGTGATCGTCGCGGAGCTTTGGGCAGGGACGCGAATAGCCGGGCCGTTTCGAGATTGATAGCTACCCCCGAAGCGTTATCGTGCGCACCGTTGTAGATCGAGTCACCTTTTACCGGTCTGCCAATGCCTAAATGATCGAGGTGAGCAACATATACGATGTATTCGTTTTTCAGAACAGGATCAGAGCCAGGTAGCACGGCTACAACGTTTTGTCCGGCTACGTCTTCTACCGCATCGGTCTGGGTATGCATCTGAGCCGAAATATTGAGCGGAAATGCCTGAGAGCGGTTTTTCATAACAGCGGCTACCGCATCGCTGAATGAAGTGGCCGAATTCGTAAAAATCAACCTGGCAGTCGAATCACTTAAGGAAGCGGAGCCTTTGATCGCCGGAAACGTGCGTTGTGGCTTTCCACGCTTATCGAGCCAGCGATAAATGCCTTGCCGGGTTCGGGGAGCGGCTGTTTCGATGCGGTTGCGCAAGTCGGTTGGTAAACTAAAAGAGAGCACACCGACTGCGCCGTGTGCCGCAGCGATCTCGGCCTTCGCCGACGAATAATAAGCCCGCTGATTTGACGGAAAAATGGTTGGCGCTCCGTTTACGTAGGCCACAATTTTGCCTTTCACATCAATGTTCGCATAATCATCGTATCCCAACTCCGGTGCCGACACCCCATAGCCGACAAATACAACGGGTGCGCTGACATCGCTGGTGGCATGATCGGGGTTTGGGTTCAGAATAAACTGTTGTCCATAAAGCAGTGTCTTTTCGCCATCTTTAAAGGAAAGCGTCAGAAAACTGGTCTTTTCCCGAACCTGCCACCGGCGGAGGGGTACGGCCTGGCGATACGTATTGTTTTCTCCGGCAGGTTGTAGCCCCAGTGCTTCGAGCTGGGTTTGCATGTAATTGGCGGCCAGCGCAAAGCCTCGTGTGCCGGGTTTACGGCCTTCGAGCGCATCATCGGCCAGAAAACGCATGGCTGCCCGGATCGCTTCAGGGCGGACGGTTTTAGCAATGGTTTGTGCCTCGGTAGGAATACTGCCCGACTGAGCCAAAGACACCGTCACGCCAGTTAGACTGATGAGCAGAGCGAGCGGAAAAGAGGTAGAAAAACGCATAGGACAACGCTGGAATACAAAAACAATTGACTAAGATAGCCGACGATTTCTGTAGATCAAATTTGACATGGATTCTCATTAACCATCGACGGGGTTCTAAACTTTGTCAAAGCCGGGAATTCAGGTTCTTCAGGACTCGTAGTATATTGGCTGTTTATAGCCGAGTACACCCAAGCATACGGTAGCCGGAATGCGATGAAAACCACCAACGAATGAAGAAATTACCCGTAATTATTGACTGTGACCCCGGTCACGATGATGCCGTGATGTTGATGCTGGCGGTTGGCAGTGGCTTATTTGATATTAAAGCAATCACTACATCGGCCGGAAACCAGACGCAGGCGAAAACGCTGAAAAATGCCCTGAAGCTTAAGGCTTTGCTGGATGTTGATATTCCCATTTATAAAGGTTGCGACAAGCCCCTTTTTCGTGAACTCATTATTGCTGATTACGTGCATGGCGAGATGGGAATGGATGGTCCTATTCTGCCTGAGCCTGTTATTGAAGCCGAACCGTTACCGGCCATCGAAGCCATTGCCAAAATTCTGACCGATAGCCCGGAGAAGGTCACCCTTGTGCCGACCGGACCACTAACCAACATTGCCACTTTTTTGCTGGCCTATCCGCATCTGAAGTCGAAAATTGAGCGGATTTCGCTGATGGGCGGTGGCGCTTTTCGGGGCAATATGACACCTACGGCCGAGTTCAATATCTATGTCGATCCCGAAGCCGCTGCTGTTGTGTTCAACGCCGGTGTTCCGATTACCATGTGCGGTCTGGACGTTACGCACAAGGCATTGGTTTTTCAGGAAGATATAGAACTGTTCAGAGCTGTTGGGAATAAAACGGGCAAAGTGATCGCTGAATTGATGGATTTCTTTTCCATCTTTTACCGGAAAGAGCGGACAGAATTGAATGGGGGAGCCGCATTACACGATCCCTGTGCTATTGCCTGGTTGATCGATCCATCCATGTTTCAATCGAAAGCCTGTTACGTAGATGTAGAACTGACGGGCAAGCTAACGCTGGGCACTACCGTAGTCGATTTTTTCGATGTATTGAAAAAGAAACCGAATGTCGATTTTGTGTATGACATCGATAGAAAGAAGTACATCAAATTGATTTACGACTCGATCCAGAATTTACCTTAAATACCATTTGTCGCCAAATGAGCGTTTTGCTGTCTGCTAGAAATTGGCTTTCGTTAGCATCAGAACCACGGTCGCTTGACCTTGAATGACTTTTTCAGGCCACTGATCATCAGGAATGCGCCGACGACACCGAAAATAATTGCCAGTATCGTGATGTGCAGAATGGCGAATAACACAGCCACCAATAGTATAATTATCGATGCTTTAAGCTTCCAGCTGATTCGTTGCCACCAGTTCAGCTCCTCGCGCAATGGTAAACCCAGCCCCTGGCGAATTTTGTTGCCAAGCCGAAGTTGACTCTTGGGTTTAGGTTTTGGCTTCGGTTGTTTATCAATGACTTCGGTTGAATGCGTTAACAACGACTGAATGCGCTGCATCCGGCGTTCTACCCGATTCGTAACCAATTGGTCCGGCGTATTTCCCCGACTGACAACCGCCGGAGTCGCTGTTTCCAAAGCGATGGCAACGGGTTGTTCAATTGCTGAAACAGAATCAGGAATTACGACCTGAGTAGGAGCAACCGACTGATTTGTAGAGAGTCTGGTCGCTGCTGGATGAGGAGTTCGTTGGAAATAGGCGACGGGCCGGTGGCAGGACGAAAAGAAAAGACATAACGCAGCAACGAAAACGACAGCGATATTTTTCATCAGGTTGTGTTGTACGATCGGAAATTGCGGATGCAAAATTTCCCTTTACAACGAACTGAAAAGGCTGTTTGATATGATTTGGATAAAAAAGTCGACTAAATAGCCGCTGGTATTACTGAAAGTAAGCCAGATACGTAAGTGGATTAGGGACCTTTTCTTTGGTTCATAAACCCTGTTTTCTGCTCTGTTTATGAATCGTATTCCAGGTTGGCTGCCATTGAGTCTTTTCGTTGTTAGCCTTGCCAATGGGCAAACTGCTGAACCAGTTTATAAGTACGATAAAGCCAAAGTTGGTACGAATGTGCGATCACATTTCCTGCCATTAATCAACCCGTTGGTCAAAGGTTCGTTATCATGTCCGAACCGGCAAACATGACGTAACGAACTACGATTGGGAACAATACTTGCGGTTTGCGGATGAATTAGTCCGGTAGTCCTGCCTACCTTTGTGACTATGACTCCAGATAATGACCCTCGGCCCTGGTCGGTCGAAAGCTCCGAATACCTCCATCAATTGCCGTGGTTTACGGTTCGCAAAGATGCCATCCGAATGCAGAATGGTGGCACTATTCCCAATTACTTCGTCCTGGAGTACCCCGACTGGATCAATGTTGTGGCTATAACGACCGAAGGACAGGTTGTGCTGATCCGCCAATATCGGCATGGTATTGCCGGTGTTCACTACGAACTATGCGCGGGTGTTGTCGACCCCGGCGAAGAGCCACTCGTGGCGGCTCAGCGTGAACTTCTGGAAGAAACTGGGTTTGGGGGTGGCCAGTGGACACCACTGATGACACTCTCGGCGAATCCGGGAACGCATGCAAACCTGACGCATTCATTTTTGGCGATCGGGGTAGAACCCAAACAGGCGCAGCACCTCGAATCGACCGAAGAAATAACCGTTCATATTGTATCGCCCGAACGGGCATGGGACATCATCAATAAGGGCGAGATGATGCAGGCATTGCATCTGGCTCCATTGCTGAAATACCTCGCTGAACGATGATTATTCTGTTTTGCTGAACAGCAGGATTTATTTCCCGGTATCTTTGCGGTTTGTTATCGTAATGAAGGCTGATTTACACAAAAATCAATGAGATCGGCCAAACCAGAAGAAGCACAGTTTGGAATGATAATCCCTCTTGCCCACCGCGCTGATCAAACGCAGGAATACTATTTTTCGGTGAAATTGGCCGAAGTCCGTCGCCTTCAGGCGGCTGGACATGATGTTATTAACCTTGGTATCGGCAATCCTGACCTGATGCCGTCTGCCAACACGCTGGATGCGCTCATCAAGTCGGCGCAACAGCCAGCATCGCATGGGTATCAACCCTATAAAGGTACGCCAGGCTTGCGGCAGGCCATCACTCAGTTTTATGCCCATACCTACGGAGTTACGCTTGATGCCGATACCGAAATTCTACCATTAATTGGCTCAAAGGAAGGTATTACCCATATTTCGCTGACGTTCCTGAATGACGGCGATGGCGTTCTCGTTCCTGAACTGGGTTATCCGGCTTACCGGGCTGTGAGCCGTATGATTGGCGCTGATGTTCGCGAATATCCTTTGTTGGAATATGGTGGGTGGCAACCCGATTGGGAGGCTATGGCCGATTTGCTGACCGATACGACCAAACTTATCTGGCTCAATTATCCGCATATGCCGACCGGTGCACCCGCAACACGTGCTTTATTTGAGCGGGCCGTACGGTTTGCCCACGACCATCGGATATTGTTGTGTCACGATAACCCTTATAGCCTGATTCTGAATAAGAAACCACCTATTAGTCTGCTATCCGTTGACGGAGCGAAAGAGGTAGCTATCGAGTTGAATTCGTTGAGTAAGTCGCACAACATGGCGGGCTGGCGTATCGGCTGGATGGCTGCGGCCAAAGCCTATGTAGATGCCGTATTGACCATCAAAAGTAATGTCGACTCGGGACAGTTCAAGCCTTTGATGGATGCTGCTGCCGAAGCCCTAACCAACTCCGACGACTGGCACCGTGAGCGTAATGCCGTGTATCAGGGGCGGTTAGATGCCGTTCACGCTTTTCTGGATGCGCTCAACTGTACGTATACGACGGATCAGGAAGGGCTGTTTATCTGGGCAAAACTCCCCGATGCAATAGAATCGGCCGAAAAACTGGTGGATGACTTACTCCTGAATAAACACGTTTTCATTGCGCCGGGCTTCATTTTTGGGCCCAAAGGTGATCGCTACATACGAGTGTCGTTGTGTATGCCTAAAGAACGGATTGAAACCGCGATTCAACGGATTTTAGGATAAAACAGATTTTGTTGCTGAAATGTGTACTTTTGTTTACTTAATTTAGCTGGATTTAATTGTCTGAATTCGGATAAGAAAGTAACTATGGTAACTGATGCAATAAGATTATTAATTGGGCGAGTTGATACGTTGTATTATCGGCTGTTCGATGGAAGTGCATCGTGTTTTAGGGAATGATGTTCAGGAAGTAATTTATCAACGGGCATTGGCTCATGAGCTTGACCTATTCAGCATAAGCTTTGCTCGTGAAGTCGAAATGTCAATTTTTTATAAAGGATTATTGATGGGTACACGCCGGGACGATTTCCTTGTCGAAGATAAAGTGCTCGTTGAACTAGAAGCGATCATTAAACTGGAAGACGTACATCTGGCACAAGCAATTAATTATTTAGAGGCTTACAATCTGGAGATTGGCTTATTGATAAACTTTGGGTCCATTAGTTTAACGTTTAAACGTGTGCTCAATCCGCACTTTCGGCGGTTCCATGCCAAATCTGAAAATAAGATGGATAACAAAATCCGTTTTATCCATAAATCTGTTAAATCCCGGTTCAGATGACCGTTTCTATCGTTGGAATAGGCTTATTAGGCGGATCGTTCGCCCTGGCCATACGCGAAAAATACCCCAAAATACGCTTCGTCGGTGTCGATACATCAACGGTCAATGGCCAGTTGGCACTGGCCAAAGGCATTGTCGATGAAGTTCTTCCATTGGATGAAGCTGTAGCACAAAGCACGTTGGTCGTGATGGCAACACCCGTTAATATTATTATCGATCTGTTGCCTAAGGTTCTGGATTTATTGCCACCCGGCGCAACTGTTGTTGATCTAGGATCGACAAAAGAGCTGATTTGCGGTATTGCTGATGCACATTCAAAACGGGCGCAGTTTGTGGCTGCTCACCCGATGGCTGGGACCGAAAATTCTGGCCCCAGCGCTGCCTTTAAGGAACTGCTACCTGGCAAAAATCTGATCATCTGCGACCGCGAGAAAAGCAATCCCGATAGCCTGACGCTGACCGAAAGCCTATTCCGGGATGCCGGTATGAAATTGTTCTACATGACTCCACAAGAGCATGATCTTCATCTGGCCTATGTCTCGCACCTGAGTCATATCAGCGCCTTCGCACTTGGCCTGACGGTATTGGAAAAGGAAAAAGATGAACAGGCCATCTTCGATATGGCGAGCACCGGCTTTAGCTCGACCGTACGGCTAGCCAAGAGCTCTCCGCAGATGTGGGCACCTATTTTTGACCAGAATCGGATCAATGTTTCCGATGCGCTGTCGGCTTATATCGAGTTCCTGCAACAGTTTAAGCAGGTTATCGACGATCAGGATGTAAAAACCTCCCTTGATTTCATGCAGCGGGCCAATGTCATTCGACGGGTGCTGGATGGGATCGAGAAGCGTTGATTGCCAGTTTTCGGGCATAGTCCATATTATAAATCCCGTCAAATTGCTGTTTGCTGGCCGATTTTGGCATGGCCCGCATGGCTGTGAAGGCAAGCGGCTTGAGCCATCCGGGTAAATTGACAACCTGCCCAATCTGGCGTGAAAGTTTTACAATACGGTCGGCTTTTTCCTTACGGATTGATTCATACTGGCGGAAAGCCTCAGCCTTAGTCGTTGTAAGCGCCAGACAGGCGCTTACAACAAAAGCGTCTTCAATTGCCTGACAGGCTCCCTGGCCAACGTTAGGCGTGGTGGCGTGGGCAGCATCACCCAGTAAGGTGCATCGACCGCGCGACCAGGTTCGTAAGGTCGGTAAGTCATAGAGATCGGCGCGGTGAATTCGCCCTTCTTCGGCGGCTTCGAGTATCTGTGAAACATTCGGCGGAAAGTGCTGACCTAAAGACTGTAGGTAGGGCATAATGTTGCCTGGTACATCATGCCCATTGGCCGGCGTCGCCACGGTGATGTAAGCATAAAGCTGGTTGAGTCCACATGGTACCAGGCCAACGCGCAGACCGGCTGAACGGCCCCAATATTCAATAGATGTTGATTGCCCGTCAACGGGTATAGGATAGTTGATGATGGTGCGCCAGCAGGATTGTCCCGAATAATGCAGGGGCAGCTCACCGAATAGCTGGGTACGAACGGCTGATCGGATGCCATCCGTCCCAATCAAAAACGAGCCATCTGCTGTAGAACCATCCGTAAATCGGGCGTGCACCTGTCGGCCATCGTCATGGAGGTCGGCTAGTTGCTTGCCTGTATGAATCTGATCCGGATTTAGAGAATCCAGCAATAACCGTTGAAGTTTCCCCCGGTTTACAACAAGCGTTCCATAGCCGTATTGCTTTGTCAGTGCCTGGACGTCTAATTTCTGTACTATTCGGCCATTAGGGTCGGTAATCAACCCTTTTGTAAGCGGCCAGCTAATCGTAGTAAGCGCTTCCAAAAGCCCTAATTGATCGAATACAAAAAGTGCATTAGACGATAAAACCAACCCTGCCCCTACTTCCTGTAGAAGGATTGCCTTTTCATAGATAGTTGACCGAATGCCCTGCTGGTTCAGGGCTAGGGCCGTGACCAGCCCTCCAATACCTCCTCCGATGATTATTCCTGTTTGTTCCATTGTTATTTGTTATATTTAGGACAAATGTACTAATGGAATTTATATTTAGAACAAACGTTCTATTTATCGGTGGACACAAAAGCTAAAATTTTACAGGCGGCTCTAAAATTATTTAATGAGCAGGGGGTAGATGTTATTACGGTTCGGCATATTGCCAAAGAGGTAGGCATCAGCCACGGGAATTTGTGTTATCATTTCCCGAATACCGACATCATAATCAGCCACCTTTATGATCAATTAGTCGATCAGCTAAGCGTCCGGATCGGGGCTGTTTATGCGACTACTGATCAGGAAATGGAAATTCTCATCGCATCGGCTAAAGCAAGCATGGCAATCCTGCATGACTATCGTTTTTTGATGCTGGATTTCGCTGGTATTATGCGTCGAATACCGGAACTACGCGAGAAACACCGGGCTTTGGTGGTAAAACGCAAGGTCGTGTTCCGGCAAATCCTGATTCAGCTGAGAGCGTCGGGCAGAATGCGGGCAGAACTATATCCGGGTCACGATGACGATTTGCTGGATCAGTTGTTCATTGTCGGCGATTTCTGGCTATCCAGTGCTACTATTTTTCAGGATGGGCCTATTGAGGAGAAGCTTAGTCACTATCAGCGCATCTTTCTGGCGCTCCTGATTCCATTGTTGACCGAAAAAGGAATGGCTGAGTGGCGGTCGATTGAGCCAATGCCCTAAAATTTCAACGCTTTGCGTAAGCACATGCCTCAAAAATGGAAAACTTCGTGACTGCGTTTATACAAAAAGTGTTTCTGTTGGTTTATGAGTAGGATACAGGACACGATCTGTCATCCTGTTTTGAAACAAACAACCAGAAGCACGTATGCAAGTTACAGAAACGCCAGCCTCACAGGCTGGTACGATTACCATTGGTGATTTAACCGTCAATCGAATGGCCTATGGAGCTATGCGCCTAACCGGCGATGGTATCTGGGGCCCCCCTAAAGACCATGACGAGTGTATTCGTGTGTTAAAACGTACCCTCGATCTTGGTATCAACTTCATCGATACTGCCGATAGTTATGGTCCTCATGTTGCAGAAGAGTTAATCGCAGAAGCACTTTATCCTTATCCGGAAGGGTTGGTCATTGCCACCAAAGGCGGATTACTGCGGACTGGTCCGAATCAATGGCCGGTGGATGGGAGCCGGAAACACCTGGAAGAAGCGTTGAATGGCAGCCTCAAGCGCCTGAAACTTGATCAGATTGATCTCTACCAACTCCACCGCTTCGATAGCAAAGTGCCATCAGAAGAATTCCTGGGCTTTTTGCAGGAAGCTCAGCAGCAGGGAAAAATCAAACACATTGGTTTATCGGAGGTGAGTATCAAACAAATCGAAGAAGCAAAGCAGTATTTTGAGGTCGTTTCTGTGCAGAATATGTATAATTTTGGTGAGCAGCGATGGAATAATGTGCTGAGTTATTGTGAGCAGAACAATATTGCTTTCATTCCGTGGTTCCCGCTCAATGCGGGTAATATATCGGCTCAAAAAGCGATCAAAAAAGTGGCCGAACGACACAATGCCTCTGAGTATCAGATTGCACTCGCCTGGCTACTGGCTGCTTCACCTGTTATGTTGCCCATTGCGGGTACGTCTTCGGTGAAACATCTGGAAGAAAATGTACAGGCTGCAACGATCAGGTTAACTGACGAAGATTTGCAGGATATGCCGTTACCGAAATAAGCTTTGAAATTGGTTTTACTGAGCATTCATAAACCGTAAATCGAATACTGAATCCGTAAATAAAACGATCATGGCACTACAAACGAACCAGGACACGGGGCAGCTGCTGGCAACAACTTTGCAACGGTTGCAACAGGGAGCAGAACATATTAGCCCGGTCGACGAGTTGATTAGTGAGTGGAGTAACGCCCTTGGCGAAGGAAATCAGACGTTGGAAAATGTTGCCGATGAACTGTTTTCTCTAAAACGGGCCCTGACGGAAGGAAAGGCCCCTAAAATTGCTGGATCGCTGCATACACTTAGTAAACTGACCAGGCGAGCAGCTAATGAGTCGTCGGATATTGGTTTAGTAGGTCAGCTTCTCCAACTCGCCGAAGTTCTCGACGACCTGTCGGCCAGAGTCGCTCAGTCGCGTTAGTACGGTTCATGTTCGTAAAACGAAAAAGGGGAATGCTCTGTAGCATTCCCCTTTTTCGTTTTACGGCTCAATTAAACTTAAGCTGTCTCGTGCAGGCCCTTAATTTTATCATAAGCGCCCTTTAGCTCGCTCAACTGCTTCTGCAGATCTTCTTTAATATACGCTGGAATATGATCTTTCGCAATGGCATCCTCATAGGCTTCTACGGCTGCGTTTTCACCGAATTCTACAGAACTCAGGATCGCTGACCGTTCTTTTCCGGTTACCGCCGATTTAATGTCAATCCAGGCGCGGTGTAGTTTGCTGGTTAGGTCGGTTGAATCAATATCAGCCACGCCCGAACCATCAATCCGGACAATATGGTCGGCTAACTGGCTACGGAACTGCTCACTCTGGATAACCATGTGACGAAACAGCTCATTTAACTGAGCATCTTCATTGTCTTTAATGGCGTCTTCGTAGCCGTGAATGCGGTCGTTGTTGATTTTAACCAGATCGTTGAGGTCATCAACAATTTCTTTGTTCGTGATCATAACAAATGAGTTCGATAGTTAATGGATTACCAATTAATAACCCCGACTTGGGTTAATTGTTCATCAATAAACTTCTAAACCGATAAGGTTTTAAAAACCTTATCGGTTTGAACCGATTTAGACTAATCAAAGACGGATAATTTCCGCACCGATCGCATTCAGCCGGGTATCGATGTGTTGATAGCCCCGGTCAATCTGCTCAATATTGTCGATAATGCTGGTTCCCTGCGCCGACATGGCCGCAATGAGTAAGGCAACCCCTGCCCGAATATCGGGCGATGACATGCGGATACCTTTCAATGGTAATTGGCGGTTCAGGCCGACAACCGTAGCCCGATGTGGATCACAGAGAATAATCTGAGCACCCATATCGATCAGTTTGTCAACGAAGAACAACCGACTTTCAAACATTTTCTGGTGAATCAGCAACGTTCCCTGCGCCTGTACGGCTGTAACGAGCACAATACTGAGCAAATCGGGCGTAAAGCCAGGCCAGGGCGAATCAGCAACGGTCATCATACCGCCATCCAGAAAAGTTTCGATCTGGTAACGCTCCTGAGCCGGAATAAAAATATCATCACCCCGGAAGTCGACCTGAATACCTAGCCGCCGAAATTGATCAGGAATAATCCCAAGTTCTGGAATCCGGCAGTTTTTGATCGTTATTTCCGATTGGGTCATAGCGGCCAAACCAATGAACGAGCCAATCTCGATCATATCAGGCAGCATCGTATGTTCGGTGCCCTGAAGTTCCGAAACACCTTCAATCGTCAGTAAATTGGAGCCAACGCCAGAAATCTTTGCCCCCATCGAATTAAGCATCTTGCTCAATTGCTGTAGGTAAGGTTCGCAGGCAGCATTGTAGATTGTGGTCGTTCCTTCAGCCATCACGGCCGCCATCAGCACGTTGGCTGTACCCGTCACCGATGCTTCATCGAGCAGCATATAGGTACCGCGCAGGTTGCTGGCGTCAACCTGATAATAGCCGCCATCATTGGCATCGTAGTTAAATTGAGCGCCGAGTTTCTCAAAACCCAGGAAGTGAGTATCCAGACGCCGACGGCCGATTTTATCACCACCAGGGCGTGGAATCCGGCCTTTTTTGAAACGGGCAAGCATGGGCCCTAACAACATAACCGAACCACGAAGGGCGGCTGCTTTTCGCTTGTAAGTATCGCTTTCCAGATAATCCAGATTGACATCTGACGCAACGAAACGATACGAATTTTCGCCAATTTTTGTTACCCAAACACCCAGATCGCCCAGCAGATCGATCAGCTGATTGACATCGCGGATGTTAGGAATGTTATGGATTGTGACGGGTTCTTTCGTCAGCAAAACGGCACATAAAATTTGAAGGGCTTCGTTTTTTGCCCCTTGAGGAATCAGTTCACCCTTGAGCTTGCGCCCACCCGTAATTTGAAAAGAAGCCATTGATTGGAGGATAAATTATAAATGATGAATAATAAATGCTTTTTCGAACAGGCATTTATCATCCATCATTTAGGAGTACTGATAATTAGCGTCTACGACGGTCGTTGTTGCGATTGTTTGGCCGCCCGCCCTGATTCTGACCGTCGCCACGGTTACCAAAGTTGCGCGGGTTACCGCCGTCGTTGCGGTTATTGGGGCGACCCGGAGGTCCGTCGTTCCGGTTGTTACGGCCGAAGTTACGCTGGTTACCGCCTTCATTCCGGTTATTCTGACGTCCCTGATTTGGTCCGTCGCCCCGGTTATTGCGATTCTGATTACCACCGAAGTTGCCGCCGACGCGTTGGGGTTGTGTTTGGTCGCCGGTGCGTTCGCGGGGAGTTGCCTCAACCAGTCCCTGTTCCCGAATTAGCTTGATATCGTCGGCGAGTTTACCATTCGAAAGCTCCAGCAGACTCTGATAGATGGTTTCATCCTCAACAGATTCCTTATTCCAGGCTTGATAAAAAGTGCGCATCAATCGGGTCAGATACGACACAAAAGCGCGTTTTTCTTCAGGATCTTCAACCGAAATGGCTTTCGCTATTAATAAATCGACGTTTCGGCCAAAGTGTTTGAACTTCAGATGGTGCGTATTATAAGGAACTCGCTGGGGCTTTTTGCCTAAAGCCTCTTCCGATGGGGGTGGGTAGGGGCTATCGACGTCTAAAGTAAAATCTGACATGATGTACAGGTCATCCCACAGTTTGTTGTAGTAGTCCTGACCATCCTTCATGTTAGGGTGAATTTGCCGCATCAACTCAATCAGGATATGCGCGTAACGAGTACGTTTTTCCCGATCTTCGATGTTGACCATATTGTCAACCAGCTTCTGGATACTACTTCCGTATTCTTTCAAGGGCTTTGCCTGATTCGTGTAAAGAAAACAAAAGTACAAAGAATGCGGCAGGGAGCAAAGGGCAGGGGAGTGTAGAAAAGAAGCATTACCTTTGTTGACAATTGCACTCCGCCCCATGTTTGCTGCGATCCGCTCTTTGCCAGGTATCTATCGTCCCGAATTCGCTGATACATTTCGATTAAGCGTCCCAATTATCATTGCCCAGTTAGGCGTTGTGTTAATGGGCGTTACGGATAATCTGTTTGTTGGGCGGCTGTTGGGGGCTGTGCCATTGGGAGCCGCGGGGCTGGCCAATTCGCTCTCATTCCTGATGTCGAGTATTGGGGTTGGCGGACTGACGGTAGTAGCTGCTTTGGTATCGAAAGCGCATAGCCAGCATGATGCGGCTGCCATCAACCGTTTATTTCGGGGTGGCTTGCGTGTTGCCATACTTTTCAGCCTGGTATTTGGAGGACTATCGGCCTTGTTAGCGTTCAACTTTAGTCTTTTTGGACAAACGGCAGAGGTGACCAAACTAGCGCGGGATTTTATGCTGATTCTGAGCCTGTCGCTGTTCCCTTTGCTGATATTCGTGGCAGCCCGGCAACTCGCCGACGGATTACGTCACCCTCGGGTGGCCATGGCGATAACCATGTCGGCATTGGCCCTAAATGCTTTCTTCAATTATGTACTCATCAAGGGAGTAGGTCCATTTCCTGAATTAGGACTAATGGGATCGGCAACAGCTACTTTACTTTCCCGGCTGTTTATGGCGGGAGCGATGCTTGCCTATATCTTTCGATCAGCCCGATTTCAGCCCTATTTACAAAAGGCGTTTCGTCATTTACCCTCTGGCGAGGAAGTGAAGACAATTCTTGCGTTAGGCGTACCGGGAGGATTGACGTTTTTCTTTGAAGTCGCTACGTTTTCACTGGCGGTCGTAATTGTTGGCTGGCTGGGAGAAGATCGACTCGCTGCCCACCAGATTGCCATCAATATGGCATCGGTAACGTATATGATGGCTACGGGTATTTCATCGGCTGCGGCTATTCGGGTGAGCGCAGCGGTCGGACGAGGGAGTCGTGAAGGCGTTTTCCGCGCAGGCGTTGCCGCTTTTATGCTGTCAATCAGCTTCATGAGTTTGGCCGCCGTACTGTTTCTCACGGCGAATGACTGGCTTGTATCTTTGTATATCCGCGATAATCCAGAGGTTATGCGGATAGCGGCTTCGTTGGTGATTATTGGCGGCTTCTTTCAACTTTCCGACGGTATTCAGGTAGTAGCGTTGGGTAGTTTGCGTGGGTTGTCGGATGTCAATGTGCCGACCGTCATTACGCTCTTTTCGTACTGGATAGTAGCCTTACCCTTGAGCTATGTACTGGCTTTCCCACTTCATATGGATGCCATTGGGGTCTGGATTGGTCTATTATTAGGACTGAGCATTGCGGCCATATTACTGACTATTCGATTTTTCCGGCGATTGGGCCGCATCAATTATGGTGTTCCCGTTGAATCGATACCACGAGGTATTAGTAGCTGATCACGAACTGGCCGTTTACGAGCTTCTGAAATCGGGCCTCTGCGCATTTTTGCTGGCCGTACGAAGATTGCCAATAAGTAAATAGATTTTATAATAGCATATAGTGTCGATAGGGATTAAGCCTATAATCAAGTGATTGTCAGCTAGACACATTTCTGATTGTCTGGCAGTTAATTGGTAGTATAGGTAGATTAAATAGAATATTATTTGAATTGTACTAGGTAGAATTAGCATTATAATTAGAAAATCGGAAGATGTAGGTATCATTGTGCATCATCGATTTGATGAATGTGTCTTTTCTTTTTCAGGTAGATAGTTTCGTCAAATCCTCAGTCAATACATGTACCTCTAAATCTAGTTCCTATGACTATTTATTTACTCAACCATGGGCGAAAAAGACTTCGGCAGTGGTGGCTATTGAGCCTACTTGTGCTGGCCTCATCGGTCGGCTACGCTCAGACAATCATCACCGGAACCGTTACCGACGGAAGCACCGGTGAAGTACTGGCCGGAACCACAGTTCAGGTTAAAGGGACCAACGTCGGTGCAACGAGCGATGCGAAAGGGCAGTATCAGATTTCGCTGCCTGCCACTGGAAAAGTGCTTGTATTCTCGTTTATCGGGTATCAGCCTACCGAGGTTACAGTTGGGAGCCGAAGCGTCGTTGATGTGAAGTTGACCAATTCCGATAATGCACTCAGCGAAGTGGTGGTGGTGGGTTATGGTGTGCAGAACCGACGTGACATTACGACGGCGATCGGCTCCGTAAAAGCAAGAGATCTCGCCAATCAGCCCGTTGCCAGTTTCGATCAGGCGCTGGCCGCCAAAATCGCGGGTGTGCAGGTGACACAGACATCGGGAGCGCCGGGGGCGGCTCTATCTGTGCGGGTCAGGGGCACAGGATCGATCAGTGCTGGTAATGATCCGTTGTATGTGATTGATGGAATTCCGCTTTCGCGCGATACCAAATATGCCACCGGCAGCACCAATACCCAGTTTCCTGATAATCCTATTAATGTACTCAGCACGATCAATACCGATGATATTGAGAGTATTGAAGTGCTGAAAGATGCTTCGGCTGCAGCTATTTATGGATCGCGCGGTTCCAACGGCGTTGTGTTGCTGACCACTAAACGGGGTAAGGAGGGCAAAACAGTCATTAGTTATGATTCCTATGTTGGGGTGCAGCAGGTTTCCAAAAAGATCGATATGATCAACGCCTATGAGTACGCTCAATTAAGCGCTGAAGCAAAAAATAATGCCTATATCGACCGAAATCCAACGGGGAAAATAACCGATTCTAACGATACTCGGAACAAGGGAGTAGGTGCGCCAAGTACGCTTATTCAACCTGAAATAGTGCCTTACCTCTCTAATCAGCCAGGATTGACCAACACCGACTGGCAGGATGCTATTTTCCGGTCAGCAACCATTCAGAACCATACACTTTCCATCTCGGGGGGTAAAGACAATGTTCGGTTCTATGTGTCGGGTAATTACCTCAATCAGCGGGGTGTCGTGATCAACTCCGGCTACAAACGCTACAGTGCGCGAGCCAATGTTGAAGTAAAAAGCGGTCATTTGACGGCTGGAATCAATCTGAATCCGACTTATGGATACCATGATCTCATTAAGGCCGAAGGGCCATATCTGGGCGAGGGGGTTATAGGTCTGGCTTTGCAAATGCCGCCAATCTTCCCGGTCTACAACGCCGACGGCTCGTATAACTGGGGCGGTAATGCCTGGGGATACGGGGCTACATCGATCCTGAATCCGGTTGCTATAGCCAATCAGGTTAGCGATAAAATGAGCCAGTTGCGGCTGCTGGGTAATGTTTACGCCCAATACAACATCACAAAAGACCTGTCGTATCGACTCAGCCTTGGCACCGACATCAATAGCTTCCAGCGCGATTATTACCGGCCATCGACGCTGGAAATCCGCGACCGTAAGGGAGCGTCTGTACCGACAGGTTTCTCGCGGGCGCAGAATTTTGTGGATTGGCTCGTCGAAAATACCCTGAATTATAGCCATTCTTTCGGAGCGCATAACGTATCGGCACTGGCGGGTTTCACATCGCAGAAAGACCGCCGGGTTGCCAATGAACTGACGGCCACAAACTATCCGAACGATTTGGTTTACACACTCAACGCAGGACAAGTGTCGTCGGGTAGCTCCGACATTCAGGAGTGGTCATTGTTATCGTATCTGGGTCGTGTTCAATATGATTACAACGGAAAATACCTGTTGTCGGCAGCTGTCCGGGCTGATGGTTCCTCCCGTTTCGGAAGCGACAATCGCTGGGGTTATTTTCCTTCCGTTTCTGGAGGCTGGAACGTGTCGCAGGAGTCGTTCCTGAAATCGGCGACGTGGTTGAGTGATCTGAAACTTCGCGCCAGCTACGGGCTGACGGGTAATTTCCAGATTCCGAATTATGGGTCGATCAGCTTGCTGAGCTACTCAAACTACATTCTTGGGCCTGAAACAATCGTAAGTGGTCTGGCACCCAGTAATTCGGCGAACCCCAAGCTGAGATGGGAGAAAACAGCCATGTTTGATATAGGGTTCGATGCAAGCTTTTTTCGCAATAAGCTGAATCTGACCGTCGATTATTACAATGCCAATACCTCTGATCTGCTGCTCAATGTGCCGGTTCCACGCGCGTCGGGATTCAGCACCGAATTGCAGAACATTGGCAAAGTAAATAATCAGGGGCTGGAATTTACGCTCGGCACACATCAGACGTTCGGTCGGTTTCGCTGGGATGCCAGTGCTAACATTGCCGCTAACCGAAACAAGGTGAAAGCACTCGGACCCGCCGGTGATCCAATCATTGTGGCGGGTGGTGTGGCCGGAGCGCAGTTCATCACACAAATCGGGCGTCCGATTGGCGAATACTATACCATGATTTACGATGGTGTGTTTAAAAATCAGGCTGAGATCGATGCGTATCCACATACGACCACGACCCGCCCCGGCGATTTCAAATTCATCGATATGAATAAAGACGGTAAAATTGACTTCAGCAGCGACCGGGCCGTTACGGGCAGCTATTTTCCGAAATATACGTTTGGGTTTAATACGAATCTGGCTTATGCTGGATTTGATCTGGGCATTGCTGTGCAGGGCGTTCAGGGACATAAAATTCTGAACCTGATCCGTCGGTATATCTACAATATGGAAGGAAACGGTAATCTGTTTAAAGGAGCGCTGGACCGCTGGCAGTCGCCTGAGAACCCCGGCAATGGGTTGGTTAACCGTGCCAATCGGCTGGCATCAGGTTCGAACGGGGAAATTTCGACCTGGCATATTGAAGATGGTTCGTATGTGCGTATCCGTACCATTACACTGGGGTATACATTGCCCACTACGCTACTGAATCGGTTGCATGTTAGCCGGGCGCGTGTCTACGTGACAACGCAGAATCCATTCACATTTACCAAATACCTTGGCTTTAATCCAGAGGTGAATAGCCGTCCAGACAGTGCGCTTTCATCGGGTGAAGATTACGGAACTTATCCATTACCCCGCACAACATCGGTTGGTATTAACCTCTCATTCTGACATGGCCATGAAAAAGATAACCTTACTTTTTATTTCACTAATTAGCCTCTCGGCTTGCCAGAAGGATTTTCTGGACTTAAAACCTTTGTCGCAGCCAAACGTAGACAACTTCTACAAAACGGCAAACGATTTTGGAAATGCTGTCAATGGTGCTTATGATGCGTTGCAAAGTGCCAATCAGTATGGGGGCGACTTCAATACATTGATTGAAGCGCGTGGCGATAATGTACTTGATAATGACCCATCCTCGGGTTCCGGTCTGCGTTACAACATAGACCGTTTCATTGAACCAACCACAAACACAGTTCTGCGCGATACGTGGGGGAGTTTGTATACGGGCATCAATCGTTGCAACCTGATACTGGATAAGATCGACGGTGTAACGATGGACGCGACTTTGAAGGCACGTTATAAAGGGGAAGCACAGTTTATCCGGGCTCTGTCGTACTTCAATCTAGTGCGGTTGTGGGGTAAAGTGCCACTCGTTTTAACGGCCGGAACAACCACCGAAGCCCGATCCTTTTCACGCAACGAAGTAGCTGATATTTATGCCGCTATTGAAAAGGATTTGACAGCCGCAGCCGCTGGTTTGCCGGTAAGCTATACGGGTAATGATATTGGCCGCGCAACAACGGGTTCGGCTAAAGGCTTGCTGGGTAAAGTGTATGTGACGGAAAAGAAATATGATCTGGCCGTTCCTCTCCTAAGGGATCTGGTGAACGGAACGACCTATCAGTTGCTGCCCAATATTGCCGATGTGTTTCTGGTCACGAACAAAAACAATGCAGAACTTTTATTTGCTGTAAAATTCAAGAAGGGTGGTTTATTGGGCGAAGGGCATGGTTCTTGGTTTGGTACCAGCATTGGCGACCCCATTGAACCGTCGTTGCGGACCGCCTATCCGGCGGGCGATAAACGACTTCCACTAACGGTTATGATTCCGGTACCTACCAGTATCAACGCTGTACCGAGGAAGTATTACGATGAACTGTCAGGGACAAACGATGTCGGTAATGATTTCCCGGTATTGCGGTTTGCCGATGTGATTCTGCTCTATGCCGAAGCCTTAAATGAGGTAGGTTACCAGGCAGACGGTGATGCATTCAAAGCCCTAAATCGGGTTCGCACGCGGGCGGGCGTGGCAAACTATACAGCTGCTCAACTGGCAACTAAAGAAGCTTTCCGGACAGCCATTATCAATGAACGGCGGCTGGAACTAGCTCTGGAAAGTGACCGGTGGTTCGATCTGATTCGAACAGGAGCCGCTGTGGATGCTATAAAAGTGACCGGCATTACGATGCCCCCTTACCGTACGGTCTATCCAGTGCCCCAGTCTGAAATTGATGTGTATAACAATAAAACCACGTTTCCTCAAAACGACGGTTATTGATTTGAAGGAACTATCAACTGAAACCCCCTGACTGGAATTATCTTCAGTCAGGGGGTTTTGGTTGATAGAATATATGTTCGATTAAGGACTTAAAAGGTTAGTATAAGTGCATTTTATTTTGATAACTAAATACGTGTAGCCGTCAAAATACCAGATTAAATGTGCTGCCGGTACCCGGTGTTGATGTGGCAGTTAACTGACCACCGTGCAACTGCATAATTTGGCGGGATAAACTTAAACCAATGCCCGATCCCGTTTTTTTTGTCGTATAAAACGGAATAAAAATCTGCTCCAGTGCTTCTGGTTCAATACCAGGGCCGTTGTCAGCCACGCTGATGATCACGCGTGGTCCATCGGCCATAGCCTCCAGATGAATCGTTGGGTTGGGGGTTTTTTCTAAGCTTTCTACGGCATTCTTGAGCAAATTGATAAGCACCATTTCAATCTGGTCAATATCGGCACGGATGGCCAGATTGGGCAACGTAGTCTTCGTTGTGATTTTGACCGGTTGTTTCTGATTGTTGGCCTGTGTAAGCTGAACAACGTGCTTCATAAGCTGATCCACCGGGACTTCAGCAAAACTTGGTTGAGGAATCGTTGTAAAATGCCGATAAGCATCCACAAACCGCATAACACCCGCCCCGCGCTGTTCGATCGTGGTTAGCGCATCCCGAAGATCAGTAACCGAGGAGGCAAACAACGATGAAGAAAGAAGTTCAGTTGTATCGACCCCTGAAGACATTCCGGCTTCGACAATGGGTACCAGATCGGTCTCTACAATATCACGCATCGTTCCTGCCAGTGACACAATAGGCGTAATTGAATTCATGATTTCGTGACGCAGCACTTTGGTCAGGTTTTGCCACGCATCAAGTTCACGCTGTTGCAACTCCGTGCGAATATTTTGCAGGGATGCCACTGTCACTAACCGACCCCGTAATCGAACGACCGTACAGCGTACCGACAATTCCCCGTCAGTACCGGTTTGATACGAAACGGGTGTAGAAGAAGCTGTAGATGATTTAAGTACGTTTACCAGATCGGCATGGGTTGCGTTCAGATCGCTGAGTGTACGAAGCCGATACGTACCCAATAACCGAAGGGCCGTCTGGTTCACCAGCTCGACCTGTCCGGCGGCATCGAACGTTAGCAAGCCAACACTAACATGCTGAACAATGGTATTCACATAGTGCAGATTCGCTTCTTTCTCTGCCCTTGCCTGCCGAAATGCGTCCAGCACCTCGTTGAACTGATCATTTAGCTCATGGAAAGAAGGGCCGAGATTACTATCGGCCCTGAAGGCAACTGCGAAATCAGAATAGCGTACCGATTCCAGAAACCGTGTCAGTTTACGATTCAGGCTGGTGACGAATCGATACAGGTTTATGGTTATGACCAGATGGGCAATAAACAACGGGAAGAGCAACAAACCATTGCTACCCTGAAGGTAAAAATAAGTAAGCGCAACGGTCAGAATGACCACGACAACAATGCGCCAGCCAATGCCTATGGCGAAACGATCCATGAGTTATGCAATCCAGCTGAACGGGTACTCAAGTGCAGGTACTTTGGTCCGCTCTGCTATCCGGCGCAGTCGATTAGGAAGCGCCATCAGGTAATCACGGGCACGTTGACCAGCATCGTCGAGATCCGTGATAGCTCCAATATTCCAGTCGGTCAGCAAATTATCCAGAATATCGATATAATCGTATGTTGTATAAACCCCAAGCCGCTGAGCCGCATCGGAAAAGTGACTGAACGTCTGGCCAATTTTAACGCCGGTTTCGCGCAGGAAGTGAGCAGGCATCACAATCTTTTTGCGCATCATGTCTTCAAATGCGAGCATCATTTCCGACGGATCGACTTCAAAAATCTGACCGACAAATGCCTTATAGGCTTTAGCATGACGCATTTCGTCGGAAGCAATCACGCCACATATTTTAGACAACTGGGGGCAGCCAGTCTGCTTGGCCAACGTGGCAGTTCGACGGTGCGATATATTGGTTGCCAGTTCCTGAAACGAGGTATACACAAAATTGCGGTAAGGGTCGCGACCCGTTCCAATATCGAATCCATCCGCAATCAGATACTGAGTCGAAACTTCCATGGCCCGCATATTAACCCGGCCCGACAGGTACAGGAATTTGTTGAGCAGGTCACCGTGCCGGTTTTCTTCGGCTGTCCAGCCCCGAATCCATTGGGTCCAGTGTTGCGGGCTATTCTGGTCAACACCTTCCATCCCCATCAGCCATGATTCATAGGTTGGGAGGGCTTCTTCGGTAATGGTATCGCCCACCAGAACGGCCACGTAATCGTAGGATAATTCACGCGTGCTTTCGCGAAGGAGCTTGACCTCGTCCAGAAAATTTTCCTGTGCGGAATCGGGCAGCAGGTCAGCCGGTTGCCAGTTCGTTTCGATAGGCTTAAGATACTCCCCAATTAAGGCGTTTATTTTTTCGCCGACGAAACGCATTACGTCTATACGAGAGGCCGATAGAATCATGTAAAATCAACAAAGAAGATGATCAATCAATTCAATAAACTTGCAAGGTACACTTAAAACAAACGACAGATTTAGTGTGCTTTGCCTTTTTCTACCTAACAAAACCTGACGGATTGCTATTTTTGAGCTAAAATAAGGCAATAGGCGTATTTCGATGCCCAAAAAGGCGCTATGAAAAAAATTCTGGATTATTTTTTGAGCTCTGTATACCTGCTCTACTTCGGATTGACTTTAGTGGTTTTTCACGTTCTTCAGGTCATTGCGTTCCATGTATTTGGGAAACCGGCGCATAAAAAAGTGGTCGATTGGATGAATGCGTTTATTGCATATGGCTGGTATCTGACTGGTAGTAGTATACGCTTTCAGCAACAGCCCAATCTGCCAACTGATCGCCCGATTATTTTTGTGGCCAACCACCAGAGTATGTTCGATATTTCACCGATTATCTGGTTTCTGCGTCGTCATACCCCCATTTTTGTTTCCAAAATTGAGCTGGCACATGGAATACCCGGTGTATCCTATAACCTGCGTAAAAGCGGAGCCGCCCTTATCGATCGTAACGATCCGAAACAGGCCATCGTTGAAATTGCCCGCCTGGGTAAGCATATTCAGCAAACGAAACATTCGGCGGTTATTTTTCCGGAGGGAACGCGATCTTCATCGGGAAAAATGCGCCCTTTTGTAGCGGGTGGATTAGCCATGCTGCTCAAGCGGGCACCCGATGCGCTCGTGGTGCCTATTGCCATTCGAGGAACGGGTCCTTTCAATCCGACTGGTGTATTTCCATTGACCTCATTTTCGCGAATGTCGTGGGTGGTGCTGCCCGGTATCGAGCCTGCCGGGCAAACCCCCGATGAACTAGTGAGACTGGCACAGGAGGCTATTTCTCTGGAACTTGGTGTATTAGGGGTGGTTAGCCAGTAAAATAGTTCTGCCGTATTTGTAGTTGACTATGGTATTTACGTATATTTACAGAGAAACCGTATTGCTTGTATGACACCAGATAAACCGCATCGGCGGACCGGTCTTGACCAGATTGAACCCATATTAGCCGACGTGGCTCAAAAAACAGATCGGCTCATTGAGTCGAATAGCCAGATTTTCCAACTAGCTACTGAGACCCATGCTCAAGTGCAAAAAGTAGCTCAGCAGGCAGAAAGTACTGCTAGAGGGCTGGCTAATCTAACGGTTAGTGTAAGCCAACGGTTCGATCAACTCACTGCCGATATAAATCATCAGTTTGTTGAGGTTGATCATCGATTTGATCAGATAAGGGCTGATATGGACAATCGTTTTGCCCAGGTTAACCAACGATTCGATCAACAGCAGAGTCAATTTGAAAGCCTTCGAGGTGAAGTGCAGCTTGGACTAGAGGGACTTGATACGAAAATTGACAGTAAAGTAGATGGACTACAGGAGGAAATAAAATTTCTGAAAGATACTCAGATCGAAATTTTGACTATCCTCAAAGATCGGTTAAAGTAGACATGCTGGTAACTATACGGCCTGATCTGAATTGGCAATGGCTGAATTACGGTTCCAATGCCGATTCAGATCAGGCAATAACTCACAGCCCAAATTTCTCCAGTCGTCTGTACAACGCCTGACGGGATACCCCCAGTTCTCGAGCAACATCCGTGATGCTACCCCGATGTTTCTGCATTGCCTGTTGAATCAATTGCCGCTCCATGTCTTCCAACTGCAGCGTTTCATTGACCGGCGACGTTGTTGCAGACGCGTCTTTTCGGAATACAAAATTACCTGGCTCCAGTAGAGTGCCCTGCGTTAGTTCGGGCCGGGCAAGAATAACGGCCCGCTCCACAGCATGCTGTAGTTCGCGCACGTTTCCGGGCCAGCGATATTGTTTCATTTCAGCCAATAATGCCGGGCTCAACCCCGAAACGGATCGATTGTATTGCTTGGCGTATTTTTTTAGGAAATGTTCGGCCAGCAGACCAATATCGGACGGGCGCTCACGCAGGGGAGGTAAATGAAGCTCAATCGTGTTGATGCGATAAAGCAAATCCTGCCGAAATTGCCGTTCGGCCACCCGTTGATTCAGGTCCGCATTCGTAGCGCAGACGAGTCGAACATCGACCGGTCGGGCTTTGTTCGAACCAACGCGTGTTACCTGACGCTGTTGCAGAACAGTTAACAAACGGGCTTGCTGAGAAGGAGTAAGGTTACCTATCTCGTCCAGAAAAATCGTTCCACCGTTCGCTTCTTCAAACCGACCAGCCCGATCGTCACGGGCATCGGTAAACGCCCCCTTCACATGCCCGAATACTTCGCTCTCGAACAGGCTTTCAGTGAGAGCACCTACATCAACGCTTATAAACGGTTTGTCCCGGCGATCTGACTGTTCGTGAATCGCCCGGGCGATTAAATCTTTGCCAGTTCCATTCTCTCCCAAAATCAGCACGTTGGCATCGGTGGGAGCGACACGTTCGACGGTTTCCAGTACCGGACGCATGGCCGAACCGATGATGGTGGCATGTTTCCCATTTACTTTGGCCGATAGTTTGTCTTTACCGCCCTTTTCGCCGTCTTCTTTTTCGTCCTTTCGCCCTTCAACGGCTCCGCGGATAGTATCCAGAAACTTATCATTTTGCCAGGGTTTGAGCACAAAATCAATGGCACCGGCTTTCATGGCCCGAACAGCCATTTCGACGTCGCCATACGCCGTAAATAAAATTACCCGAGCGGCCGGATCGATATCTAAAATACGATCAAGCCAGGCAAATCCCTCACGGCCACTGCTAACATCACGCTGAAAATTCATGTCCAGCACAATTGCGTCGTATCGGTTATTATTGAGCAGAAAAGGCAGTTTTTCGGGATTTTTTTCGATGTCCACCGCGCCGAAATGTCGTTTCAGCAGCAACCGGGCAGCCAGCAGCACGTCGGGGTCATCGTCGACGAGGAGAAGTTTCGCATCTTGCATATACCAAAGATAAAGAGTCTGGCGATTTGTTGCACGCAGGCACTGTTTCAACAACGAATTAAGCTTTTCTTACGTACTTTCGTTGCCAAAAGTCGTTGAGCGGTCATTGGTCGTGATTTGTGGTCATTTTCTGGAAGTTGACCGTTGAGCGATAATTTTATGCCGACTAATGACTGACATTGCCCCCCCTCTCAATGATCGCTGGTTTTATGCCCTGGTAGTAGCTGGCGTATTTCTTAATGCTACTGGCTTATTTCCGCCAATTCTTGAACCCGATGGCGCGCTCTATGCCTGTATTGCCAAAATAATGGCCCAAACCGGGGATTTTGTTAATCTGTATGCCGTTGGCCGCGACTGGCTCGATAAGCCGCACTTTCCTTTTTGGGTATCGGCCCTGAGCTATCTTATTTTTGGGATTAATACATTCGCCTATAAATTTCCGGCTCTTCTGTTCTTTTTGGGGAGCGCCATTTACACCTATAAGTTTGTTCGGCTTGCCTATTCAAAACTGACAGCGCAACTAGCGGTTCTGGTTCTGTTGACGGCCTTTCACGGTGTACTTTCTAATAGTGATGTGCGGGCTGAGCCCTACCTGACGCTACTAATCATCGGGCCAGTTTACCATTTTTACCGGGTCTTTCTGAGAGATAAAGATGACACGTCTAAAAACTGGCTTCATCTGATTCTCGGGTCGTTCCTGACGGGTTGCGCCCTGATGACTAAAGGGCTCTTCGTGATCGTTCCAATTGGCGCAGGTCTAGGACTTCACTGGCTATTGACCGGTAACTGGCGGGAGTTATTAAAACCGAAGTGGTATCTGGCGGTTGTGTTATCGTTTGTTTTTACGTTGCCTGAGATTTTTTGTTTATACCAGCAATTCGACCTCCAGCCCGGAAAAGTAGTCTTTGGAAATACGGGCGTTTCGGGCATTCGGTTTTTCTTCTGGGACAGTCAGTTCGGGCGTTTTTTTAACACAGGGCCCATTAAAGGCGCGGGCGACAAATTTTTCTTTCTTCATACGCTGCTTTGGGCTTTTCTGCCGTGGTCGTTACCGCTCTATATTGGCGTTGGGAAAGCCCTTGTCGCGTTAATAAAGCGACAAAATCCCTTGCCGGAGTACGTTTCACTGGGGTCGGGCCTTGCTACATTTGCGCTGTTTTCGTTATCGGGTTTTCAGCTCCCGCATTATCTGAATATCGTTTTTCCGTTCTATGCAATACTGACTGCTCAGTTTCTGGTGAGTCTGAAACCGGTTAACCTTCGTCGGTGGGCGGTTGCACAGTCAATTATTGGGTTGTTGTTAGTCGTACTGATCGTGGCCGTATTGTTTGTTGTAAAACCCGCTAAACTCGGAATCGCGCTCAGTTGGGTAATTATCATCACGTTTGCAACGATCACCTTGTTTCGGCAAACTACCATGTTGTCGTTAATGGGTCGGATGGTGGGAGCGATGCTGGTACTGGCTGGTGTACTCAATCTGTTCCTTTATCCAACATTTATGCAGTATCAGGCAGGTTTGACAGCGGCCCGGTTTGTTAATGAACAGCCAGTGCTTGCCAAGCGGCCAACGGTACTTTACGGCCCCGGTACATTTGGGGAAAGCTCGTGGTCGTATGAATTTTATGCCCATGCGCCAACGCAATACATTCGTGAAGACTCGGTATTACGACAGATGAGCAGCCGTCGGGCGGTGCAGGTTTTTACTACAAATACGTATGCTGATTCACTGGAAATGCGCGGTTTCCGCGTTCGTCGGGTAGCGATTTTTCCTTATTTTCACATTAGCCAGCTAACCGCCGATTTCCTGAATTATGACACACGGGCAACAACGCTTAAGCCCTATGTGCTTGTAGAGGTTAAATGATAAATGAACCGGTTTTGAAACCGGACAGCTATTTGTCCGAAACCGGACAGCCGTTATTTTTGGCTGTGAATTAATTTGCTGATAATCAGTATATTTTATTAGTTGGCACGACTATTGGCTCAAAAGGAGTAAAGCACACGCTTAGTGTTTTATTTCTTAATGTGCTAATTGAAAAATTACAATGGATCGCGCCTTACCTAAACGTTTCTGGACAACACAACGTATCGCAATTTTTGGTGGTGGTACGCTGATTTTGAGTCTATTAGCTTACACGTTCCTGTTTGCTGACCGCCGGTCGAAGCTGAACGTCGAAAAAGATAAAATCACCGTCTCGAACGTATCTACCGGACCGTTTGAGGACTTCATCGCCGTTACGGGCGTTGTTCAACCGCTGAAGACAATTCGATTGGATGCCATCGAGGGCGGTTATGTAACGTCAAAACTCGTTGAGGGTGGCAACATGGTTAAGAAGGGCGATGTGCTCCTGAAACTTGAAAACCAGAGCCTTAAACTGAGCTTTCTACAATCGGAAACAGAAGCCAACCGACTTGTCAACGACTTGCAGAATACGCGCCAACGGATACAGATCGAACGATTTACGCTCCGTAAAACGCTGGCTGATGTAGATGCTCAAATTTCTCAGGCGAAAGACACTTACGATCGTCAGGAAAAGCTGTACAAAGATAAAGTTGTCTCTGAAGAAGACTACCTGAAAGCGAAACGGGCTTTCGAACGATTAGTCACGCAGCGTACCATCGAAATCGAAACGCAGAAGTATCAGGAGGAAAACGCAAAATTTCAGATCAAACAACTTGAGGGCACCTTGCAACGTACACAGCGAAATGTTGCTCTTTGGCAACAGACGCTCGATAATCTGGTCGTTAAAGCACCAGTATCAGGTCAGTTGTCGAGTATCGATGTCGAAGTTGGGTCGAACATTAACCGGGGCCAGAATATTGGTCAGATTGATGATCTGAATGGGTTTAAAATGCGGGTTGGTATTGATGAACACTACATTAGCCGCGTATTTTCGGGTCTAAAAGGATCATTTGAGTTCAACGGGAAAATGCACGATCTGGAAATCAGCCGCGTATATCCCGAAGTAAAAAGTGGTCGATTTGAAGTTGATATGGTTTTTCCGAAGGGCACACCCGAAGGCATCAAGCGCGGTCAGTCGTCGCCGATTCAGTTGGAGTTAGGCAAAGCGGCTAAAGCTACGTTGCTGCCCGTAGGTGGTTTCTTCTCCGACACAGGTGGCAACTGGGTATACGTAGTCGATAAGTCGGGCAAACGAGCGGTGAAGCGGCCAATTACGCTGGGCCGTAAAAACCCAGAGTTTTATGAAGTGCTTGAAGGTTTGCAGCCCGGCGAGCAGGTTATTACGAGTTCTTACGAAAATTTTGGCGATAACGAAGTTCTAGAATTTTAAACCCTCAGAACCATTCTGAAATAGTATGATACAGACAGTTAACCTACAGAAGCTCTTCGCTACCGAAGAAGTAGAAACCACCGCCCTCAATGGCATTAACATGGACGTTAAAGACGGCGAGTTCGTGGCCATCATGGGTCCGTCCGGTTGTGGTAAATCCACCCTGCTAAACATCCTTGGTCTGTTAGACAATCCGAGCGAGGGCGAATACAATTTCTACGGAACTGCTGTTGCCAAAATGACGGAGCGCCAGCGGGCACAGTTGCGGAAAGGCTCTATCGGGTTCGTATTCCAGAGCTTTAACCTGATCGACGAACTGACCGTTTACGAAAACGTCGAACTGCCGTTGCTGTATCTTAAAACGCCTACCGAAGAGCGCAAAAAGCGTGTTGAAGAAGCTCTCGAACGGATGAGCATCATGCATCGGCGCAATCACTTCCCGCAGCAGCTCTCAGGTGGTCAGCAACAACGGACGGCCATTGCTCGGGCGGTTGTTGCAAAACCCAAATTAATCCTGGCGGATGAGCCGACGGGTAACCTCGACTCGAAAAATGGCGAGGAAGTAATGAAACTTCTTGGTGAATTAAACGACGAAGGAACTACGATTATCATGGTAACGCACTCACCCTACGATGCTGGTTTTGCGCACCGTATTGTGAACCTGTTCGATGGTAAAGTAGTAACGGAAAACTTCCACGTTTAACACGTAGAGAACCATCTATAGGAAGCAGGTTTTTGGCCCAGAGCCGTGCCACGGTTAACAACACAAACCGTGGCACGGCTCTGGGCCAAAAACCTGCGAAGGAATTTAAGTCCAACTGCAAGACCTGGGAAAAGTAGATGCGGTTGCCTTACCGCTATCATTCCTGGGTCTTGTCGTTGAGGACAAAGCCTGCCGGAATAGCATACTCATTTTCGCCAATCAGCCGGATAATTTTACCGGTTTCGTCTTTAAGGTCATTTGCCTGACAAACCTTACCAATGACTTTGGCCTGTTCTGATTGAAAATCGTATAGCACTAAATCAGGAACAAGGCTTCCATAAACTTCAATAAGTATTGTTTCTGGAAGTGGTTCAAACGTGCTTTAGGCCAAAGTTAACCCCAATAGCTATGTTCCGTAATTACCTCAAAATTGCTGTTCGGAGTTTGTTAAAGAACAAACTCTACTCATCCATCAACGTATTGGGGTTAGCGCTGGGCATGGCCTGCAGTTTGTTGATTGGGCTCTGGGTGCGTGATGAATTAAGCTATGATCGCTTTCTGCCCGACGCAGAGCGAATTCAGTATGTTCGGGTTAATTTTCCTTATAATGGCGAAACGGTTACGAATTTCGTCACGCCCGGCCCTTTACAGGAAGCCATTGCGAAAGATGTGCCTCAAGTGGCCGCTGTCACTAAGATTAATTACGGGCCGGAGCTTTTGATAAAAGTCGGCGAAAGAAACGCCAAAGAAAAAGGTCATTATGCCACCGATGATTTTTTTGGTGTATTCGATCTGCCTGTACTTGATGGCAATCCCAAAGCGGCCCTGGCCCAAACGAATCAGATTGTTATTACCAAAAAGATAGCCGGGAAATATTTTCCAAACGGCCAGGCTATCGGTAAAACACTTCAACTCGACAATGACAAATTCTACGTGGTTGGTGCCGTAATCGACGATTTGCCCCATAACTCAACGCTGCAATTCGACTGGCTCGTAAACTGGAAAGTACAGGAGCAGGATTGGATGAAAACCTGGGGCAATAACGGATTCTATACGTATGTTCGGCTCAAGCCTAATACGACGATTGCCCAGGCAACAGCCGCCATGAAACATATCTATCCACGTTACGGAGGGAAAAACTTCGATTCAGGACGGCCAACATTGCAACCCATGACCGATCTGCACCTGTATGCAGACTACAAAAATGGTCAGTCGGTAGGGGGACGGATTGAATACGTTCGCATTTTCTCGATTGTTGCGCTGTTTATCCTGCTCATTGCCTGTATCAATTTCATGAATCTGGCAACGGCCCGCTCGGCAATGCGTGCCAAAGAAGTGGGCGTCAGAAAAGTGGTTGGTGCTTTACGTTCGTCGTTGATCGGACAGTTTTTGAGTGAATCAATCGTTACGAGTTTAGTAGCCGTTGTGTTGGCATTCGGGCTGGTTTGGGCAGTTTTGCCAACCTTTAATGCCTTATTCGGAAAACAGATCGTACTTAATCTTGCCGAGCCGACACTCTGGCTCATCGTCACAATGCTGGTGCTGATAACCGGCTTTCTATCAGGAAGCTACCCAGCTCTGTTTCTATCATCGCTGCAACCCATCAAAATTCTCAAGGGTCGCTTACAGTTCGGTTCCGGGCCTGCGCTGTTTCGGCGGGCGTTGGTTGTCTTTCAGTTTTCGCTCTCTATTTTCCTGATTGTTGGCATGCTGGTTGTGGGTAAACAGATGGATTATCTGCGGACCAAGAACCTGGGTCTTGATCGTGAAAACGTGGTTTATGTACCCCTGGAAGGCGAAATTGCTCAGCCTAAAAAGCTGGAACCATTCCGACAGGAGGTACTACGGGCACCATCCATTGCATCGGCATCAACGGCGATGTCGCTACCTGTAAGTGTACAGAGCACATCCGGCGATTTGAACTGGACGGGCAAAGACCCGGCTCTGCAAACAACCGTCTCAGCGATGGCTATCGGGGCCGATTTCATTAAAACGATGAATATCAAATTGGTAGGTGGTCGCGATTTTCGGGCAGATAGTCCCGCCGATTCATCAAATTACCTGATCAACGAAGCCACGGCTAAACTGATGGGAATGAAAGACCCCGTTGGTAAAGAAATCACGTTTTGGAGCGGAAAAGGGCGAATTGTCGGGCTGATGAAAGATTTTCATTTGACTTCATTACACGAAGCCATTAATCCTTTGGTATTGGTTTTTAACCCATTGAATACAAGTTATTTGCTGGTAAAAACCCGTGCTGGTCAAACCCAGCAGGCCATCGCCGATTTAGAACGGATCACGAAGGAGTTTAATCCGAATTACCCCTTCAACTATCATTTTGTTGACGAAGCCTACGAAAAATTATACCGTAGTGAACAGCAGGTGAACGCTCTCGTCAATTATTTTGGCATGCTTGCTATTCTGATTTCGTGTCTGGGATTATTTGCCCTCGCAGCATTTACTGCTGAGCAGCGCACCAAAGAAATTGGGGTACGCAAAGTGCTGGGCGCCAGTGTCACAAACATCATTGGGTTGCTTTCTAAAGACTTCCTGAAACTCGTCGTTATTGCACTTGTTTTGGCTTCGCCGTTAGCCTGGTGGGCTGTGAGTACATGGCTGGGGACGTTTGCGTACCAGACAGAATTGACCTGGTGGATTTTCGGTGTTGCTGGTCTGCTGGCACTATTAATCGCTTTTCTAACGGTAAGCTATCAGAGCATTAAAGCGGCCCTGATGAATCCGATTACGAGTTTACGAAGCGAATAAATGACCTTAAACGGTATGAAGTAGCTTTTTCTTTTTTCTGCTCGCTACTGGCCTGGTGCTTTTAGCGAGCAGAATCATTTGTAGGAAGCGTAGTCTGCCGAAAAGTTTGTTGAGTCCTAATAGGTACGTAGATGACTGTTGAAAATAAATTTGAGCTAAAAATATACTGATAATCATTCGTATGCTGCGCAATTATCTGAAAATAGCCTTCCGCACGCTCTGGAAAAACAGTACACATTCACTGATTAACATTGTTGGTTTGTCGGTCGCGTTTGGGACATGTGTACTGCTTTTTCTGACAGCCACCTTTGAACTATCCTATGACCGGTTTCATACCGATTCAGACCGGCTTTTTCGTCTCTATTTCCTGTCCTCCAACCGGGATGGTACGCCCGACAAAAGTAGCACGATGCCTTATCCGATTTCGCCCGCACTCAAAGCGGAGTTTCCGGAGATCGAAGGGGTTTCCCGCTATTTTAACCGAACGGCGAGCGTTCGGCGGAAAGATCAGACGTACGGCAAAAACGTCAGAATGGTCGGTGCTGATTTCCTGAAAATGTTCACGTTTCCCCTCCTGAAAGGTAATTCAGGAACGGCGATGAATAGCTTGAGTGACATTGTCATCAGCGAGAGCATGGCCAGGGATATTTTCGGAATGGAAGAACCACTCGGTAAACCACTCCAGCTTCGGATGAATAACACCTGGCAGGCCTTTACGGTCACAGGTGTGGTTAGTGATGCGCCTAAAAATTCAACATTCGATTACGATGCGCTTATTCGAAGCGAAAACGCGGGCGACTATGAAGAAAATAAAAGCCGTTGGGATCATGGTAATCATGATGTCTACGTCAAACTAAAAGCAGGTACGGACCCGCAAACGCTGCAAAGGCGGACGCAGGCATTCATGGACAAATACTTTGCGAAAGACAATAAAGAGCAAAAGGAGCTAGGCTATCCAAAAAATGAGCTGGGTTTCCAGCGAAGCCTGATTTTACAACCCCTATTAACTGTTCACTTTGATACCGAAACCACGCATGGGCTTGGTATTAGCCGCACCTACGTAGTCACGTTGTTGCTGGTTGGGTTCTTCATCCTGGCGATTGCCTGTATTAATTTTATCAACCTCACAATTGCTCAATCGTTCTCACGGGCGCGCGAAGTGGGCGTTCGGAAGTCACTGGGCGCACAGCGTGTCCAGTTATTTGGGCAAATATGGGGCGAAACACTGATGCTTTGTCTGGGCGCTTTATTGATTGGATTAGGGTTAGCTTATTCGGCCTTACCTTACTTTAATCGATCGTTTCAAAGCCATCTGACATTGGCCGATTTTTTGAAACCAAGCGTATTGCTTATTACCGGATTCGGTTTTCTGGGCATTACACTGGTGGCTGGCGGCTATCCATCCTGGTTCGTAACACGCTTCAACGCCGTTGAGGTACTAAAAGGGAGAGTGAAGATGAGTCGACCCGGCTTGCTCCGTAATTCGCTCATTGTTACCCAGTTTACCATTGCTTGCCTGCTTATTGTGTGTACAGTCATTGTACGTCAGCAGATCAATTATTTACAACAGAAACCGATGGGCCTTGATAAGGAACAGGTTGTCAGCATACCGGTAGGGAACGAATTGAATGGTAACGATGCGCTGAAAACCATGCGCGACCGACTGGCTAATCAACCAAACATAGCCGCCGTATCGGGTTCGGGCGTTAACATTGGGGCAGGGCTGGATGGAAGCTCATCGCGCATGATGTATGGCTTTCTGTATGGCAAACGGAATATCACCTGCGATTGGCTACGGATTGATACTGATTACCTGAAAACGATGGGTGTCAAATTACTACAAGGCCGTGATTTTAGTACATCGTTCAGTACCGATTCGAGTTCGGCCATACTCATTACGCAAAGTATGGCAAAGCAGTTGGGAGAAGCCAACCCAGTTGGTAAGTTCATCAAGCCTGATAACAAAGAGTTTCAGATCGTTGGTGTTGTCTCTGACTTCAATCTGTATTCACTGCATCAGGAAGCCAAGCCCATTGCGCTGCAAATGCAATCGAACTCTCCCATTCAATACATTCTGGTTCGGGTAAATCCTCAAAACCTGACCGGCGCGGTGGAAAGCATTAAAAAAGCCTGGAAGACGGTTGCGCCGAAGCAGGAGTTTATTGGGTCATTCCTGGATGAAAACACCGAACGCTGGTATAAAAAAGAACAGCGGTTGGCTACCATCTTCTCATCGGCCGCCGGGGTCGCTATTTTATTGTCGTGTATGGGACTGTTTTCCATTGCGTTAATATCGATCCAGCAACGGACCAAAGAAATTGGGGTACGCAAAGTGCTGGGCGCTTCCGTAACCAGCATCGTAACCCTGCTTTCGAAAGATTTTCTGAAACTTGTTTTGATTGCCATAGTCGTTGCCTCACCCATTGCGTGGTGGGCCATGAATAAATGGTTGCAGGACTTTGCCTATAAGATTGATATTGACTGGTGGGTGTTTGTACTGGCAGGCGCATTAGCCATTGCCATCGCGCTGATAACCGTTAGTTTCCAAAGTATTAAGGCCGCCCTGATGAATCCAGTAAAATCATTACGTTCCGAATAGTCTAGAGCCACAAGTATATCACTGCGAGATGCCTGTGGCTCTAAATAGCACAAATCCTAAAACCATGCTTACTCAACTATACGAAAAATTAAGTGCACGACGGGATGCACTGGTCGCCTTATATGGCCATCGAAGCGGCTTGAGAGATTGTAATCCAGACGCTTATTCGCATTATCTGCAGGAAATCCGGGATTTGAACCGTCAGTTACGATTATTACGAGTAAGACTGATGAACAATTCTGGTCATCTGGCTGGCTAATCTGATAACTGGTTACTACATAAATTTTTGATCATGTTCCTCAACTACCTTAAAATCGCGTACCGAAATCTGCTTCGTCAGATGAGTTTTTCCGTCATCAACATTGTCGGGTTGACAGTCGGACTAACCTGTTGCTTTCTGATTCTGCTCTTTGTTCGACACGAACTTAGCTACGATACATTTCATCAGAAATTTGACCGGATTTATCGGATTTCGTATTTACCCAAATTTGCCGGTTTGACGGAGCCGCTGGCCTTGACGCCACCGCCAGTTTCTCCGCTATTGACAGGTGCATTTTCGGAAATTGAGAAATCAGCACGCGTGTATAGAAGTAGTGCGACGATTGAAGTGCCTAGCCTGCAACAGACCCGGCCAGTGAAATACGATGAAGAACGATTTTTCTTTGGCGACTCGACATTGCTCGATATTTTCTCGTTCAATTTCCGACAAGGTAATGCCCGAACAGCACTGAAAGACAAGTTTACCGTTGTAATCACCGACGAAATAGCCGCCAAATATTTTGGTGCGCAAAACCCGCTTGGTAAAACCCTGATCTATGAAGGACAACATCCATTGCGCGTAACGGGTGTTGTAGATAAGTTTCCGGATAACTCGCACATTCATATTGATCTGCTCTCGAATTATGAGACAATGTTTGCCACTGAAAGCGATCTGGTTCGGGAAAATCTCCCGCAAAACTGGGTTATTTCGCATGGATATACCTATGTGCTGTTGCGGCCCGGCCGATCGCCCGAATCGGTGAATGCCCGATTCCCCAAATTTTTGCTCGATCATGCCAATAAACAGTTCGCTAACGACATTGTCTATTCGCTCGAACCGCTGAAAGACATTCACCTTCGTTCTGACGCACAGAGTGGGCCTGAGCCTTCGGGAAGCATGACCTACATTTATGTATTTATTGGCATTGCAGTAATTACACTGCTGATTGCCTGTATCAATTTTGTGAATCTATCGACGGCACGTTCGCTCAGGCGGGCCAAAGAAGTTGGTATTCGTAAAGTGCTTGGTAGTGAAAAGAAGCAACTCATTGGGCAGTTTCTGGGAGAGTCAGTATTGCTTAGCAGTATTGCCTTACTGCTTTCTCTATTTCTGATTGCTTTACTGCTGCCCGTATTGAATAATCTGACCGGTAAACAGCTTACGATCAGTTATTTTCTGACCAATGGCGGGTTAATCCTGCTGTTTGTCGGAATGGGCTTATTGACCGGGCTATTGGCAGGTAGTTATCCCGCTTTTTTTGTATCCGGTTTCCAGCCGATAACAACGCTTAAAGGCAATTTTGTGAGCGGCAAAGCGCGGGGTGGCGCAGTACGGCAAGTATTGTTAGGCGCGCAGTTTGTGGCATCGATCGCGTTGATTATCGGGGCTATAATTTCGTTCCAGCAGCTTCGGTATATGAAAGATCAACCGCTGGGTTTCGATAAAGACTTTATCATCACCGCCAATACCCGAAATGATAAAATTACGAACGTATTTGCCACGCGTACCGACAGTGCTTATCTACGACTGAAGACTTTTCGGGAGGTTCTGCTTAAAAATCCGCACGTTAAAGAAGTAACGTTATCGACCCGTCGAATGGGTGATGGTGCGGTACGGCGAAATGTGATTCCTGAGGGACACACACCCGATGACAATCTGTTTGTTGGGGCGATGGGCGTTGATCACAATTTTGCTGAAATGTATGGATTGACCTTTGTGGCCGGACGCAATTTTTCTGAAGCCTATCCGACTGATAAAACCTCGGCGTTCCTGATTAATGAAACGGGCGTAAAGCAACTCGGCTGGAAGTCGCCAGATGCAGCCATCGGCAGGTCTGTAAATCTCGAAGGCAAACAGGGTAAGATTGTTGGCGTGCTGAAAGACTTTCATAATCAATCGCTTCAGAACCCGATTGAAGGTATGCTATTGACCATCGATCAGCCGCTATTGACATTATTCTCGATTAAAATTCAGCCTCAGCAGGTTCCCGAAACACTAGACGCGATACGGCAGGAGTGGGATCGGTATTTTCCAGAGAAAGTATTTGCTTATGAATTTGTTGATCAGAATCTGGCACAGCGCTACGAACGGGAACAACGGTTGAGTAAACTCATTAGTTATTTTGCCGGACTGGCCATTCTGATTTCATGCCTGGGCTTATTTGGGTTGGTATCACTCGTAACGCAGCAGAAAACAAAAGAAATTGGCATTCGGAAAGTATTAGGCGCGTCAGTCACGAATATTGTTCGACTTGTGTCGAAAGATTTTGTCATTTTGGTCCTGATTGCACTTGTCATTGCTTCTCCGGTTGCGTGGTGGGCCATGAACAAATGGCTAATGGCCTTTGCCTATCGGATTGACATTCACTGGTGGGTGTTTGCACTGGCAGGCTTACTGGTTGTTATTGTAACAATACTAACCGTTAGCTTCCAGAGCATTAAAGCAGCCCTGGTTAATCCGGTCAAAAGTTTGCGGGCGGAATAGGCCGAATGACGGGTAAGCCGCTGTGTGATTCTGATTGTCCACTGCCGTACGAAAAATGTCCGTTTTCGGACATTTTTCGTATTGTATTCACTGTAATATATTGATATTTAGAAAGTTAATAGCTTGGCATGATCCTAGCTGGAAACATATACGCACAACTATGCTCACCTCTAATTAAGACGCAACCGCTGCCGATTTATGAAAACGCTACTTACCCTCCTCCTCCTTGCAGTCGGCTTTAGCGCAGTGGCGCAACGGTCATCGTTTAGCAAAGAAGTGACGACCGACGGTCAGCAACTTCGGATTCGTGTTGATGCTGAACAATCAGGGCGCTCCCTGCATTTCAATCGCTCATTCGATGTATCTGAACTGGATGCGAGAGCGGTTAAAGCATTGGAAAACCATATACTCGATTCGCTGGATCAGGAATTTGATGGTCGTTATGCGGGAGTATTCAATGAGCGTAAGCGCGACGTAAAGTACAAGAAGAAGCAGAATGATGAATCAACTGTTTCTATGGTTATCGTGAACACCAACGAAGACACGAACCGCGACGAAAAAATTGTTGCAACATCGAAGCATGAGTTATCGTCAAGTGATGTAGCTCCGGCATCAGTCATTCATCGGGAAGACAAAGAAAACGGTCGGCTCTGGATGCAATATACGTTCAAGAAAGACGGTGATGAACTCGTATTCGAGCGTACTGCTAATGTTCTCGGCAAAAGCGAGAGCGAAAAGAAGGCAATCATTCAGGAAACTGAACGTAGTCTGGGTATCAAATCCATGAATCAATAGGTAAAACTGCGTAGGGCAGGTGATTATAAGCAGGGAAATCGTTTCTCTGCTAAATTTTTTATGCCCTGACCAAGAAAATCATCTCCTTGTCCGAACCAAGTTGACGCCATCAGATAGTCAACTTTTGTAAGCGGTTATGGCTGTAAAAGAATAACATTGATCGTATTGGTCACTGTTATTTTTATTTATAGGATGTTGCTTACAGGTAGAACGGAAATTGGCCGGGATTGTCGGGCTACTCCTTGCTGATCGTAAGTTTTTAATGCCGTAAAGCAGCGTTTCTGATCCCGATTGCATCTTTACGATGTCTGTGAGTAGCTCTCTGCACGGGGTTTTTGCTAATGCATGAGAAACGCTCAATCAACCCCTAACACTATGCTGCGAAACTATTTTAAAATAGCCCTCCGGAACCTGTCCAAAAACAAGGTTTATTCGTTTATCAACATTTTTGGTTTAGCCGTAGGTATGGCAGTCGCTATGCTCATTGGCTTATGGATTTACGACGAACTATCCTTCAATAAATTCCATAAAGGATATGATCGGCTAGCACAATTGTACATCAATCAGACGTTCAATGGCACCACAGGAAGTAGCCGGGCCGTTTCTATTCCGTCTGCCACCGAGATAAAAACCAAATATGCTCCCGATTTCAAATACGCATCGCTGGCATCCTGGAATTTCGGGCATTTGCTGGTAAATGGGGACAAGAAAATCAATAAAGAGGGCATGTATGTAGAGCCGGTTTTTCCACAGATGCTCTCGCTCAAGATGCTCAAAGGTGAGTATGCTACGGCTCTTAAAGAGCCCGCTTCTATTTTGCTGTCGGAGTCGGTTGCTAAAGTCCTTTTTGGGGATAAAGATCCACTCAACAAAATCATTAAAATTGACAGTAAAAACAACATGAAAGTGACGGGTGTTTTTGAAGACATACCGTTTAACTCCGACTTTTACGATACAAAATTTTATATACCCTGGAGCGCCTATCTGGCCGAACAATCCTGGGTAAAAGAGTCGCAGCAACAGTGGAGTAATCACTCGTTTCAAACCTTCGTTCAGGTAGCTGACCAGGCCGACATGAATAAGGTTTCGGCCAAGATCAGAGACGTAGAGAAAAAGCACACGTCGCCCCAGGAAAATCCGGAGTATTTTCTACATCCGATGAGTCACTGGCATTTATACTCTGATTTTAAAGAAGGAAAAAATGTAGGCGGGGCCATTCAGTTTGTTTGGCTATTTGCCATTATCGGCGTCTTTGTATTGCTGCTGGCCTGCATCAATTTTATGAACCTGAGCACGGCCCGATCCGAAAAAAGAGCCAAAGAAGTAGGCATCCGCAAAGCCGTTGGTTCGCTCCGCCAACAACTCATTACCCAATTTCTGAGCGAGTCTCTGCTGGTAGTTGGTTTTGCGCTGGTTTTAGCCATTCTGATCGTTCTGATTTCTTTATCGGCATTCAACGATTTATCGGGTAAGCAGGTTAGTATTCCGTATCAGGCTCCTCTGTTCTGGGCGATGATTATTGGATTTTCGCTCATGACGGGCTTGCTGTCAGGTAGTTATCCGGCATTGTATCTGTCGTCGTTCAATCCGCTGGAGGTGCTGAAGGGAACATTTAGAGTGGGCCGGTGGGCAGCTGTACCGCGCAAGGTGTTGGTCGTGGTTCAGTTTACCGTTTCCATTACGCTGATCATCGGTACCATTATCGTTTTTCGACAAATTCAGCATGCCAAAAATCGACCCGTTGGCTATGACCGTCAGGGATTGCTGCAAATCTCATTAAGCTCCAATCTCAACAAGAAATACGATCCCTTACGCGATGATTTGCTGAAATCAGGAGCCGTTTATGAAATGAGCGAATCATCCAGCCCCACAACGGGCGTCTGGTCGAACCAGATTGGTTTTGAATGGGAGGGGAAAGATCCGAAATCAATACCCTTGTTTGGGGTGGTTGCCTGCACCCATCATTTCGGAAAAACCATTAACTGGAAAATCAAAGAAGGTCGGGATTTTTCCAGGGATTTCTCAACCGATACCTCCGCTTTTGTCCTGAACGAAGCCGCTGTTAAGCTGACGGGTTTGAAAAATATTGTTGGTAAAATCATTCGCTACAATGACAAACCCTGTACGGTTGTCGGTGTGGTGAAAGACATGGTCATGGAGTCGCCTTATACACCGATCAAACCAACCATTTTTATGGTAAATTATGATTGGGCGAATGTGATCAATGTCAAACTAATGCCTAATGCACCGGTAGAAGATGCCCTTAAGAAAGTAGAAGCGGTTTTTAAAAAATACGACTCCGACAGTCCGTTTGATTTCAAGTTTGCTGATGAACAGTACGATGCTAAATTCAGGTCGGAGGAGCGCGTTGGAAAGCTGGCCCGGATTTTTGCGGTACTGGCCATTTTTATCAGTTGTTTAGGGCTGTTTGGTCTGGCATCGTTCATTGCCGAGCAGCGCATTAAAGAAATTGGCGTTCGGAAAGTGCTGGGTGCTTCCGTCTTGAATCTATGGGGCTTGCTCTCCAAAGATTTTGTTCGACTGGTCATCATCTCCTTCCTGATTGCAACGCCAATTGCTTATTTCTTCCTGGACGATTGGTTGCAGGAATACGAATACCGTACAAACATCTCCTGGTGGATTTTTGTGCTGTCGGGCATTGGGGCCACTGTAATTACCTTATTGACTGTTAGTTATCAGGCCATTCGGGCGGCCCTGATGAATCCGGTGAAGAGTTTGCGATCCGAATAATGTATCGATTGGTTCGTCCGTGCGGCAAACAGGTTGCACGGACGAACCAATCGATACAAAGCCTAAAACTATGCTACGAAACTACCTCAAAACCACCTGGCGCAGTTTGATCCGTAACCGGAATTATGCGCTCATCAATTTAACCGGTCTGACCCTTGGATTGGGCGTTGCCATTGTGTTATTCTGGATTGTGCGGTTTGAGTATAGTTTCGATCGATATCATCGGCATGCTGACCGGCTGTATCGGCTTATTGCCAATGATAAATTTGGAGAAAAGGGCTCTCATGTGCCGCAGGGCCTCATTAAAGCCATCAATGAACAGATACCGGGTGTCGAGAAAGCCGTCAATACGTATGCGATCGAATCGGATGGATTGAAAGTTGGCCAACGGGTTTTTACTGTTAAGCATGTCTTTTTTGCACCACCTCAATTTCTCGACATGATTGATGTGGAATGGGTGAAAGGTTCGCCCATGCAGTCGTTAAATCAACCGTTTCAGGTAGTTCTGGATGAACCCACTGCCCGCCGTTTTTTCGGCAGCAATGACGCACTGGGCAAAACAATCCGCATTCGAAACAATGTTGATCTCACCGTGTCGGGAATCATCCGAAAAATGCCGGTTAATACCGAATTTCAGTTTGAAGTGCTGGCTTCCCGCGAGACGTTAAAGCGAATTCAACCGGAATATAACCATGAAAATTACTGGGCTGGTGGCGATTCAATGCATCATGGCTATGTGCTCTTGAAAGCTGGGGCGTCTCCATCTGCTATTGAATCACTGTTGGCCACATTGGCAAGCCAGCATAAGAATGAATCTGCCTATACGGGATATGACCTATTGCCAATAATGAACGTCCATCTCGATACACAGAGCGATGCCGACCCGTATAATTATGTACTTCCCGAATGGATGCTGTATACATTGGCAGGCATCGGCTTGTTTCTGGTCTTCATTGCCTGCATCAATTTTATTAATCTGGCGACGGTGCAGGCTGTGCAGCGTAGTCGTGAAATTGCCGTACGAAAAGTGCTGGGTAGCACTCGAATTCAGCTAATTGCACAATTCTTTGGCGAAACGGCCTTTCTGGTTTTTGCCGCTATTGGTTTGGGTAGTTTCCTGGCAGCCCAGCTAATTCGCAATGCCGATCAGTTGCTGAATACGCAGGTGAACCAATCCCATGTTTGGGATCATGGTACAGTTTCATTTCTGCTCATTCTGGGTGGAATTGTGACGTTGTTGGCAGGTAGCTATCCGGCATTGGTGCTGTCGGGTTTTCAGCCGGTTCGGATACTGCGCGGCCGATTGTTTGTGCCGCGCAAGGGCGGAATTACGCTGCGGCAGTCGTTGGTTGTTACACAGTTTGTTATTGCCCAGGTGCTGGTTATCTGTACGTTAATTGGCATCAGGCAGATTCGCTACTTCTATCAGAAAGATCTGGGCTTTAATAAAGCTGCCATTGTAACCGTTACGATGCCCGATCGGGGCAATGCGGTCGTGCGCGAACGGTTTCGGCAGCAATTGCTTCAGCATCCGGAAGTAAAAGATGTCGCATTTGCCTTAACAACACCGTCGAGTAATCACAATTGGTGGTGGAATACGATCCATCACCGAAATTTACCCGAAGGCCAATCCACATTTCGCATTCAATACGTCGATACCAACTACTTCAACTTTTTCAAAATTCCGTTGGTGGCTGGTCGTTCATGGACGCGGGCCGATACAAATACAGTGGCGATTATTAATGAGAAAGCCGCCCGTGATTTAGGCTATCAACGGCCAGATAAGATAATTGGCGAACGAATTAAGTTATCGGATGGAAACTTGTTTACCATCATGGGTGTGGTCAAAGACTATCATTCGCAAAGCCTGAAATCGTCTATTGTTCCGCACGTTTTTCTGTACGCCGACTGGAATTTTCAGCAGGCCAGTATACGTATAGATCCGAGCCAGTCTACGAAAGCACTCGCTCACATTGAACAATACTGGAAAGCGATTTTTCCGAACTATTATTTCGAGGCAAAATTTCTGGATCAGGAATTACAAACGTTCTATGCCGACGAACAGAAACTGTCTAACTTTCTAACATTATTTGCCATTGTCGGTATTTTTATCGGCAGTTTAGGCCTTTTTGGTTTGGTGTCATTTGTGGTAACGCAACGAACCAAAGAGATTGGCGTGCGTAAGGTACTCGGCGCTACAGTGGCCAGTATCGTTTCGCTGTTGTCGCAGGATTTTCTAAAATTGGTACTGATTGCTTTTGTGATTGCAACACCCATTGCCTGGTATGCGATGAGTCAATTTCTGAAGCAATACACCTACAAAATTGATATCGACTGGTGGGTATTCATCCTGGCGGGTGGTTTGGCCGGAAGTGTTGCCCTCGTAACCGTCAGTTTGCAGAGTATCAAAGCCGCATTGACAAATCCAGTGAAGAGTTTACGATCTGAATGATGATAAAGCCCTGCTAATATGCTACGAAACTACCTGAAAATTGCTGTTCGGAACTTGTGGAGAAACAAAATATTCTCTGGTATCAACGTCGTTGGACTGTCGGTAGGACTGGCTTCCTGCCTGCTTCTGTTCATGTACATTACCCACGAACTAAGCTATGACGATTTCCAGCAGAAAGCAGACCGAATTGCGCGGGTAACGATGGAGTATAGTATGGAAGGTCATACGGCTAAAATACCGCAAACGGGCACGAAAGTCGCTCCTGAATTTGGTCGTCAATTTCCGGAAATAGAATCAGGTGTCCGGCTCATTAATCGGGACGGTATTGTGAGTAATGGCGACCAGCAATTCAGTGAAAAACGAATTGTATTTGCCGATTCTGCGTTTTTTTACCTGTTTTCATTTCACTTGATCAAAGGAAATCCGCAGACCGCGCTGGCCGGACCAAATCTGGTGGTTTTGTCGGAAACAACAGCCCGAAAATATTTCGGTACGGAGAATCCGGTAGGCAAAACTTTGCGCATTAATACGGGTGGCTCGTTTCGGGATTATTCCGTAACGGGTGTGGTAAACGATTGCCCCGCCAATTCACAGATCAAATACGATTTGCTGACTTCGTTTATGACGCTTCCTGCGGCTAAGTCAGAAGAATGGTACTCTGCCAATTACGCGACCTATTTATTGCTTCGTAAACCCGAAGACATTGCCTATTTACAGGCAAAAATTCCGGGCTTTATGAAAACGCAGTTCAGCAAGGAGGAAATGTCGGGCAGTAATTACCTGACCTACAATCTCGAACCGCTCCGCCGGGTGCATTTATACTCGGATGTGGAAGGAAGTTTTGAACCCAATGGCGATCTAACATACATCTATATTTTTGGGTCGATTGCCTTACTGATTTTACTCATTGCCTGCGTCAATTACGTTAACCTGGCAACCTCCCGCGCCGTAGAAAGGGCCCAGGAAGTTGGCGTTCGCAAAGTGATGGGCGCTATGCAGCGACAATTGTTTGGTCAGTTCATTGGCGAATCGGTCATCGTAACAGCAATCGCCCTGGTGCTGGCCTTGCTACTAGCCAGCCTGACGCTCCCCGTGTTCAACACACTGTCGGACCGGCAATTTTCGGTTGGCGTCTGGTTCCAACCGGCCAATCTTCTGTTGTTACTCGGTGTGGGCGTCGTAGTGAGCCTGATTGCGGGCAGCTATCCGGCGTTGGTGCTGGCACGGTTTCAGCCAATACGTGTGCTGAAAGGTCACCTGAAAACCGCCGGAGCGGGCCAGTTTCGTAAGGCATTGATTGTGTTTCAGTTTGCCATTACGGCCTTTCTGATCATTAGTACGTTGCTGGTTCGGAACCAGTTGACGTTTATTCAGAAGAAAAAACTAGGCTACAGCAAAGACCATGTACTGATGCTGCCTGTCGATAAGCAGGTTAAGGAAAAAATACGATCCTTGAAGAGCGAGTTCCGGCAAAGTGCCGACGTGCAGCAGGTTTCTTTGGCTTCTGAATCGCCAGTGTTTATCAATGGCGGTTATGGAATGCGCCGGGCCAACAGACCTGATGCAAACTACAAGATGGTTGCTGGCTTACAGATCGATGAGGACTTCATTAAAACGGTTGGACTACAACTGGTTGCAGGCCGGGATTTAACGCAAATGGATGTGGAGCAAGCCATGCACCCCGACGGCGACAGCCTGAATTACTACCATTTTATCCCGAATGAATCGGCCGTAAAAGAACTAGGCTGGACACCGCAGCAGGCCATTGGCCAGAAAATTGACATGGGTGGCAATCGAAAGGGCGAAATCAAAGCCGTTGTCGCTGATTTTCACTTTGCTTCCATGAAACAGAAAATTGGCCCACTAATCCTGTTTCCGGAGATGGGCGGTGAAGTGCTGCTCGTTAAACTATCGGGTAGCCAGTTGCCCAACACCCTCCAGTTTCTGGAACGTAAATGGAGAACATTGATACCTGATCGCCCGTTTTCGTACGAATTTATGGACGAAGAGTTCAATAAGCTTTATGTAGCTGAAACGCGTACCGGCCGAATCTTCAGTGTCTTTGCTTTTCTATCCATTTTTCTGGCCTGTCTTGGCCTGTTTGGCTTATCGGCCTACACAACGGCGCAGCGCACCAAAGAAATTGGCGTTCGGAAAGTGCTTGGAGCCTCGGTGTTTAGTATCGTAGGACTTCTCTCCAAAGATTTCCTGAAACTGGTGCTGATTGCTATTATGCTGGCTTCACCAATCGCCTGGTATGCCATGAGCCAGTGGCTGCGTGATTTTGCCTATCGGATCGACATTGACTGGTGGGTATTTGCGTTGGCGGGTTTACTGGCTGTCGGAATTGCATTGCTGACGGTCAGTTTCCAGAGCATTAAAGCAGCCTTGATGAATCCGGTCAAGAGCCTCAGAGCTGAATAGACATGAAATCGCTTCTGTTAATCCTTTTCTTCATCGCTGGTACGAATCCTCTGTTGGCACAGTCATCATCATCAGGATCAGCCAGCGTTAACGCCGATCAGTTGCCATCGGTGACATTGCCACCCGAAATCGACCGCGTACTGCGTGATTATGAACGAGCCTGGAAGGCAAAGGATACAAAAGCGCTGGTTGCCTTATTCGTTCCCGATGGGTTTGTCATGCAGCCACAGCGCCCGCCCGTACGTGGCCACGCTGGCCTGGAGCAGGCATATCGGGGCGCGGGCGGTCCGCTTTACCTGCGTGCACTATCGTTTGCACAATCGGGTTCCGTTGGGTATATCATTGGCGCTTATCGTTACCAGGAGACGGGCGCTGATGTTGGGAAGTTTATTCTGGCGCTGCGTCAGGGTGAAAATAATCGCTGGTTTATTGCCGCTGATATGGATAATTCGATAAAATAATCTCTTACAGTAAACGAATTGAAACGTCTATTCTCAATCCTTTACTAGTTAAGTGATATGGTTCGGAATTATCTGAAAATTTCCCTGCGCAACCTCTGGCGCAACCGTAAAGTCAGTGCCATCAGTATCGTCGGATTATCCATAGGTCTGGCCTGTGGTATCATCATTTTTCTGCTGGTCAGTTATATGTTCAGTTTCGATCAGTATCATGCCAAGGCTGATCGTACCTTCTGGATCGTTACCGACATCCGACAGGATAATGTTGTTCCCACGGATGCTACACCACGCCCATTAGGGGAGGTTTTGCGCCGGGATATGCCTTTTGTGGAGCATGCTGTCCGGCTCGAAAACATGTTCGGTCGCATCATCAGTATACCTGATGGTAAAGGCGGTTACACCAAAAAGTTTGAAGAGTCACGTAACCTGTGTTTTACAGAACCGCAATTTTTCGATGTGTTCGATACGGAATGGGTGAGCGGAAATCCTGCAACAGCCCTGTCGGCACCGAATACGGTGGTGTTATCGGAACGATATGCCGGGAAATATTTTGGTACGGAGAATCCAATTGGCAAAACAGTACGCTTTGATAACCAGACGAATCTGACGGTTACGGGACTGGTTAAAAACCTTCCATCTAATACCAAGCTACGCTACGATGTATTCATCTCATATGCTACTATTCCAGCGCTGATTGGCGATCGAGGAAAGCAGGCGATGCAGAATTGGGAAAGTGTTTCAACGCTGTGTTTTGTAACCCTGCGCGAAGGAACTCCCGTTGATCGTCTGACCAGCGTATTTCCAGCGATCCGGCAGAAATACCTGAACACGGTCGAGGCAAAGAAACTGGACTTTCATGCACTAACGCTCGACGATCTGAACCATAATCCAATGTACGGCGGGCAGGCACCCCGGCCTATTCTCTACGCCCTGATTATTGTCGGCCTGTTTCTGGTGATGGCGGCTTGCATCAATTTCATCAACATCGCCACCGCTCATGCCCTGAAACGGTCGAAAGAAGTGGGTGTTCGGAAAGTGATGGGTAGTTCACGCGGGCAGCTGATCGGGCAGTTTATGACCGAAACAACGCTTGTGACGCTGATGGCTGTTGTGCTGGCGTTGGTGCTGGCCTATTTCTGCCTGCCGATGCTGAACAACGCATTGGCCGTGTTGAAAACTGATCTATCGATTCTTGATGTGTTTAAGCCGGATTCGTTACGTTGGTTTGGGAGTCTGCTGGTGGGTGTGGTTCTGCTGGCTGGCTTTTATCCGGCACTGGTGATGGCACGTTTCAACCCGGTGGCGGCACTGCGGGCGGGTTACGGGCAACTGACCGCCAAACAGGTTGGTAGCGTATCGGTTCGGCGCGGGCTGGTTGTGATGCAGTTTTTCATTACCCAACTGTTCATCATTGGGGTCATTGTTATGATGGCGCAGGTGAGGCATATGCAGCAGACGGATATGGGTTTTCGTAAAGAAGCTATCCTGACTATACTCGTTCCGACCAATAATCCTCTGAAGCAGGACGTGCTGCGAAATCAGTTGCGGCAGATTGCGGGCGTTGAGCAGGTAGCCCTGGCCGCCGAACCACCCGCTTCGTACCGCCGAATTCCGGTTCCATTCACCTTCGATACGCATACCGAACCGGAGAAATTTCCAACAGCCGTTAAAGTCGGCGATAAAGATTTCGTTCCGCTGTTTGGAATTAAGCTGCTGGCTGGCCGGAATTTTCTGAATAACGACACAACCAATAGCGAAGCGCTGGTCAACGAAACGATGATAAAACAACTGGGACTTCGTTCTCCAGCCGACGTGCTGGGGAAGCAGATCAAGATTTGGGGTAGCACAAAAACTGTCGTTGGCGTCGTCAATGATTTTCATCTGAGCGAATTGCGGGAAGCGATTCCGCCAGCAACCATCCTGAATTATTATCGAGAAAACCACATGGCGGCCCTGAAACTGAATCCTGCCAATCTCACCGCTACCGTGAAAGCCGTTGAAGATAACTGGAATGAGCTGTTTCCTGAGCACGTCTTCAAAGCCGATTTTGTCGATGATCTGTTGAACCAGTTTTACCTCACCGAACGCATCCTGTTAGGATTGGCGCAGGTGTTTTCGCTCATTGCCATTCTCATTGGATGTCTCGGTCTGTATGGTTTAGTCGCGTTTATGGCCGAGGCAAAAACGAAGGAAATTGGTGTACGAAAAGTGCTGGGGGCCAGTATAAATGAACTGCTCTGGCTGTTTGGCCGTGAATTTGGCCGGTTACTGGTAATTGGATTTGTGCTGGCTGCTCCCATTGGCTGGTTACTGATGAATGGCTGGCTTCGGGGCTATGTGTATCACATTCAACTAGGCTGGTGGGTATTTGCTCTAACCTTCGGGCTGGTGATCGTTATTACGGTACTAACGGTAGGTTACGAGTCTCTAAAAGCAGCTTTAACAAACCCGGCCAAATCACTTCGAACAGAATAGGGGAGATCATGGTACAAAAAGCGTGGGACGAGGCTGCTTATTCCTCGCCGTGACGACGGACCGACCACGCTTTTTTTGTCGGCCCAAGCAGCTTTCTGAATTCTGCTGCGTCTTTACCGCGCAAATGGCATGGAGCCGAAAACCGTGCATTCGATACCTCACAGCATTTTCTAAACCCACTACTCTGTGCTACGAAATTACATCAAAATCGCCTGGCGGAATCTTACCCGTAACAAAGCCTTTTCGGCAATCAACATTCTGGGGCTGGCCATTGGCATCGCAGCCTGTGTGCTCATTCTGCAATACGTTACGTTTGAATTAAGCTTTGATAATTTTCATGCTAAAGGCGACCATATCTATCGCGTTCGGCAGGATCGGTACGATAAAGGTAAACTCAGTACGCAATGGGTAGGTGGGGCACAGGCCGCCGGTAATTCGTTTAAAGCCAATTTCGGTGAGGTCGACGATTATGTTAAAGTGCTGAAACGCCGGGCGCTCATCGCTGATTATGGCGAAAAAAGCCTGAAGGTCGAGCGGGTGTTCGTTGCCAGTGAGTCGTTCTTTAAGATTTTTTCGTATCCGTTGCTGGCCGGGACTGCTGCTACCGCGCTGGCCGAACCCAACACCGTTGTTCTTTCCGAATCAGTAGCCAGACGACTGTTCGGGTCTGAAAACCCAATTGGCAAGACGATCCGCATCAACCAGCGGCAGGCCGTCAAAGTAACGGGCGTTTATCGGGACATGCCTGCCAATACACACCTGCATGCCGATTTGCTGATTCCACATTTAACCTTTATTAAGGAGATGGGGAAAGACAATAATCCCGATAATGCCTGGATGTGGGATGGCGCGTTATCGTACCTGCTGCTCCGTTCAGACGCCAGCCCGAAAGCGCTCGAAGCTAAGTTTGTGCCCTATATTCAGAAGACAATCGGCGCTGAGCTAAAAAAATACGACTCCGATGCTGTCTATACGCTTCAACCGCTGCGGGATATTCATTTGTACTCGCATTTCATGGAAGAAGCAGAGCCTAACGGTGATGGCAAAACGGTGTATCTGTTGCTGGCAATTGCGTTCTTTATTGTCGTGATTGCCTGGGTCAATTACATCAATCTGGCCACTGCACGTGCGATCAACCGAGCTAAAGAAGTGGGCGTACGGAAAGCCGTAGGTTCGTTGCGCGGACAGCTCATTCGGCAATTTATGACAGAGTCTGTTTTGCTGAATGGGCTGGCTGTTGGGCTGGCTCTGCTGATCGTTGTCGGGTCGTTACCCATATTTAGTGAGTTGTCAGGCCAGCAACTGTCATTTTCGCTGTTAGGGAGCCGCATGTTCTGGTTGCCTTTGGTCGGGCTTTTTGTGGTAGGTGCGTTTCTTTCGGGTTTATACCCAGCGTTTGTCCTGTCAGGATTTAAACCGGTATCGGTTCTGAAAGGTAAAGTAAGCACCTCGCGGCAGGGCATTGTTTTGCGTAAGTCGCTGGTTGTATTTCAGTTTGCAGCTTCGTTGTTCCTGTTGGTGGGTACACTGGCCGTTTTCAGCCAGATTCAGTTCATGCGGGCGCAAAGTCTCGGTCTAAACATCGAGCAAACGCTGGTAATCAATCCGCCGATTATTAAAACTGACTCGACGTTTATGCGGCAGATGCTGGCGTTTAAGGAAGAACTGCTTCGCCGGCCGGGTGTCCGTTCCATTGCAGCCTCTACCGTGGTGCCCGGCCAGGCTTCGGACTGGAACGCGGGCGGCATTCGATTAAAAGGCATGGATGAAAGTAAAAGCAAACAATACCGGGTCATTGGCATTGACTACGATTTTCTAAAAACATTCGATCTGAAACTACTGGCTGGCCGCAACTTCGCCAAAGAGTTCGGGAGTGATCCAAAGGCGCTCATTTTCAATAAGATGGCCGCCAAACAGCTTGGATTCGATCAGCCCGATCAGGCCATTGGCAAACAGATTGAATTCTGGGGTGAAACATTTACGTTGGTTGGGGTTACCGACAATTTCCATCAGCAGTCATTGCGGGATGCCTACGAACCGCTTATTCTGCGCCTGATTCCAGATGTGCGGGGTTATTTCTCCATCAAGCTGGCATCCGGACAACTCGATAACACGGTTGATGTTATACGCACGGAATGGAATCACTTTTTCCCCGGCAATCCGTTTGAATATTCGTTTCTGGACGAACGCTTTAACGAACAATACCGTGCTGACCAGCGATTTGGGCAGGTATTTGGGTTGTTTACTGGCTTAGCTATTCTGGTCGCCTGCCTGGGCCTGTTTGGTCTGGCTTCATTTACAACGGCACAACGGACGAAAGAGATTGGTATTCGAAAAGTGCTGGGCGCGTCGGTGGGTGAGATTGTGCAAATGCTTTATCAGGAATTTGCGGTGCTGATTCTGATTGCCTTTGTTGTTGCAACGCCATTAGCCTGGTATGCGGTTAGTCAGTGGCTCCAGAGCTATGCTTTCCGCACAGACATTCAGTGGTGGCTATTTGTGATGCCATTCGTATTGGTTTTGCTGATTGCGCTGCTAACAGTGAGTTTCCAGAGCGTAAAAGCGGCCCTGATGAACCCAGTCAAATCGTTACGTTCCGAATAATGCAGGAACGGGTTCACAGGCATAACAAGAAGTTAGAGCAAAGCCTTTGTTGAGCAGGCGTTTGGTGGGTTCGGCCAGTAGAGAGTCGTTGACAACGTTTAGAATTTTGTCAACGATTCGGGCTGCCACGAAATGTCAAGTTTCCCCGACTTGACCTCTGAAAAAGGCCAAAATAGCCGGTGCTTGGCGCTGTTTTCCTTTAAGAGTGCGGACATAACGGTTGATTGGCTGTAGATAATCGTCCGACAACGGGCAAACGTGCCTAGTCGTATTGTTTTCGGATGCGTGAATCAGATACGCTTTTCCATCATTGTCCCGAAAAACGGTCATATCCCTCGAATAATGTCCATTGGGTTTTATACTGCCCAGCTAGCGAAAAGGGCCGGTTGGTTTGCTGCTTACGGCCACACCTGCGTGTGCATAGCTGTAATCTTTATGATTGCTATTCATAGCGATGGCTCCAATAAAAAATAGGCGACGATCTAGTCCCTATTTCTGTCCGCCCATTGTCCGAATCCGGACATTTAGTGATTGAGCTTATAGTTTAATAAGTTAGCAGTCAATGTCTTGTATTTTCGGTGCGACATTTGATGAAGTTAGGCGTTGGATTATTTCTGTTAAAACCCATGCGTAACACACTGCTTTTTATCGCTCTCCTGCATGGATCACTCGTAAGCTGGGCTCAATTGACTACACCCCCAATTGGCGGTAATAAAAAAGCATCAGTCTCGGAACAGATTGGTTTGGCGACTGTAACCATTCATTACGACCGGCCCGGTGTGAAAGGAAGGGAAGGGAAAATCTGGGGAACATCCATTGCTCACTATGGCTTTCAGGATCTTGGGTACGGGCCCGGTCAGGCGGCTCCGTGGCGGGCCGGAGCCAATGAAACAACAACGATTACCTTTTCGGATGATGTACGAGTTGAGGGTAAAGCGCTGGCTGCCGGTACGTACGGGCTGTTTATGAACCTTGGCGAACAGGAAACCACCGTTATATTTTCCAGAATAGTCGTATCCTGGGGAAGCTATTATTACGATCCGGCATTGGACGTCCTGCGCGTGACGGTGAAAAACCAGGCACTCGACCGGTCGGTGGAATTGCTGACGTATTCGTTCGTCAATCAGACGGATAGCTCGGCTGCGGTTGCTCTGAGCTGGGAGAAACGGATGATTCCGTTCACGGTGAGCGTGGATATGGTTGGTCAGCAAATGGCATCGTTCCGGCGGGAATTGCTTTCGAAGCCGGGATTCACCTGGGAATCGCTGGTGCAGGCTGCTACATACTGCCTGACGACGAGCCATGATCTGAAACAGGGACTGGTTTGGGCTGATCAGGCTATAAGCGCGCGGTATATTGGGCAAAAGAATTTTCAGACACTTAGCGCGAAAGCAGCTTTACTTACTGCGCTTAATAAATCCGATGAAGCTTCTATTTTGATGAAAGAAGCGTTGCCGATGGGCACGATGAACGAACTTCATCAGTATGGGCGCACCCTGCTTTCCCAGAAGCGCGATCAGGAGGCTTACGCAGTTTTTAAAACCAACTACGACAAAAATCCGAATCAGTTTACAACCAATATGGGCATGAGCCGGGCACTGATCGCCGTTGGTAAACCGAAAGATGCCCTGCCCTATTTGCGGGCGGCCTTACCACAGGCTCCTGATTCATTGAATAAGGCTAATGTGGAGGCTATGATAAAATCGATTTCAGAAGGGAAAACTTTGTGAACTAAAGTGTAGATGAGGTCAACAATTTATCTAAATATTGAGTCAAACGAAATGGCGATATTGGTGACCGGGTCCTGAATAATTCCTTGTGTATAGGGCGTTTTCTGACCATCTGGTGTTTGAATAAACACTAACCGAAGGGGGGGGATAATAATCCAGACTGATTGAACACCCGCTGGAAAGTAGATGTCGTTCATCTTGGTCGTAATTTCTGTCGTAGCCTGTTTAGGCGACTGAATTTCAATAGCTATGATAGGGGGCTGTGTATAAAAAATGATGTCATTATCCCAATCTTCGGGCAGGCGAGGGTATATGGATACGTCTGGTTTGACAGGTTTGCCATTTAATTTTAGCTCCAGTTCAGGCAAGACATCATACTGCTCGGTGTAACGGTCAAGTGTTACGCTTAACCGATGAATTAATTTAGAATGATTGACCGACATAATGTCTTCGGAGTGGAATTCTTCAATCAGATCAAATGATGTTGTTTCCATACCGCAATGAGTTTTTTCAAAGATAACCAAAACAAAGCAGTATGCTTACTAACTATCTCAAAATCGCCTGGCGGACACTTCAGAAACAGCGGGGCTTTACATTCATCAACATCTTCGGGCTGGCGGTTGGTCTGGCCTGCTGTATGCTCATCATGCTCTATGTCCTGGACGAGCTGAGCTATGATCGCTACAATGCGAAAGCTGACCGTATCTACCGCGTTCAGTCCGATATTAAATTCGGCGGTAATGACATGCACTTTGCGGTTTCGCCTGATCCGGTTGGTCCAACCCTCAAAAAAGATTACCCGCAGGTCGAGCAGTTTGTGCGGCTGCATGATCGCGGAACATGGTCGGTAAAGCGGGTCGGCGAACCGACAAATCTGCGCGAAGACAATATCACCTTTGCCGATTCAACGCTGTTTGACGTCTTCACATTGCCCTTGCTATCAGGTGATCCGAAACGGGCTTTGGCTGAGCCTAATAAGGTAGTTATTAGCGAGTCGGCGGCTAAGCGTCACTTTGGCAACCGCAATCCGATGGGTCAGCCAATGTTGTTCGATGGTAACAGAACCTTTACCGTATCGGGCGTGATGCAGGATATGCCCAAAAATTCGCACTTCCATAGCAACTTCTTCCTGAGTATGCTCAGTGATAATTATCCGTGGGGGCAATGGCTCAGTAATAATCACCATACCTATATTTTGCTGAAACCAGGAACTGATCCGGTCGCATTTGCCAAAAATTTCGATACGATTATTGAAAAATACGCTGGTCCGCAGGCCTTGCAGATTATTGGTACTACCATGGAACAGTTCCGGAAAGCGGGTAATCAAATGGGATTCTGGCTCATTCCACTCACTGATATTCACCTGCATTCCAAACAACAAATCGAACTGGCACCCAACGGCGACATCCAATATGTGTATATCTTCTCGGCTGTAGCCTTGTTCATTCTGATTATTGCCTGTATCAACTTCATGAACCTGGCAACGGCTCGCTCGGCGAATCGGGCAAAAGAGGTAGGTGTTCGGAAAGTGATGGGGTCAGAACGGCAACAGCTTGTTGGGCAGTTTATGACCGAATCAATTCTGACGACGGTACTGGCCATGATGCTGGCATTGATCCTGGTGGCTGTAGCATTGCCGGGCTTCAATACCATTGCGGCCAAAGAAATGAGCCTGAACCAGTTGGTATCACCGTATTATCTGCCCTTACTGATTTCCCTGCCAATTGTGGTCGGATTGCTGGCAGGTAGCTATCCAGCCTTATTCCTATCATCCTTTCAACCAATTACTGTCCTGAAAGGCAAAATTAATGTCAGCTTCAAGAGTGTTGGATTGCGGAGTGGCCTGGTGGTATTTCAGTTTATGATGTCGGTGGTACTTATTGTGGGGACGATTATCGTGTATCGTCAGATCACCTACATACAGACCAAAAACGTAGGGTTCAACCGCGATCAGGTCATGACTGTTCATGGCGTCTATTCAATAGGAAGGCAAGCGGAAACGTTTAAGCAGGAAGTACTTCGTTTGCCGGGTGTCGTGAGTGGAAGCATTTCCGGATATCTGCCAACCCCGTCGAGCCGCAATGATAATGCTTATTTCGCCGAGGGTCAGGCGGATATGAACAAAGGGGTTAGTATGCAGAACTGGGGTGTTGACTACGATTATGTGAAAACGCTGGGGATGCAACTGGTTAAAGGCCGCGATTTTTCACGGGACTTCGGTTCCGATTCATCGGGTATCATTCTAAATGAAGCGGCTGTGAACGTTTTAGGGTTTAAAGACCCCATCGGCAAGCGGGTATGGCGGTTTGATGATAGCCAGGGCAAAACCCGAAAAACGTTTACGATCATTGGCATTGTCAAAAATTTCCACTTCGAATCGCTCCGGCGTAACATCGGATCCTTGTCGCTGGTGCTCGATTCCAATTCAGGAGCCGCTTCGTTTCGGCTGAGTAGCGCCAATGTACCGGTGCTGATGAAACAAATAGAAGCAAAGTGGAAGCAAATTGCCCCTGATCAGCCGTTCAGCTACCAGTTTATGGACGCAAGTTTCGATAATATGTACCGGGCAGAGCAACGCATTGGTACGATTGCCCTAACGTTTGCTGCATTGGCCATACTGATTGCCTGCCTAGGTCTGTTTGGCCTGGCCGCATTCATGGCCGAACAGCGAACCAAAGAAATCGGAGTTCGTAAGGTGTTAGGCGCTTCGGTGGGCAGCATCATCGGCTTACTCTCAAAAGACTTCCTGAAGCTGGTGCTGGTAGCCATTGTTATTGCTTCTCCGCTGGCCTGGTATGCTATGAGCCAATGGCTAAAAGACTTTGCCTATAAGATTGATATCGAATGGTGGATATTTGCCCTGGCAGGATTATTGGCAATAAGCATTGCCTTATTAACCGTTAGTTTTCAAAGTATTAAGGCCGCGTTGATGAACCCGGTGAAAAGTCTGCGTAGTGAATAGTGCTGAGCTGCCCGGTCGGGCAGACCGGGCAGCTCACAAACCTTAACTTTTTTTAACAGGCTGACCAAGAGCTTTGTATGTACCTTGCCGCTACAAAATAATGTACGGCAATATGATTGAAAACTATCTCAAAATTGCGTTCCGGAACCTCCTCCGACGGCGGCTTTACGCGCTCGTAACGCTAATTGGTCTGACAGTTGGGATTACATTTTTGCTGCTCATTGGTAACTATATTCAAGGTGAACTAGCCGTCAATAAAACCCTCCGGAATTCTGGTCAGCAGTATGTAGTGCAAAGCCGCTGGAAGGAGGAAAACATGGGCCTCGACATCACGACGCTGGCACCACTTGGCCCGACGCTCAAGCAGTTATACCCCAATCTGATTGCCAATTATTATCGCTACTACGGTGTAACGGCCATCGTCTCGAATGGTCAGAAACACTTTCGGGAAGCCATTGAAATCGGCGATTCAACGCTGTTGTCGATGTTTGGTTTTCCGATGGTACAAGGCAATCCCAAAACGGCCCTTCTTGAACCCAATTCAATTGTCATTACGGCGGCTCTTGCTCTGAAGTATTTTGGTAAAACCGATGTGCTTCAACGACAGCTAACCGTACAAACGCCCGCAAGCGGGAAGCAGATCTTTACGGTTACGGGGGTACTGAAAAATCTGCCGAAGAATAGCGTTACGAATCTGGTTGAACTACCCGACCAGCTATTCATTCCGATGCGTAATGTGGGCTATTTCACGCTGGAAGCAAGTATGCGCTCCTGGCAGAATCAGTATATCCCGACTTATCTGGAACTACAGCCGGGCGTTACCGCCGACAGGTTAACGCAACCATTGGCGCAGTGTCTGGCTACCTATGCACCACCGGGTTTCAGGGAAAATTTGCAGGCCTACCTCAGCCCGCTGGAAACATACTACCTGAAAGCTCAGAACGGCTTAGTCGAAAAGATGGTACTGGCTCTTACGATCATTGCTGTGTTTATTCTGTTGATGGCCGTAGTCAACTTCGTCAATATTACGATAGGTATGTCGGCAACGCGCCTGCGCGAAATTGGCGTTCGGAAGGTACTGGGCGGATTGAAAAAACAGATCATTGGCCAATTTCTGGCTGAAGCTTTATTGTTGACAACCGGTGCAACATTCCTGGCATTGGGCTGCCATGAACTCTTCCGCACTATGTTTGCCAACCTGTTAGGAAGGCCAATACTATCGCTGGTCGATTGGCCGGTAGTTTCGTTCGCAGCCTTATTGGGGCTGGTTTTATTGATTGGTCTGCTGGCGGGTAGCTATCCTGCCTTTGTGTTGTCGGGCCTGCCGTCTGTCGAATCACTGAAAGGGAAGCTCGTAGCATCTGTTCAGAAGGGCATCGGGTTTCGCCGGGCATTGATTGTATTTCAGTTTACGGTTGCCATCTGTGTTTTCGTTGGAGCCCTGGTTATTGGTCGGCAGGTAGCGTATTTTTTCACTAAAGATTTAGGCTATCAGAAAGAGACCGTGATGACGGTGGCGTCAGTGCCGCGCGATTGGTCGCCCGTTGGTGTGCAGCGTATGGAAGGGGTCAGAAATCAACTGGCCCGCATACCAGGTGTGAGCGATGTGAGCTTTTCGTTCGAAATTCCGGATGGGAAAAGCAGTGGTAGCGGCAGGTTGTTCCGGCAGGGCCGCGACAGTAGTAATGCAACGGTGGTTACCATTATGACAACCGATGAACACTTTGGGAAAACCTACGGTCTACAAATGCGGGAAGGGCAGTTTTTTCATGCCAATGGCGAAGGCTACGACTCTACCCGCGTTATCCTGAATGAGTCAGCAGCCCGAGCACTTGGCTGGGCCAATCCGGCAAGCGCAATGGGGCAGCTTGTGCGGTTACAGGGCGGTAGTTACACCTGTCGGGTAGCGGGTATTCTGAGTGATTTTCACTTTGGTTCACTGCACGAAACCATCAATCCGATCATTTTCTTCCACGTACGGGCGAATCCCATTTATCGGTATTTTTCGTTCAAACTTGCGCCCGGTCATTTGCCCGAAACGGTAGCCGCTATCGGCCAGGAATGGGCGCGACTGTTTCCCGATGCTCCGTTCGAGTATTCGTTCATGGACGATACGCTCCAGAAGCTTTACAGGACTGAAGTGCAACTGCAAAAAGCGTCGAGATTGGCCACTACGCTGGCATTGGTCATTGTGTTATTGGGTGTGCTGGGACTGGTGTCGCTGAACGTGACCCGCCGTACCAAAGAGATTGGTATTCGGAAAGTACTCGGCGCATCGACCATCGGTATTGTCAATTTGTTCATGCAGGAATTTGTGCTGATTCTGCTGGTTGCCAGTCTGATTGCCTTTCCCCTCGCGCATTATTTCCTGAACAATTGGCTGGCACACTTTGCCTACCGAACCAACCTGTCGTGGACACCATTTTTAATGGTCACGGGTGTGCTGGCTGTGTTGACGGGGTTAGTTGTTAGTATGCAGGCGATTCGGGCTGCGCTGGTGAATCCGGTGAAGAGTTTGCGAAGCGAGTAGCAACTGCGCATCGGCAATACGTTACAGAAATTGATTCAGATCTAATTGCAGGACTTCCGAAAATGATGTCGACTGAGTCAACCCACCGTCGCCTTTAGAATAACGATACCATTGGGCTGCTATGTAGTCGTATACAAACCCTTCCTGTATACCATAATCATCGGCTTCAAGTAGGGCGATTACTTTTTTAAGGTCTTTACGTAACCCATCGGTATGGCAAACTTCAATGATTATAGGGGTTGTTCGAGCCGTGTTGTCGTATAATATCAAATCAGGAACGGGACTCGCTTGCCCCTCATCGAGCATCGTTTCAGGTAGGGGTTCAAGCTGGATACAGTGTTCGCGATAGAAAAGTGGACCAAGGCCTGAATTGAGTTTAGAAATGACCCGTTGATGCGCTTTGGGGCCATAAACACTCATATCATCATTGACCTGAGCATATTCGGGGAAAGTTGGCTTATACATAAAAGCTAAATTATATAAACAAATTTAACCAAAAAGTTATGTTCCGCAATTACCTCAAAATCGCCTTCAGAAACCTTAACGCCCAGCGTGCTTACACGTTGCTCAATGTTGTTGGGCTAACTATTGGCATGGCGGGCGGACTGCTCATCTTTTTGTTCATTTACCATCACCTGAACACCGACCGGCATCACGCAAAATTCGACCGTATATACAGGATTGTTTTGGATCTGCACCTCGATGATGGTTCGATTGAGCACTACCCCGAGGCCCCGCTGCCTATGTCGAAAACGTTGCGAACCGACTATCCCCAGGTCGATCAGGCTGCTTTTTTGCGGATGAATCGGTCATTGACGGTCAGCATAAACCGCCCCGGTCAGACGTCCCCTAACCGCTTTCTCGAACAGGAAGGCACTGCTATTGTTGAAGCCGAACTATTTCAGATTTTCGATTATCAGTGGTTAGGTGGTAATCCCAAAACGGCCCTTCGCGAACCGAACAGCGTGGTTTTAACGGAATCATGGGCCAAACGCTACTTTGGTGACAGCGACCCTATGGGTCAGGTTATGGAACTGGATCACAAGGTGAATGCGACCGTTACGGGCCTTGTCGCTGACCCCGTTCGTCCGACAGACACGAATATTGGCCTGTTTATTTCCATGCCGACCATTCGGCAGCTCGACCCTGAGTTTGATGTTCATGAGTGGGGGCAGTTGAGCAGCACGAACCGGCTATATTGTACGCTGAAAGACAATAAGCCAGCCACTGCCAGACAAATTGAAACGACCTTCCCGGCTCTGTCAAAAAAACACTTTGGCGACGTTGCCAAGGCTTTCCATTTTCACATTCAACCTCTGGCCGATATACATTTTGATGTGCAACGCGTGGGTGGTGTTATTCGACTTTCATTGCTGGGCTCACTGGGGCTGATTGGTCTATTTTTGATCGTTATTGCCTGCATTAATTTTGTTAATCTGGCCACCGCTCAGGCGTTTCGGCGAAGCAAGGAAGTCGGTATCCGCAAAACACTGGGTAGTTCGAGGATTCAACTGGCCCGACAATTTCTGCTCGAAACCAGCCTGATTGTCGTTATCGCTACGATTCTGGCCATGCTGGTGGTAGTAGTAAGTCTGCCATTATTCAGTAACCGGGTGCATATTTCGCTGTCTCTTAAGCCCAATGGACCGATGCTGTTGTTCATCGGCCTGTTGATGGCCATTGTGGTGCTTCTGGCAGGTGGTTACCCGGCTTTTGTGCTGTCGGGTTTCAGTCCCTGGGCAAGCCTTCGGGGCAAACTTATGGCTTCGTCGCTGGGTGGTTATTCATTGCGGAAAGGATTGGTCGTTCTACAGTTTGTCATTTGTCAGATCTTGCTGGTAGGGTCACTGGTGGTGATGAAACAAATGAATTTCATTCGGCAAACCGACCTGGGCTTTCAAAAAGACAACGTATTGATCGTCAATCTGCCAAACTCCGGAAAAGAAACGTGGCAGGCCTTCAAAAACAAACTGAATCAGTATCCCGATATCAAGGCGGTAACCTTGCAATACCGCCCGCCATCGGCTGGTGTTATGAACGGTGGGTCATTCAAATTTGGCAGTAAGACCGAATGGGTTACTTTTCCGGTTCGGGAACGGCTCGCTGATGCTGATTATCTGAAAGCATACAATCTACAACTAGTGGCCGGGCGGAATATTAGCGAAGGAGACTCAATTCGGGAATATGTTATTAATGAAACCCTGGCCCATAAACTTGGCTTTCGCAACCCACAGGATATCATCGGTAAACCAATGCAGTATTATCTGTCGCAGGTGCCGCTGCCGATTGTGGGAGTCGTTAAAGATTTTCATCAAAAGTCGTTGCATGAAGCCATTGCGCCGTGTTTTATAGCCTCCTTTCCTGCCATGTACCGGCAGGCTGGTATTCGAATTTCAGGTCAATCATCGGTTCAGACCCTGGCTCATATTCGGCAAGTCTGGCAAAGCCTGTATCCAACCGATGTCTTTGACTATGAATTCCTGAATGATCAACTCGCTCAGTTTTATGAAACTGAAACCACCATATCGCAACTTGTCAATACGTTCGCGTTGATGGCGATGGTTATTTGTGGGCTTGGGCTATACGGTCTGGTTGCGTTCACGGTTGGGCAGCGCACAAAAGAAATCGGTATCCGCAAAGTACTGGGTGCATCGGTAGCCAGTATCGTAGCCCTGCTCTCCAAAGATTTCTTAAAGCTCGTATTGACTGCCATTGTACTGGCTTCGCCTGTGGCATGGTGGGCTATGAACCAGTGGTTACAGGATTTCGCCTACAAGATCGACATTGCCTGGTGGGTCTTTGTGTTGGCCGGATTGCTGGCCATTGCCATTGCGTTATTGACCGTTAGTTTTCAGAGTGTGAAAGCAGCACTGATGAACCCCGTGAAGTCGTTACGTTTCGATTAATCCCGCAACTGTTTCACCAGGGTAGGGTTCCGTATTTCGGTAAAATCTCTTTCAAAAACAGCATCATGTTTCGCTCATTCATCAAAATCGCGTGCCGAAATCTCTGGCATAATAAACTCTACACCAGTCTGAATGTGGGTGGCCTGGCCGTTGGTCTGACGGCTTGTCTGCTCATGTTCCTGTATGTAAACCATGAGTTTACCTACGATGGATTTCACGAAAATGCTGAGCGTATTGTTCGTGTTACTACAAATCTTACCACTCCCGATGCGCCTATGTCGGTAGCATCCAGCCCCATTTTACTGGCTGGTATATTGACACGCGACTACCCTGAAGTTGAAATAGCCGTTCGGTTTGAGCCACTTTCAGCGACAATACGGTACGGGACTAAATTGCTGAATGAACCCGATGTGTATTACGCCGATCAGAATGCCTTTTCTATGTTCAGCTATCCCTTTGTAGAGGGAGGCTCGGCTCGGGCATTGGTAGAGCCGAATACGGCTGTTGTTACAGAAAGCTTTGCCCGCAAATACGCAGGACGTACTAGGGTTGTTGGTGAATTATTCTGGTGCAACAAAAAGATGTATCGCATTACTGGCGTTATGGCCGATTTGCCTTCGAATGCGGATATGAAAATCAATGCGTTATTGTCAAAGAACTTTTCAACGTCGACGTCCTGGTTAGGTGAAGATTTTCCGGTCTATACTTTCGTTTTGTTCCGGGAGCGTCCTGATCTGAAAGCGTTCGGGAAGAAGTTAGATCTGATCAGCCGGAATTTCATTCAACCGGAATTTAAGAAACTTGGCGCTTCTGGCTATTCGGTTGTTTTTCGGACAGAGTTCCTGAAGGATGTGCACTTTAGCCAGGGGAAAATGGCCGATATGCCTAAAGGGAATAAGCAATACGGGTATATATTCCTGTTTCTGGCCGTTTTTGTACTGATCATTGCTATACTGAATTACATCAATCTGTTAACCGCACGAGCCACCGGACGGGCCAGGGAAGTGGGTATCCGGAAAGCAAACGGCGCATTGCGACGACAGTTAGTTGGTCAGTTTTTGTTTGAATCATTCCTGTTGAGTTTCATTTCAGTCATTTTGGCAATAGTTCTTTTAGTAGTAACCATTCCTTTCTTTAATGATTTGCTGAACATTCAGCTTGGCTTATCATGGCGTGATGGGTTGCTGATGGCAGGTATCGCTTTACTAAGTACGACGTTACTGGGCGGGCTGTATCCTGCTTTCGTATTGTCGGAGTATAAGACGGCTGCTGTGCTTAGTACACGATCAGGCAGTTTTGCGCGGGGGGGCTTGCTTCGAAAAACCATCACTGTATTCCAGTTTACGCTGGCAATGGGCATGATTGCCGGGGTGCTGGTCGCTCACAACCAGATGAATTATATGCAGCATGTTGGCTTAGGGTTCACGAAAGAGCAGGTTATGACAGTTCATCTCCCCGACGATTCGCTGGCGAGAGCCTCAGCTTATGCATTCGCAACTACATTACGGCAACGGAGTGAAATTAAAGCCGTATCGCTTGGGTCTGGGCTTCAGCCGGATGCGCTGCTGCCACAAGCGACTACGTTGTTTCAGTCTACAGGAAAAAAACGGGAAGTAATGGGTAATTATCTATTCATTGACGATCGGTTTTTGCCTTTGCTGGATATTAAATTGGGCAGTGGGCGGAATTAATCGACTGCTTTGGCAACCGATAAGAATGGTGCATTCCTGGTCAATGAAGCTTTTGTTAAAATGGCGGGCTGGAAGCAGGCCGTTGGACAACCGATGGAGGGTTTCATGCATAAAGGCAACGTAATCGGTGTGGTCAGAAATTTTAACTATCGTTCACTTCACACGGCTATTGATCCATTGGTGCTGATTTTTAATACATTTCCGCCCTCTACTTTAATGCTGAAAATGAAGCCGGAACACCTGCCACTAATACAGGCTACCTGGCAGAAACATTACCCAAATTACCCCTTTAACTACACATTTTTAGACGCTTCATTTGATGCTCAATACCGGAAAGACAAGCTGATGATGACATTGTTCAATGGGTTTGCTTTACTAACGGTAGTGGTTTCCTGCCTTGGCCTATTCGGGTTGGCTACGTTCACCGCCGAGCAACGGACCAAAGAAATTGGTGTCCGCAAAGTGCTCGGGGCATCGGTAGCCAGTATTGTTACACTACTCTCCAAAGATTTTCTGAAATTAGTGCTGATTTCGATCGTCATTGCTTCACCACTTGCCTGGTGGGCTATGAATAAATGGTTACAGGATTTCGCCTACAAAATCGATATTGAGTGGTGGGTCTTTGTGCTGGCTGGTTTGCTGGCGGTAAGCATTGCCTTGCTGACAGTAAGCTATCAAAGTATCAAGGCAGCACTGATGAACCCCGTGAAGTCGTTACGGTCGGAATAATGCAGGGATCGATCTGCCGATACAGTGTAATTTTCCCCTGAAAAAGCATTGATAACTGAGTTTTACAATTCGTTTACAATGTTTTACAGGGGTTTTCCAACTACGGCAAGCAGAGGCCATACTTTTGGTTCAGTGTTCACATAAACAACAGGAACCATGAAAAAAATAAATGGACTCATGCTTGCCATATTGGGTCTGGTCGTGTCTAACGCCTGTTTAGGCCAGCATTCCTTCAGTACTTGTTCGGCTGCCTTTTTGAATAACAAAATGGTTGTCGACAGTTATACCGATAAAGGGAAGTGCCTTCTCTCGTCATCGGCCACTGGCCAATTAACGCTACAAACCGTTAGCCTTTCACCCACAGGAAGTAAAGGACTGGAGAAAGTCCCTTTTAGAGTGGCCATTAAAGATAAAGCTACGCAAACACTGTTGCTGCTTACCCAGGAGGAAGTTAAAGAGATCGATGTAAAGAAAGTTCTGGCGAAATGTAAGAAAGGCGACCGGGTTATTTTATTAACACTGGACGATCAATATGCTGTACCGCACAACGAAATTTTAGTACAATAAACACCAGGTCTTATGAAAGCTAAACAAATAGCGTGTTCGTCAATGACACTACTCGTGCTGCTTGTAACGATGATCGACACGTTTGGTCAGCGTAGCACGTATAACTTGGCTCTGGCCAGCGCCAGCAGAGCAGCAGTCAGGAAGGAAACAGGTACTACCATTTTTTACGCGAATCCCTTGTTGCTGGATAATAGTCCCCTGAATTACGACTGGTTTTCAATGTCCAGCAAAGGTATTCTTTCACTGGTAGTGGGAAATCCTGAAACGACTGTGGCAACGAAAATCCCGTTTCGAATTTACCTGAAACGGAAAGGGCAACCAATCAACTGTGGCGCTTCGAACACGAATCGGTCGGTTTTTAACATGGATGTAGCCTTGGTCCTTGCCGTGGCAAAACCTGGTGATGATCTGGTCATTGAACCTGTGCGGAAAGAGGATTGGCCAGCCGGGCGAAGCATTCTGTTGAGCGATTATCTGTCTAAGGCTACGTATAATCTGTTTCCTTTCTTACGAATGAGAAGTGGTAAAGATGGTTGTTAATGCTTTCTGTTTTCAAACGGATTGATTGTATTATTTTTACCGTAAGATCTCCGTCAGACATGAGAAAAGTAGCGGTTATTATCGGTTTGTTGGTGGCTGGTTTGCTATTCACGCAGTTTGTGTGGTTAACGCCTGTTGTCCGCTATACCGAAACTGACCACTTTGCTCAGAAAGTTAATCTGGCTCTTCGTCGTACAACCCATCTTTTGCTGAAAGAAAAAGGGGATTCTACTTCCCGAATTCCGCCGGTACAACAAATTAACGCTACTACATTCATTGTTCGCCTGGAGCGTCCCTTCGATTATGGCCGGTTGCCAGCGTTGTTACAGCAGTCGCTGGATGTGCATGAGATCAAAACGAATTATGATGTTGCTGTACTCGACTGTACAAATGGGGAATTGCAGCTTGGTTATAATTTTCGAGATGTCAGTGAGAAGAATGAAGTACCCTGTGGAGGCCGTCAGCAAGGCCGGGGTTGCTATAATTTGCAGGTGATTTTCAAAGCAGCCGAAAAAGCCCATGATCAGCAGGCCGCTAATTGGTGGTCATGGGCTTTGGGCGTCCTGCTTTTGGGTGGCGTTTATGTTGTCTGGCATCGGGCCGACAAGACAACAAAGGAACAGACAATGTCTGAGACAGGTATGGCCGAACCCGAAAATTTGATTCGGGTAGGGAGGGTGGCTTTAAACATGTCCAATCAGTCCGTTAAAGTAGATGGTATTAGTCATGTACTCACCTATCGGGAAGCCAAACTCTTTCATCTTTTCGTACGGTACCCTAATCAGGTATTGGAGCGGGACTTTATCCTCAAATCGGTTTGGGAAGACGAAGGCATAATCGTTGGGCGTAGCCTGGACGTTTTTGTATCGCGACTCCGGAAACTGCTACAACCCGACTCTACAGTCCGAATCGTAGCCGTACATGGCGTTGGCTATCGGCTGGAGGTGCAGCAGTAGAGGCCGGTTGATATGCCCGGCGAAGAACCGCAGATCACTGCGCTGATGTAAAGTAATGCGTACCTGGCTTAATACTAACGTCTTACGGACAAACCGTCTGCCGATATGATGATGGTGTTACGCCTTCCAGCATTTTGAACAGGCGGGAAAAATAATGCAGGTTGTTAAACCCTGCCTGATAACAAACTTCGGTGACGGTTGTGGCTGGATTGACCAGCAGCCGTTTGGCCAGACTGATTCGTTCTCTGATAATAAATTCCAGCGGTGAGAGGCCAAAGGTTTCTTTAAACGATCGGAAGAAACTGGATTTACTCATACAGGCTTTCTGGCACAATACCTCGATTCCAATCTTTTCTGCCAGGTTTTCCCGAATGTATTCGATAACCAGCCCAAACCGGTTGTTGGTCGACAGACCATCTTCTAGCAGAGCCATATTCTGCGTCTGAATTACCCGGATCAACAGCGATTTGAGCGTTAAATCGGCTAGTGCATCCTTGGCTATATCATCTTCCATGCTGATGCTAATCAACTTGTTCATGACATTGGCCAACTCCCGATTATTGTAAAAATGGTATTGGCTGAAATTCAGCTTCCATTCTGCACCCTCATCTTTCCGGGGATAATAGTCATTCAAAAAGTTCAGCATGCTGGTCACCACATCCCAATCCAGGGCAATCGTTGCGCATTGAACGGGGTGTTTCTGGTCAGCTTCCGGAAAATCTACCTTCATCGAAACCCCTTCCGGCAGAATCACTGTTTCTCCGGGCAGAAAATCAAAGCCGGGATTCTGGGATAGGTGCATCACCTTTTTTCCACGTAACATGCTGGTAATAACCAGGCCGTTATACGACAGAACAACGTCTGAACATTGCCGATATGTTTCAAATATATTAAGCTCGCAGTGATTCAGATTGAATACCCGACGGTGTTCGACCAGTGAATCTAATTCTCTGGTGTCTGATAGGTTAATAGTCTGAAGGGGATACCCGTTTTTCATCGTGTTTTGCGCTATTCCCTATAAACGCATTTTAGGACCAATCTATACCAATCTACAAGTAGAATTGGATAATAGTAGTATTTGTTGGTATTATCGTGCAAGTGGAAGCCTTGGCGATTGTCTAGTTTTGCTCAACGACTCAGAAGATAGAGTCCGATCGATTAAAATCAGGTAATCATGAGCGCAACAAACATCACGTTAGAACAGGCAGAAACTGCCGTAAAGGCGGCCAAAGTAAAGGCAGTAGAATTAGGGACCCTGATGAACATTGCTGTTGTCGATGCCGGTGCTAACCTAACGGCATTTGCCCGAATGGATGGCGCGTGGCTGGGTTCAGTAGATATTGCGCAGAAAAAAGCCCGGACAGCCCGCTATTTTGATATGCCAACGGGCGAGGTTGGTAAACTGTCTCAACCGGGTGGATCACTGTTCAATATTGAGCATTCGAATGGTGGGTTGATTACATTTCCGGGCGGTATTCCTATCGAAAATGCGGATGGTCAGATCATAGGAGCCATTGGTGTGTCGGGTAGCACTGTCGAAAACGACAATGAAGTAGCGCAGGCAGGTGTTGATTCCCTCAGCTAAACTCAGTAACCTTCAAAACCTCAGTAATATGTGTCAGAATCATGGCGTTGCCTACATAAAACCCGGTGTGGTTGAAGTACAATCCATTGAGTATCCGAAGCTGGCCCTTGGTGATCGTAAATGCCACCATGGAGTTATTCTGCAAATCGTTTCAACCAACATCTGCGGCAGCGATCAGCACATGGTGCGGGGACGAACAACGGCTCCTGCCGGTTTGGTGCTCGGGCACGAAATAACGGGCCTGGTCATTGAAGCCGGGCGCGATGTTGAATTCATTAAAGAAGGTGATCTGGTATCGGTTCCATTTAATATTGCCTGTGGACGCTGCCGAAACTGCAAAGTTGGTCAAACCGGTATTTGCCTGAATGTTAATCCATCCCGGCCCGGTGCTGCCTATGGCTACGTCGATATGGGCGGTTGGGTTGGCGGACAGGCCGAATATGTGATGGTTCCTTACGCTGATTTTAATTTGCTGAAATTTCCGGATAAAGATCAGGCAATGGCCAAAATTCGGGATTTAACGCTTCTTTCCGATATTTTCCCGACGGGTTATCATGGCGCAGTTACGGCAGGCGTTGGGCCGGGCTCAATCGTTTATGTTGCCGGGGCCGGACCGGTTGGGTTGGCCTGTGCAGCTTCCTGCCATTTGTTGGGCGCGGCTGTCGTTATTGTTGGCGATATGATTCCCGAGCGACTGGAGCAGGCCAAAAGCTTTGGCTGTGAAGTGGTCGATCTTCGAAAAGAAATATCGCTGGGCGATCAGATTGCTGCCATCATTGGTGTACCAGAAGTCGACTCTGCCGTTGATTGTGTGGGTTTCGAGGCTCATGGGCATGGGGCCGATGCAGGCACTGAGCAACCAGCCACTGTATTAAATGCAGCCATGACTATCACCAGGGCCGGTGGGGCCATTGGTATTCCCGGCCTTTATGTAACGGGTGATCCTGGTGCTGCTACTGAGGCTGCCAAAGAAGGCAATCTGACTATCCGTATTGGTTTAGGCTGGGCCAAATCACATTCATTCTATACCGGTCAATGTCCAGTAATGAAATACCATCGGCAGCTGATGAATGCTATTCTGTATGATAAAATACAGATTGCCAAAGCTGTTAATGTAGAAGTTATCAGTCTGGACAAAGCTCCGAAAGGTTACCAGGATTTTGATAAAGGGGCCGCTAAAAAATTCGTGATTGACCCACATGGGCTGATTCCTAATTAAAAAAACTTGTCAGAGAATTAGCCATTCAGGTAAAGGTGGAGAGGGTGTCCGTAAGTAGGTGCATGGCATTTGCTTACGGACTTTTTGTGTATAAATCACTCCCACAATCAACGTCAGAATTTGGGTTAACCACCGTCCTGAACCGGACGAACAGTTGTCCATAATCGGACACTGAGTTTTTAGAACAACTAATAAAAAAGCGGCTCAGCTACTCTTGAGCCGCTTTTTGTTTTCTGGCAGACCATTTGCTCAGCAAAAGTAGAACTAAATCCTGCCGCATGAAACGGGCTTCGTTGGGCGAGTTTGAAGAAGTGGTTTTACTGACTGTCGCCGTACTGGAAGTACAAGGCCAGGCCTATGGCGTAGCGATTACTCACGAAATCATTGAGGAGACAGGCCGTTCCGTTCGGCTGAACCAGATTCACGCAGCTTTACAGCGGCTGGAAGATAAAGGTATGGTGAAGTCGGAAATGGGAGAACCGACCGCCGAACGAGGTGGCCGTCGGAAGCGCCTGTTTACGGTAACTGCCTATGGACGTCGAACCTTACAGGAAATTCAGGATGTTCGGGCTAGTTTATGGACTCGCCTGGTCAGCCCGTTCAAGCTGTCGACCAGCCTATGAAATCGGCTCCGAATCCTCCTCGCTGGGCCGATCGGTTGCTGAACGTTATCTGCGCTCCTGATCGACTGGAGGAAGTACAGGGCGATTTGCGCGAAGAGTTTGCCTATCAGATCGACCGGATTGGTGAGCGCCGGGCGCGGTGGCGCTACGTCTGGGATGTACTGGGATTTGTCAAGTCTCCGCCGGTAGCCCGCCGACACGGAGCTTATTCAACAACTTATTTAATGAACCCAACCATGCTACGGAATTATCTAAAAATCGCGTTTCGGAACCTCGTTAAGAACAAGACGTTCTCGGGCGTTAACATCCTGGGCCTGGCATTGGGCATGGCCTGTAGCCTGTTGATTATGCTTTGGGTGCAGGATGAACTGAGCATCGATGCTTTTCACGCCAACAAGCAGCAACTGTACCGGATTTATATGCGGGAGTATTTCAGCGGCAAAGTGCAGGGCGTAATCTGGACACCTGGTCCGTTAGCCGATGAACTAAAAAAATCGATTCCTGAAATTCAGCTGTCAACACCCTATGAGTGGGTGAGTGACCAGACATTTTCTGTCGGGAGCAAAGTCAATAAACAGGCCACCAATGCGGCAAGTGCTGATTTCTTCAAAATGTTTAGCTACAAACTCTTGCAGGGCACGCCAGAAGCCGCGTTGAAAGACCGAAATAGCCTGGCTATTTCCAGAAGCATGGCTGAGAGTTTCTTTGGCAGCCCCGAAGCGGCTATTGGCAAGACCATTCGCTTCGACAATCGTAAAGATTTACTGATAACTGCCGTCTTTGAAAACATCGCGAAGAACAGCACGCTGAAGTTCGACTGTTTACGGAATTGGGATGAATTTGTTGAAGATAATGCCTGGGCTAAAGGCTGGGAAAGTACGGATCCACTCACGTTTTTTATGATTCGTCCCGATGCTGATCCGGCGAAAGTAGAAGCCAAAATCACGCATTTGCTGGACAAATTTAATCGCGATGGAAATAAGCCCGTTCATACGGAACTGGCCATGCAGCCTTTCCATGACTATTACCTGAACAGCAATTTTAAGAATGCTCAGATCGATGGCGGGCGGATTGAATACGTACGGCTGTTTACTATTGTCGCTGTTTTTATCCTGCTGATTGCCTGCATCAATTTCATGAATCTGGCGACCGCTCGATCGGGCAAACGGGCTAAAGAAGTTGGCGTACGCAAAGTCGTTGGTGCCATGCGTTCACTGCTAATTGGGCAGTTTGTTGGCGAGGCCCTGTTGTTGACCGTTTTCGCCATTTTTCTGGCCATTTTATTCGTTGCTTTGTTGTTGCCGTCTTTTAATAGTCTGACAGATAAACAAATAAGTCTTCCCATTAACGACCTTTCGTTTTGGGGTATTTTGGCCGGATTGACATTGCTGACGGGGTTACTCGCTGGTAGTTACCCGGCCTTTTTTCTCTCAGCGCTTAACCCAATTCGGGTCTTGAAAGGAGCGATGAAAGTTGATACAAAGTCTACCTGGCTTCGGCAGGGGTTGGTCGTATTTCAATTTGCGCTCTCCATTATTCTGATTGTCGGTATGATTATCATTTATCGGCAGGTTGAGTATGTGCAGACCAAAAACCTGGGGTATGATCGCGAAAACCTGGTTTACTTTCCACTGGAAGGCGATCTGGTTAAAAACTACGATGTGCTGAAAGAGCAGATTTCGCAGATTCCCAGCATAAAACACGTATCACACATGACCGCGTCACCAGCCTCTAATGGCTCGGGCACTGAAGGTATAAGCTGGACGGGTAGTGATCCAAACGGCAAAGTCCGGTTTACGCCTGTTGGTGTTGGGTACGATTTTGTCGAAACCATGAACCTAAGCGTTGCCGATGGCCGTGATTTCTCGAAAGCATATCCAACCGACTCCACTGGTTTTTTAATCAATGAAGCTGCACTCAAAGTGATTGGCTACAAAAATCCAATCGGGAAAATCATAAACTGGGGCAATGGTAAAGGGGCAATAATTGGCGTATTGAAAGACTTTCATTTCCAATCGCTACACACGTCCATACGGCCATTGATTGCTTACCTAAGTACGGATTCCAGGCGGCAGGGCGGTAATGTGATCGTTCGCATTGAAGCCGGGAAAACAAAGGAAGCACTCGCCCAATTGGAGGCCCTTTGCAAAAAAATGAATCCTAAATTCCCCTTTACCTATTCGTTCACCGATCAGGAATATGCCCGACAATACCAGAGTGAGCAGGTTGTCAGTAAGTTATCGAATTACTTTGCCTTCCTGGCCATATTCATTTCGTGTCTGGGATTGTTTGGTCTGGCTACGTTTACCGCCGAACAACGAACCAAAGAGATTGGCGTTCGCAAAGTGCTCGGCGCATCGGTTTCCAGCATTGTTGGCCTACTCTCGCAGGATTTTCTGAAACTGGTGGCAATCGCTATCCTCGTTGCGTCGCCGATTGCGTGGTGGGCTATGAATCAGTGGTTGCAGGGTTTTGCCTACAAAATTGATATTGAGTGGTGGATGTTCGTCGTGGCAGGGATATTGTCGGCTGCAATTGCGCTCCTGACGGTCAGTTTCCAGAGTATTAAAGCGGCTTTGATGAATCCCGTCAAGAGCCTGAGAGCTGAGTAATAGCGATAATGGAGAATGTACACTGTAAAATGAACCGCGCAGAGTTGTCTGAGCCTGAATTGCCAAACTGCCACTAAAAATCAGTAGCCATTACTCAAAATGCACACCCCCCGTTTCGCTGACCGTCTGCTCAAACTCGTCTGCACTCCTGATCGACTGGAGGAAGTGCAGGGGGATTTGCACGAAGAGTTTGCCTATCAGGTGGATCAGATTGGTGAGCGTCGGGCGCGGTGGCGCTATTGGCAGGATATACTGGGATTTATTTGGCTTTCGGCTGTCAAACGCCGACAGGAACTAAAATTATCAACCTATCAAACAAACCCGATCATGTTTCGGAACTACGCTAAAATCGCCTGGAGAAACGTACTGCGGTATCGCCTAAACAGTTCGCTTACTGTGGCTGGACTGGCCCTGGGGCTGGCCTGTGGATTACTGATTATTCTTCATGTACGGGAGGAACTGAATTACGATAAAGGGTTTTCGAAGGCAGACCGCATTTACAGGATTACGTCAGAGAATATTAGCCAGAAGAGCCGGCAGTGGGCTGCTACTTCGCCAATTCTGGGGATAGAAATGCAGCAGCAAATTCCTGCCATTGAGCGCGTGGCCCGATTTCATCGCCCTTATCCAGATCGGGTATTCAGTTACAAATCGTCGGGGGGGGAGTTGCAGCAGTTTGAAGAGAAAAGCGGCTATTTTGCCGATTCGACAGTAGTGGACGTATTCGATCTTTCGTTTGTGAAAGGTGATCCACGGACAGCGTTGAAGCAGATCGATGCGATTGTGCTGACCGAAGCACTGGCGAAAAAATACTTTGGTGACGAAGAGCCACTGGGGAAACGGATTCAGGATGATCTGGACAAACGCCCGTTAACCGTAACAGGTGTAATCAGGCGTTTTCCGTTTCCTGCACACCTGCAATTCGACTACCTGATTTCCATGTCCACATACAATAAATATGTGGATAAACGTGATCGCGAAAGCCGGGGATGGGCTGGATTTTATAACTATGTTTTACTCAACAGCAACTCGACGCGTTCGGCCGTAGAAGCGCGAATACCCGAGTTTATGGTGAAATTCTATGAGCTAAAAGGTGAAACCAGGGATGAAATTCTGGCGACCCGAAAGACGAACCTTCAGCCGATTACGGACATTCACCTGCACTCAAAACTGGAAAAGGAAATGGGGCCAAACAGCGACATTACGTATGTCTATGTTTTTTCCATTGCGGCCCTGTTTATCCTGCTGCTTGCTGCGGTCAATTTTATCAATATGGCTACAGCTCAGGCATTTAACCGAATGAAGGAAGTGGGCGTACGGAAGGTGCTGGGTGCCCGCAAAGAACAGTTGATCAACCAGTTTTTGGGTGAATCATTTATTCTGACACTGGCCGCAGCTTTATTGGCGTTCCTTGTGTTCAGGCTGGCTATTCCATTTTATAATGAGCTGACGGCCAAGGATATTCGCTTTGGCGAGCTGTTCAGTCCAGCAAACGCCCTACTGATTATAGTACTGGTTTCCTTAATCAGCGTGGTCGCCGGATTTTATCCCGCCTGGTTCATTTCTAATTTCGACCCCATCAATTCCCTGAAAGGGAAGAAAAATCAGGTTTCATCGGTTACGCTGGTTCGAAAAGGACTGATTGTATTCCAGTTTAGCGTATCGGTCTTCATGATCTTCGGTACCATTGTCGTGTATCGACAAATGAAATTTTTCCAGAGTAAGGACCTGGGTTTCGATCATGAGCAGGTAGTTGCCGTAAAGCTCTACGGGCGGGAAATGTGGGAAAAATCGAACACGCTTCAGCAGGAATTACTGAAAAATTCAGCCATCACGAATGTTTCCCGGATTTCAACCTTACCTGGTGATCGATTTGGTACAGATATGCTTACGCCACTGGGAAAATCAGAAGATGCCAGTCAGATGCGATTCATGTGGGCCGATGAAAACACGCTTCCAGTGCTCCAGATCGGGATAAAATCGGGCAGCAATTTTATCAAAAAAGCGAATTGGTTCCCCTTGTCTTTTATTCTGAACGAATCGGCGGTTAAAGCCCTGAAACTGAATTCTCCGATCGGACAAAAAGTGGCCGCATTAGGCGATACAGGAGAGATAGTCGGCGTCGTGAAAGACTTTCATTTCGCTTCCCTGCATACCACCGTAGATCCTTTGGTGATTGTTCAGGATCCTGGTCAGGCAAATTATTTTCTGCTAAAAATAAAAGGGAATAAACTACCTGAAACCATGCAGTTTGCCCGCTCTACACTAGCCCGTATTTCGCCCGAAAGCCTGTTCATTTACACGTTTCTGGATGAAAAACTGGCTCGGCTATACGATTCAGAACAGCGGGTAGGCAATGTGCTGAATGTGTTTGCCATCTTCGCTATGTTCATTTCCTGTCTGGGTCTTTTTGGCTTATCCGCATATGCTGCCCAGGTGCGGACAAAAGAAGTCGGTATTCGGAAAGTACTTGGCGCTTCGGTTTCGGGCATCATGGTAATGCTCTCCCGAGACTTCCTGCAACTAGTCTTTATCGCCATCCTTCTTGCGTCACCGCTGGCCTGGTGGGCTATGAATCAGTGGTTGCAGAGCTTTGCATATCCTATTCACATTGAGTGGTGGATGTTCGCTGCAACAAGCTTTCTGACCATTGCCGTTGCCGTTTTAACCATTAGTTTCCAGAGTATCAAGGCGGCTTTGATGAATCCGGTAAAATCGCTGCGAGCAGAATGATAGTGATGAAAAACGATATAGGGCTTTCGCATCAAGCCGTGCCACGGTTACTAATCATGAGCAAACAAACCGTGGCACGGCTTGATGCGAAAGCCCTACGATGGTAACCTCAAAAAATAATCATCCAGTTTTCAGTAACCATTACGCACAATGAGTTCCTCCCGCAACCGCGCTGGTGGACCGGTCGGACCACCCCGCTTCGCTGACCGTCTGCTCAAACTCGTCTGCGCTCCTGATCGGCTGGAGGAAGTGCAGGGGGATTTGCACGAAGAGTTTGCCTATCAGGCAGGTCGGATTGGCGAACGTCGGGCGCGGTGGCGCTACCTCCGGGATGTGCTTGGATTTATCAAACCTCAACCTGCCCGACAGTTGTCTGGAAGGTCCTTTGCCGGAAAACAGCATGTAAACGAGTACTCAACTCCATCTTTAGTCAATATCTATATGCTACGTAATTATTTCAGAACCGCATGGCGCAATTTGTTGAAGAACAGATTCTATTCGGTGATTAATATTACAGGCCTGACTGCCGGTTTATCGGTCGGTATTCTGATTTTACTATGGGTACAGGATGAATTAAGCTTTGATCGTTTTCATAATCAGGCTACCAACATCTACCGACTCGAAAATAGAGTCGGCACCGGTACGAGCCAGCAAATCTGGACGACGACTGTAGCACCCATTGCCAGTTTTGCCAGAAAAGAGCTTCCCGAAGTAAAAAATGCCCTTCGCTTAACGGGGAATGGGTATTTCACCTTGTTTAAATACAGGGATAAAACGATTAATGAGGAGCGTACTTCGTTTACAGACCCAGCCTTTTTTTCTGTATTTGACTTTAATCTCATTCAGGGAAATCCGGCAAATCCATTTCCCGACGACCATTCGATCATTTTGACCGAAACCACCGCCAAACGCTATTTTGGGAGCGAAAACCCGTTGGGAAAAATACTGGCAGCCAATGAAAACGTATCCTTTAAGGTGAGTGGTATCATTCGGGATTTCCCCAAAAATTCGACTATTGATAACGACATGTTTCTGCCCATATCCCTCCTGTTCAAAACGATGTATAAGGAAAACAGGGACGGTAAAAACATGGACAATGATTTTTCTCAGTTTAGTTACGATACCTACCTCTTGCTGCAACCTGGTACATCGGTCGGGAATCTGGCTACTAAGCTGCGGAACATACACCTTCGAAATAAGCCCGACGACACCGATCTGACTTACCTGTTACAACCACTGCCCGACATGCATTTATATAAAGCGGATGGCACCAACGGCGGTATTGAAACGGTCAGGATGTTTTCCATCATTGCGTTGCTGATTTTGGCGATTGCCTGCATTAACTACGTAAACCTCTCGACGGCTCGCTCCATGCTCCGTTCTAAAGAGGTGAGTATGCGTAAAATTGTGGGAGCTGCCAAGACACAGTTATTTATGCAGTTCGTGGTTGAAACGGCGCTGCTGTTTTTGCTGGCGGCAATCCTGGCCATTGGGTTGATCTATGCGCTTTTGCCTTCATACAATGCGCTTTCGGGCAAACAACTTGTCATCGATTTTACCAACTACCACATCTGGCAGGTGATTGGCCTGACCATTGCCGGTACATTGATCGCGTCGAGTATTTATCCGGCGTTGTTGCTCTCTTCGCTCGAGCCACTCAAAGCACTAAAAGGCAAAATATCGGCCCGCTTTAGTGAAGCCGTATTTCGGAGGGTATTGGTAGTGACTCAGTTTGCGGTTTCGATAATTCTGATCGCCGGTACATTCATTATCGGCAATCAACTGCGATACATTCGCTCAAAAGAATTGGGTTACGATAAAACGCATGTCTTCGCTTTTTTCATGCGGGATATGAGCAAGCATTACGATGCGGTCAAAGCAGAACTGCTCAATCAGCCGGGTGTTGCTGCTGTTTCCAGGGCCAGTTCAAACATCGTCAGGCTTGGTGAGCAAACCGGCAATAATGAATGGGATGGAAAAGCGCAGGGCGAAACCATGATGATGCGTCCTGTTGCGATTGATAAGGATTTCATTCCCTTCTTCAAAATGAAGTTGCAGCAGGGAGCCAATTTTACCGGAGCCGTTTCTGACTCACTCCATTTTATCTTGAATGAGACCGCTATAAAAGCTGCCCGGATTAAAAACCCGATTGGCAAACGGTTTAAACTTCGGAACCACAACGGAACCATTATTGGTGTTGTCAAAGATTTTCATTTTGCCTCCATGCGGCAAAAAATTGAGCCCGCCATATTTTATTATGAGCCCAGTCAAATGCGGGCGATTTATATAAAAACGACCGGAAAGGATGCGGAGCAGGTTATTGCTGCCGCCCAGCGATCCTGGAAACAATATAATGCTGATTACCCGTTCGAATACACATTCCTGGACGATGTCTTTAATAACCTCTACAAGTCAGAGCAGAAAACCGGATTTCTCTTCAATGTGTTTGCAACGATTGCCATTCTGATATCCTGCCTGGGTTTGTTTGGTCTGGCAACCTACACGGCACAGGTACGTACCCGTGAGATTGGCGTCCGTAAAGTACTGGGTGCCAGTGTTGTGGGTATCATTGAGCTGTTAGCCAAAGACTTTATCAAACTTGTTATTATCGCTATTGTCATTGCCGTGCCAATTGCCTGGTATTCGATGAGGTTGTGGTTACAGGATTTCGCGTATCGAGTCGACATTCAATGGTGGATTTTTGCCTTGTCGGGATTACTGGCGTTGGCTATAGCCTTGCTAACGGTCAGCTTCCAGAGCATTAAAGCCGCCCTGATGAATCCGGTGAAATCGCTGCGGTCGGAGTAATGAAACATGAACTGCACGAGCGACCCCGCACGTGCATTGCTCAATGATCTTTAAAAATTAGTAGTCATTCCAGATTACTCATGAAGAACAAGCCCCGCAACCGCGCCAACGAACCGATCCGACCACCCCGCTGGGCCGACCGACTCCTGGCCTGGTTTCTCGCTCCTGATCGACTGGAGGAAGTGCAGGGCGATCTGCACGAAGAGTTTATGTATCAGATGGGTCGAATTGGCGAACGTCGGGCGCGGTGGCGCTACGTCTGGGATGTTCTGGGGTTTGTCAAACCTTCGCCGGGATGGCCATTTACGAGCCAGCGTAAATCAGCAGTCGGAGCCGTACACCACCGGTATGGAACCGCTTCATCATCTTTTCTAAATCCGATTATGATCCAGAATTATGTCAAAATCGCCTGGCGGAATTTACTGAAAGATCGTCAATTTACGCTGCTTAACCTGATCGGTTTGTCTACGGGGCTGGCTTGTACGTTGTTAATTTACCTGTGGGTAAATGATGAATTACACATTGACAAAGTCAACGAAAAAGATGATCAGCTTTTTCAGGTGATGGCCAATCACTACCACGAAGATGGTATCAAAACGATCAACCACACACCCGGTCTTCTGGCGAATGGGCTGGCATCGGAAATTCCTGAAATTGAGCATGCTGTACCGGTCGTTCCTGCCTCCTGGTTTTCCAGTAAGGGAATAATTTCATTTGGCGAGACGCATTTGAAAGCAGGCAGTCAATTTATTGGAAAGGATTATTTCAATGTATTTACGTGCCCATTTATCCTGGGTGATAAAAACAGCATATTCTCGGGCAAACAGACGATCGCCATTTCACAGGATCTGGCCATAAAACTATTTGGTACAATTGATAATGTACCCGGCAAAACGGTCAAGTGGGATTACGGTGAGTTTAGTGGGTTTTATAGCATTGGGGGTGTGTTTGCAAACAGCCCGGCTAACTCGACCGAGCCGTTCGATATGCTGTTCAACTTCGATCTGTTTGTCGAAAAACGACCGGGAATGAAATCCTGGGGCAATAGTGACCCCAGTACATTTCTGATTGTAAAGAACGGAACAGAAATGAACCGGTTCAACGCTAAAATAAAGGATTATCTGAAGTCAAAAGATAAAACACAGACGGCGCAATTATTTGCCATCAAATACTCGGACAAATACCTCTATGGTCAATTTGAAAATGGTGTACAGGTTGGCGGAAGAATTACCTATGTGAAGCTATTTTCGATTATTGCGCTCTTTATCCTGCTGATTGCCTGCATCAATTTTATGAATTTATCGACGGCAAAAGCATCTGGCAGAATGAAAGAAGTGGGTATCAAAAAAGTAGTTGGAGCCCTTCGCAGTTCGCTTGTTTTTCAGTACCTGGGCGAGTCCATTCTGATGGCTTTTATGGCCCTCGTTATGGCCTTTTTCCTGCTCATTTTATTGCTTCCTCAATTTAACACCATTACCGGAAAGCATATTGGAATTGACTTTAACGGCACGCTTATTCTGTCAGTTTTAGGGATAGCCTTATTGACTGGTCTGGTGGCGGGTAGCTACCCGGCCCTATATCTTTCCGGCTTTAACCCGACAGCCGTACTGAAAGGCAAGCTAAAAACCTCGGTCGGTGAATTGTGGATAAGAAAGGGTTTGGTCGTATTTCAGTTCACGGTTTCGATCGTGTTTATCGTCTCCGTTTTGGCTGTTTACCGGCAAATTGACTACATACAATCTAAAAATCTGGGCTACAATCGGGAGAACATTATCCATTTTGAAATTCCCCTGGAAATGGATTCTGTTAAATTGAAAACCGCAGAGGCATTTCTGAACGAAATCAAAACAATTCCGGGTGTTATTAACGCATCGAGCTATTATCACAATTTGACGGGCGATCATGGTGCTATTTCCGGGTTTGAATGGCCGGGAAGACCACCGGGCAGAGATATCGAATTTTCGAATCTGGAAGTAGGCTACAATTTTATCGAAACGCTTGGAATGGACCTGAAAGAAGGCCGTAGCTTTTCCAGCAATGCGAGTGCCCAGAACGAGATCATATTCAACGAAGCCGCCATTAAAAGCATGGGGCTGAAAGATCCGATTGGAAAGACTGTAAAGTTCTGGGACCGGAAGCGACAGATTGTGGGTGTAGTGAAGAATTTCAATTTTGAATCGCTCTATGAAACCGTAAAACCCTGCTTTTTTCAGGTTTATCCAGTCATGCCCAATATCATGGTGAAGATTAAAGGAGGGGCTGAGAAACAGACTATAGCACAGATACAAAAAACGTTTCAGGCTTATAATAAAGGGATTGTTTTTGATTACCAGTTTCTGGACGAAAATTATAACGCACTCTACGCTTCAGAACGCAGGATCAGTATTTTGTCGCAGTATTTTGCCGGACTCACTATCCTCATTTGCTGCCTGGGCCTGTTTGGGTTAGCCGCTTTTACGGCTCAACGGAGGCAAAAGGAAATCGGTATCCGAAAGGTCGTCGGAGCCACTGTGGGCAATGTTGCAACTATGCTATCAATGGATTTTCTGAAACTGCTATTGATTGCTATGCTGATTGCCTTTCCCCTGATTGGCTGGGCGCTGAATCAATGGCTTAACAATTTTGCTTACCATATTGATCTGGGCATGGGCATATTTATACTAGCCGCAGCGTCGATCACGATAATTACATTGTTGACCGTGGGCTATCAGGCGATCAAAGCGGCATTGATGGACCCTGTGAAATCGCTCCGATCGGAGTAATGTAAACGAAGCAACGCATATCGATAGTCAATAGATGCCCCGTAAACTCATTCGCCATTCCTCATGATAAATAAACCGCCCCGCTGGGCCGACCGACTCTTAAGGTGGTTTCTGACGCCTGATCGACTGGAGGAAGTGCAGGGCGATCTGCACGAAGAGTTTATGTATCAGGTAGGTCGGATTGGTGAGCGCCGGGCGCGGTGGCGCTACGTCTGGGATGTACTGGGATTTGTCAAGTCTCCGCCGGTAGCCCGCCGACACGGAGCTTATTCAACAACCAATTTAATGAACCCAACCATGCTACGGAATTATCTAAAAATCGCGTATCGGAATCTGGTTAACAACAAAGGATTCTCGACAATCAATATCGTTGGGTTGTCTGTTGGTATGGCCGTTGCGATGCTGATCGGACTTTGGGTGTACGACGAATTATCGTTCAATACATATCACCAGAACCACGCTCGCATTGCACAGGTAATGGAAAATCAGACCCTGGATAAAGGCATCCAAACGTTTGGTGCATTGCCCATGCCACTAAGCCAGGAACTGCGAACCAAATACCCTAATGACTTCAAATATGTAGTTGCTACGACCTGGGGCTTCGACCAGATCGTGGCGTATCAGGATAAGAAATTTTCGATTGCCGGAAGCTATGTTGAAGCTGAATTTCCGGAAATGATGACGCTGAAAATGCTGAAAGGCACGCGCCAGGGGCTGAAAGATCCGGCCTCGGTTTTGCTTTCTGAGTCAATGTCCAGATCGTTTTTCGGTGATGCTGACCCGCTTCACAAAATCATTAAAATTGGCAATAAACATACGGTGCAGGTAACCGGTGTTTATGAAGATTTGCCCCATAACTCAACATTTAAAGACGTTGCGTTTGTTGCTCCGATTGCCCTGCTTTTCTCGTCAGGGGAAGAAACGGATAACTGGCGCAGTAGTTCATTTGGGATTTTTACGCAGCTCCAGCCAAACAGCAGTTTTGATGCGGTTTCACTGAAAATCAAAGATGTATTTTTCAATCACATCAAAGACAAGACCTATTCCGCGCTCTTTTTGTATCCTATGACCCAATGGCATCTGTATTCGGAGTGGGAGAACGGAGCTAACAAGGGCGGCCGGATTCAGTTTGTATGGCTTTTCAGCATCATTGGCGTGTTTGTGTTGCTGCTGGCCTGCATCAATTTTATGAACCTGAGCACAGCCCGTTCGCAGAAACGGGCCAAAGAAGTAGGCATCCGAAAAGCCATTGGTTCGCTGAGACGACAGATTATTGGCCAGTTTTTTAGTGAGTCGTTCCTGATCGTGTGCTTGTCGTTTGTGTTGTCGCTGATTTTGGTTCAACTCAGTCTGCCCTATTTTAATGAAGTGGCCGACAAGCAAATGACAATACTATGGCTGGATTCGAGATTCTGGCTTTTCAGTATTGGCTTTTGCTTCTTTACGGGTATTGTGGCCGGAAGTTACCCGGCTCTTTATCTCTCTTCGTTTCAGCCAATTAAAGTGCTAAAAGGAGCCATTAATATTGGTCGATTTGCGTCCATTCCCCGTCAGGTACTGGTTGTGGTGCAGTTTACGGTTTCCGTCACGCTGATTATCGGAACGATCATTGTTTTTCGCCAGATTCAGTTTGCCAAAAATCGACCGATTGGCTACAGCCGGGAAGGGCTGATCAACATTACGATGAATACGCCCGAAATACAGGGAAATTACGATGCCATCCGAAATGAATTGTTAGAAACTGGCGTCGTTGCCAACATGGCCGAATCGTCGAGCCCGATCACGAACATCTGGTCATCGGCCAATAATCTGGAGTGGCGCGGTAAAGATCCGAACCGGCAGGCATCGTTTGGGACAATTTCCGTTACGCCGGATTTTGGAAAAGTTATTGGCTGGAAAATCAAGGAAGGACGCGAATTTTCAAGACAGTTTACGAGCGATTCACTGACTTTTTTGTTTAACGAAGCTGCCGTTAAACAGACCGAATTGACGAATCCGGTTGGCGAAATTATCAAGTGGCATGGTAAAAACTGGAAACTTATCGGGGTCGTAAAAGATATGGTGATGAAATCGCCTTTCGAACCCGTTATGCCTACGGTTTTTATGATCGATACGAAGGAGCGGGGCTTAAATGTCATTCATATCAAGCTGAATCCTGCGCTGAGCACTCGGGAGGCTCTGGGTAAAATAGAAGCTGTTTTTAAAAAAATCAATCCCGCTGCTCCCTTCGATTACCGTTTTGCTGATCAGGAATACGCGGCAAAATTCGCGGCTGAAGAACGGATCGGTAAACTGGCCAGTTTCTTCGCGGGCCTAGCCATTTTCATTTCGTGTCTGGGCATCTTCGGTCTGGCTTCGTTCATGGCCGAGCAGCGTACCAAAGAAATCGGTGTCCGCAAAGTACTGGGGGCTTCGGTGGCTAATCTCTGGGGTTTATTGTCAAAAGATTTTGTTGTCCTGGTCATCATTTCCTGTCTCATTTCGTCGCCAATTGCGTGGTATTTACTGAACAACTGGTTGAGTAAGTATGAATATCGGACAGAAATAGCCGGTTGGATCTTTGTTGCTGCGGGCTTCGGGGCTTTGCTAATCACGCTGTTGACGGTGAGCTATCAGGCGCTTAAGGCTGCCCTGATGAATCCCGTAAAATCACTACGGTCGGAGTAATGTAAACAAAGAAACGTGTATCCCTGGTCAATCTGGCTGCTTTATGAAGAACACGCCCCGAAACCACGCCAACGAACCAGTTGGACCGCCCCGCTGGGCTGATCGACTGGTTCGTTGGCGTGGTTACTCGCTCCTGAACGACTCGAAGAAGTTCTGGGCGATCTGCATGAGGAGTTTGGTTATCAGGTGGGTCGAATTGGCGAACGTCGGGCGCGGTGGCGCTACGTTTGGGATGTACTGGGGTTTGTCAAACCTCCGCCGGGATGGCCCTTTGCTGTAAAACAAAATCACCAGAAATTTACTTCAACGCCTTTAGTGAGTATGGATATGATTCGCAATTATTTCGCAATCGCTTTTCGTCAACTCTGGAAAAATCAATTGTTTAGCGCAGTGAATATCATTGGCTTAACGGTTGGATTAGCCGTCAGCACCTTCATCGCGTTATACGTCTGGCATGAGTTTCATTATGATCGTTTCGAGCCCTTTAGTGATCGAACCTACCGGATCATGTCAATCATGAAGTATGGTGATCAGGATGTTACATTCACCGGATTACAGGAAGCATTTGGCCGTGAAGTAAAACAGCAGATTCCGGAAGTCGAAGAGGTTGTTCGCATTTCGGATGGCGATGCTATACTTCAATCGGATCAGAATCACCAGTTTAACGAAGAACACATTGGCTTTGCCGATGCTGCCACGCTATCTGTATTTGGGTTGCGCGTACTTCAGGGAGATGTTAAAACGGCTCTTCGGGAGCCCGGTCGAATCGTACTGACCCGGCAATTGGCCGAGAAATATTTCGGCACCCAAAATCCCATTGGCAAAACGATGATTTATGATAAACATTTTCCGCTCACCGTTTCGGCCGTACTTGATGAGTTGCCAACCAATTCAGTGATTCAGTTTAATGCATTGGTTTCTTTACATACAATGCCTTCGCTTGGTGCTCAACAACAGGATTTATACAAAGGGCAAGGTTTTCTAAGTACCTATCTGGTATTGCACCAGGGAGCCAGCGCAAGCGCGGTGGAAAAGAAACTGGAGACGATTAAAAGCGGAATCCATTTCGTTGGAATGTCGGCAAAATTCTTTCTCGAAGCCCTGCCAACGCTGCACCTGGATAGCCGCAACACCTCAAAGAGCGTTCGGCAGTCTTTATACATCCTGATGACGATTGCGCTGGTTATTCTGGTGTTAGCCGTCATCAATTACATAAGTCTCACCACCGCCAGAGCTACCAAGCGGGCGCGTGAAGTGGGTATTCGTAAAGCCATTGGTGGACAGCGAAGCGAACTGATCGGTCAGTTTTTTATGGAATCATTTCTGACCACTACGCTGGCGTTTTTGCTATCGCTCGTACTGCTTCAGGCGCTTTTCCCGTGGGCAAATCATACCCTTGATCTGCATATGGACAAACGCGTATTGACCCAGGCCCCATACCTGGGGTTGATGCTGGCTTTATGGCTGGGGTGTTCATTACTGTCGGGAAGTTATCCGGCATTATTGCTGTCCGGCTTTCGACCGGCCCTTGTTCTTAAGGGCGCAATCGGTTGGCGGCAGAGTGGGGTAGGGGTACGGCGGGTTTTTACGACGGTTCAGTTTACGGCGAGTATTGGATTATTGATTTGCAGTCTGGTACTGTATGCGCAAATGCGTTTTCTGCGAACGAAAAACCTGGGTATCAATCGGGCACAGGTGGTCGCCATTCATATCGACGGAGAAATGGTGCCGCAATTCTCGGGCCTTCGCGATGCCATTCGGCAATGGGCGGGAACTGGTAACGTAGCGGTTTCGAACTCGGCGTTATTTACCAACAGAATTGCCATCATGTTTATAAACGCGGAAAAAAATAAGAAGCAGCTGATGGTGAATGTCTTAACCGTTGATAAGCCATTTTTTGATATGATGGGCGTTCGCTGGCAATATCGACCACCTGGTTGGGAAGTAGGTCCGGTAACCAAAGACCTGATTGTCTATAACCAAACGCTGATCAAAGAGGCCGGTATCAAGGGAAATCCGCTCCAACAGCCTGCTCCTCTTAAAGATCAGCCCGCCGACGGAATTACCACCGATTTTCATCTGCGCAGTCTGCATGGTGCTGTTTCGCCCATGAAATTAACCGTTGTTAGCGACACGAACCGTTCGATGCTGGCAAAAGGCGGTTATCTGTTAGTGAAGCTGAATCCGAACACAGATGTTTCTAAATCCCTCGATCAGCTCAAAACGCTATACAACCATAGTCAGCCCACCGCCCCCTTCGACTATTATTTTCTGGATGAAGCCTATGATAAACTATATTCACGGGAAACACGCCTGATGCAGTTGTTCAATGGCTTTACGATACTCACACTGCTGGTTGCATGCCTGGGTTTACTCGGTCTGATGACCTTTTCGGTTGAAGTGCGGACCAAAGAAATTGGCGTTCGGAAAGTGCTGGGTGCATCGGTTTCGGGCATTGTCATTTTGTTGTCCAAAGATTTTCTCAAACTCGTTCTGATTTCCATCCTCATCGCATCGCCGATTGCTTGGTACGCGATGAATAAATGGTTGCAGGATTTTGCCTATAAGATCAGCATTGAGTGGTGGGTATTTGCACTGGCTGGCGGACTGGCAACAGGTATTGCTTTATTGACGGTATCCTTTCAGAGCGTGAAAGCTGCCCTGGCAAATCCCGTTAAAAGTCTGCGGAATGATTAATGCAGAGCCTGACCGCTGGTGCGCAATACTTTACAACGCTACAAAATACGCCCGGAAGCACATTTTTTCATGAGACCGCATACACCAAGCAACGAAAGCAGAAATTTCCTGTCTTTTAGGACGATCGCTCCTCAAAAGACAGGAAACTATGTTCCGGAACTACGTCAAAATCGCCTGGCGCAACATTGCCAAGAGTAAAACCTTTTCCTTCATCAATGTACTGGGTCTGGCGCTGGGCATGACCAGCAGTTTGCTGATCCTGCTTTGGGTGCAGGATGAGCGGAGTATCGACCAGTTTCACGCCAATGGTCCGCGCATCTATCAGGTGATGGAAAATCAGCAGTGGACGGGCAATGATATTAGCACCACACCCTCAACACCCGGCCCGTTGGCGCTGGCCTTGACAGCCGAAGTGCCGGAGGTAGAAAAAAGCGTCAAGATTACCTGGCAGGAAGAACAGTTGCTGAGCGTAGGCGATAAGGCCTACAAGGAGAAAGGTCGCTATGCCAGCCCGGATTTATTCCAGATTTTCTCGTTCCCCTTCGTTCAGGGCAACCCGAAGACGGCCATTGTTGGGCCATCGTCCATTGTTATCTCTGAGAAAGTAGCGCTGAAACTATTCGGCCGGACCGACGTTGTTGGCCGGACCGTTCGGGTTAATAATAAAGACGATCATCAGGTAACGGGTGTTGTGAAGGATATTCCTGAAACGTCGTCGCTGAAATTTGACTTTGTGCTGCCCGAAACACCCTATGAAAAAGAGAACGAGTGGCTGACAAAGTGGGAAAATAATGGCATTCGGACATTCGCACTATTGCACCAGAATGCCGATGTAAATGTCGTTAATGCCAAGATTCTGAACATGGTTCGGAAGCACGACAAAAACGTGACAACCATCACGACATTTATGTTTCCCTACGAAGAGGCTTATTTACACTCAAAATTTACAAACGGAAAGCCCGATGGTGGTCGCATTGAATACGTGCGGCTATTTACAATCGTTGCTATTTTTCTGCTGATCATTGCCTGTATCAACTTCATGAATTTAGCCACCGCCCGGTCGGCCAAACGGGCAAAGGAAGTGGGCATTCGGAAGGTAGTAGGAGCAGAGCGGTCTTACCTTGTTGGGCAGTTTGTGGGCGAAGCGGTGCTGATGTCTTTACTCTCACTGCTGATTGCCATGATTTTGGTACCGTTGCTACTGCCGGTTTTCAATACGTTAACGGAGAAACACATTTCCATTCAATATACCAATCCGTTTTACTGGCTAACATTACTCGGGCTGGCGCTGATAACCGGCCTTGTTTCAGGTAGTTATCCGGCTCTGTTCCTATCGTCGCTCCAGCCGGTGAGGGTTTTAAAAGGAACGCTGCGCTTCAATGCCGGAGCCGTGTTATTTCGGCAGGGGTTGGTCGTGTTTCAGTTTTCGCTTTCGTTGCTATTGATTATAGGCACCTTGATCGCTGGTCGGCAAGTCGATTACATCCGTACGAAAAACCTGGGTCTTGACCGAGAGAATGTGGTTTATATGACACTTGAGGGCGATTTATCGAAACGATTCGATTCATTCCGTGAGGAATTAGTGCAGGCACCCGGTATTCAGTCGGTTTCCTCATCGGGCAATGATCCGATGGAGATTGGCAGCTCGACAATTGGGGTTGAATGGAAAGGAAAGCCCGAAGGCGATAAAACCCTGTTTACGAATATGGCCGTTAGTTATGATTTCATAAAGACAATGAAAATCAGGCTATTGGCCGGACGCGATTTCTCGAAAACCTTCGTGACCGATAGTACCAACTACCTCGTCAATGAAGAGGCCGCCCGCCGGATGGGCATGAAAAATCCAGTTGGGCAGGATTTGAAATTCTGGAGCAAATCCGGTAAGATTATCGGTTTGATGAAAAATTTCCACGTAAATTCATTACGCGTTGCCATCGAACCGCTGATTATTCGGCTGGATTCAACGAATTACACACTGCTGGTCCGCACCCATCCCGGCCAGACCGAACAGGCGCTCAAGAGCATGGAGCGCCTGGCCAAGCAATTCAATCCGGCTTATCCATTTGACTATCGCTTTGCTGACGAAAGTTTCCGGGAGCAGTATAAGAGTGAGACGCTTATTGGAAAGCTGGCTAACTACTTTGCCATTATTGCCATTTTCATCGCCTGTCTGGGATTGTTTGGACTGGCCATGTTTACGGCTGAGCAGCGGACCAAAGAAATTGGCGTTCGGAAAGTGCTGGGTGCGTCAGTGACCAGCATCGTGGCGCTACTCTCCAAAGATTTCTTGAAACTCGTCCTGATTTCCATCTTCATCGCATCACCCCTGGCCTGGTACGCCATGCACCAATGGCTGGCCGATTTCGCGTACCGTATCGATATTGAGTGGTGGGTCTTTGTGCTGGCAGGGTTGTTGGCCGTAGGCATTGCTCAATTGACCGTGAGTTTTCAGAGTATCAAAGCCGCGTTGATGAATCCGGTAAAAAGCCTGCGAAGTGAATAAGTCACAGAGTCTGGAAAGGGGAGGATCGTTTCTAGGTCTATCGTCGGTTTCCAGATTTTTATACTCCTCAAAAAAACTGACCCGTTCGAATTACTGCTGATTGTAAAGCACTTTATTCGTGAGGAGTTCTGTCCGTTTTACGTACAGCAGATGTCCAGAATCGGACAAATAGGTTTTTCATAATTAGCAAAAACGTGCTTTTAGCTCAAATCAGGCCACTAGTTGACTCTTGGCACCGCATTTGATCGACATTATCGTATAAAATAATAAGGGCATGAAAAGAGCCTTCTTGGGAGAGTTTGAAGAGGTTGTTCTGCTGACTGTAGCGATCCTGGACGAGAGCGCTTACGGAGTTACGGTTACGCAGGAAATCGAGCAGAAAACAGGCCGTGCGGTTGGTTTCAGTACCGTTCACACGACGTTACAACGCCTGGAGGAAAAAGGCTTTTTATCCTCCCAAATGGGCGGTGCCACTGCCGAACGTGGTGGCCGTCGGAAGCGCTTTTTTATGGTAACAGCAGCCGGTCGAAAAGCGCTATCTGAGGTTAAACAGATTCGTGAGCAACTGTGGGATTCGCTACCTCCGCAAACCCTTCAATTGATGGGAAGCTAATGAAAAGAATAGTGTAAAATGTACAACAGGTTGTCGATCAGCAGCGTCCCTTACACCATCCATTTTACAGTATCAATGATCCATTCCTATGACAAATCCGCCCCGTTGGGCCAACTGGCTACTGGAAACATTCGGCCATCCCGATACGCGGGAAGAGGTGCAGGGCGACCTGCTCGAACTCTACGATTACTGGATTGAGACAATAGGTGAGCGTAAGGCCCGCTGGCGATATAGCCTGAGTGTATTGAAACTAATGCGGCCATTGGCCACCCGTAAACAAGCTGATGACTATTCCCCTCCCTTTTTTGGGAGCCCTTCCATGATCCGAAATTATCTGAAAATTGCCCTGAGGAACCTTGTTAAGAACAAGGCATACTCGTTTATCAATATTGGTGGGCTTGCCATGGGCATGACCGTTGCCATGCTCATTGGCCTGTGGATTTATGACGAACTGTCGTTTGATAAGTACTTCCAGAATTACGACCGTATTGCGAAGGTCATGCAAAACGGAACGTTCAACGGCGAGGTGTTTCATGGAGAATATAATCCGGCACCTATGGGCCAGGAGCTACGGACGGTTTATGCCGATGATTTTACCCATGTTATCATGTCGTCCTGGACGCGCGATCACATCCTGTCGTATGGCGACAACAAATTTACCAAAACCGGTAATTACCTGAGTGCTGATGCACCTGATATGCTCACGCTGAAGATGCTCAGCGGAACGCGGTCCGGCTTAAAAGATCCTTCGTCGATTTTATTGTCTGAATCGGTCGCACAGGCCCTGTTCGGTACGTCCGATCCGGTGGGTAAGCTCATGAAGATCGACAACAAACTAGACGTGAAAGTGACGGGCGTTTATGAAGATTTTCCCTATAATACCGAATTCAGAGATATGAAGTTCATGGCTCCGTGGGACCTGTATGCCTCGTCGGAAGCTTGGGTGAAACGGGCTCAGGACAATGTCGAATGGGGGAATTTCTCCTGGCAGGTGTTGGCTCAGATCGCGCCGAATTCATCATTTGAAGCAGTGTCGGACAAAATCAAAAACATACGGCTCAAACATAACCCTGAAACCGCGTTTATTAAACCGAAGGTATACCTCCAGCCCATGAGCAAATGGCACCTCTATTCGGGCTGGGATAAATCGGGAAACCTGGATGGGCGGATTCAATACGTCTGGCTTTTCGGCATCATTGGCGTGTTTGTGCTCTTGCTGGCCTGCATCAATTTCATGAATCTATCAACGGCCCGCTCCGAAAAACGAGCCAAGGAGGTAGGTATTCGGAAAGCGGTCGGCTCGGTACGGAGTCAGTTGATCAGCCAGTTTTTCAGCGAATCGCTGCTGGTGGTTGCCTTCGCATTTGTGTTGTCAATCGTATTGGCGCTACTTATACTGCCTCTTTTTAACGAAGTGGCTGATAAACAGATCGGCATTTTATGGACGAATCCCGTTTTCTGGCTTTGCGGTATTGGCTTCAGCGTACTGACCGGCCTGATTGCAGGGAGCTATCCAGCCCTGTACCTGTCGTCATTCCAGGCGGTCAAGGTGCTAAAAGGAACCTTTCGGGTCGGTCGGTTTGCGTCGATTCCTCGCCAGGTATTGGTCGTGGTGCAGTTTACGGTTTCAGTGACGCTGATCATTGGAACGATTATCGTGTTCCGGCAAATTGAGCACGCCAAGAGTCGGCCTGTAGGCTATGAACGAAGTGGCTTGATTACCGTTTCGATGAACACGCCGGAATTACACCAGCACTACAATACCCTTCGCGATGAGCTGATACGAACCGGAGCCGTTGTGGATATGTCGACCTCATCGGCCCCAACAACTGATCTGAATTCGCAGAATAGCGGTTTCGACTGGGTGGGCAAAGATCCTAACTTCAAAGATAACTTTGGAACCATTGCCGTTACGCATGATTTTGGCAAAACCGTAGGCTGGCAATTTGTGCAGGGCCGCGACTTTTCCCGGCAGTTCCCGAGTGATTCGTCGGGTATGGTTCTGAATGAAACAGCCGTGCGATACATGGGCGTAAAAGATCCCGTAGGCAAGCAGATCAAGTGGAATGGCAAGCCGTATCGGGTGGTTGGGGTTATCAAGGATATGCTGATGGCTTCACCCTTTGAGCCCGTTTTTCAGACGGTATATATGCTGGATTATGGATGGGCAAGTGTCATCAATATTAAGCTTAACCTCAGCCGGAGCACCAGCGAGTCATTGGCCAAGATCGAAGCCGTTTTTCGCAAATTCAATCCCGGTAGCCCGTTCGATTACCGATTCATCGATCAGCAATATGCCCTGAAATTTGCGGCCGAAGAACGTATTGGCAAGCTCGCATCGGTCTTCGCGATTCTGGCCATTTTCATCTCCAGCCTGGGGCTTTTCGGGTTGGCTTCGTTTGTGGCCGAACAACGCACCAAAGAAATCGGGGTGCGCAAAGTATTAGGAGCTTCTGTCCTCAACGTGTGGAGCCTGCTCTCGAAAGACTTTGTATTACTGGTGATTATTTCCTTTGGTATTGCCACGCCAATTGCTTACTATTTTCTGCATAGCTGGCTTCAGAAATATGAGTACCGAACCGAGATGTCGTGGTGGATTTTTGCCATTTCGGGTTTGGGCGCTTTGGCGATAACCTTGTTGACCGTGAGTTATCAAAGCATCAAAGCGGCCTTGATTAATCCAGTGAAGTCGTTACGTAGCGAATAAATAGAAACTGGCGGACTGGTCTCCAAAAGAGAAATCTATGAACTCCAACCCTCAACCACCCCGCTGGGCCAATTGGCTTTTGGAGGCTTTTGGTGATCCCAATACGGTCGAAGAAGTGCAGGGGGATCTGCTCGAACTCTACGATTATTGGGTAGAGGCAGTGGGTGAACGCGAAGCCCGCTGGCGATATACACTGAGCGTACTGAAGTTGTTACGACCATTTGCAAAGTCAACGATCGCGTTTTCGGAATCAGGCTATTCCGGCAGGGAACCGCAGACCATCTTTTTTTTGAGCCCTACCATGTTACGAAACTATTTGAAAATTGCCTGGCGGAACCTTGTGCTCCACAAAGCCTTCACAGCCATTAACATTATTGGCTTGGCTATTGGGCTGGCTACATGCCTGCTGATTGTGTTGTTTGTTCTGGATGAATTGAGTTATGATCGCTACCATGCCAAAGCCGATCGTATCTTCCGGGTGAATATTCATGGTCAGGTTGGTGGAAAGGAGATTAATACAGCACCAGTGAGCGTTCCGGTTGGACCAGCGCTGGTTCGTGATTATTCTGGGGTAGAAGCCACTACCCGCTTTGATCAGGAAGGCACATTTATTGTAAAGCATAACCGCGATAGCTTTAAGGAAGAGCATGTCGTTTTTGCGGATTCCAACTTTTTCGATGTCTTCTCCATACCGTTGCTGAAAGGCAATCCCAAAACGGTATTGACGGAACCGAATACAATCGTCCTTACGGAAACAATTGCCAAAAAATATTTTGGTGAGCAGGACCCAATTGGCCAGACACTGACGCTCGGTACTCGGGGGCTTTTTCGGGTAACAGGTGTTTGTCAGGACGTTCCCTCGAACACACACTTTCACTACGATATGTTCGGGTCAATGCGCTCGATTGAGCTCCGCAATACGTGGTTAAGTAGTGGTGCCTATACCTATGTGGTGCTTCGACCAGGTTATTCAATTGACGACCTGAGGGCTAAAATGCCGGAACTGGTGAAGAAGCACATCGGCTCTGAAATCCAGGCGCTTTTCGGCATTAGTCTGGACGAGTTTACCCGGAAAGGAGATCGGTTCGGATTCGGATTTCAACCCATTACGGATATTCATCTTCACTCCGACCTGGAGGCTGAGATCGAATCCAACAGTGACGTTAAATACATTTATATCTTTTCGATTATCGCGGTATTTATTCTGCTGGTTGCCTGCATCAACTTCATGAACCTATCTACTGCTGGATCGGCCGGAAGGGCGAAAGAAGTGGGTATTCGGAAGGTATTAGGGTCAGTGCAACAGCAATTGATCGGGCAATTTTTAAGCGAGTCGGTACTGATTACATTCATGGCCCTGGTGGTTGCCCTTAGTATCGTAGCGATCGTGTTGCCAAGCTTTAATCAGCTGGCAGGAAAACAGTTTGGATATAATGCCTTGACAAGTGGCTGGATGCTGGCAGGTATCGTATTGACTTGCTTGTTGATCGGGTTGCTGGCAGGTAGCTACCCCGCCTTTTTCCTGTCGGCGTTTAAGCCAGTGAGTGTACTGAAAGGGCAGATGCGGGCCGGGTTCCGCAGTGGCTGGCTACGAAACACACTGGTTACCACTCAGTTTGTGGTTTCTATCGGAATGATTATCGGAACACTGGTCGTTTATCGGCAGCTCTATTTTATTCAGAACAAAAAAGTAGGATTCGATAAGGATCAGGTACTTATCCTGCATGATACCTATTCGCTTGGGCCCAAAGGCAAGGCATTCAGAGCTGAACTGGCCAAACTAGCACAGGTAATCAATGCAACGCAGGCAGGATATCTTCCCGCTGGCGTATCGAACAGCGGAAACGATGGATTTCAGCCAGATAACGGATCTGCCCAGGCAGCTATTTACCGGGAGAAAACATACTACATCGACGAAAATTACCTGCCAACGTTAGGGATTAACCTGGCTCAGGGTCGGAATTTCTCGAAAGCCTTTCCGTCCGACAGTGCCGCTATACTGATTAACGAAGCTGCTGCCAAACGATTCGGCTGGAAAAACCCGATTGGACAACGGCTCTGGACAGTGGGCAATGGTAGCCCGGAAAGTCGCCGGCTGTACACGATTGTTGGGGTTGTGAAGAATTTTCACTTCGAGTCGATGCACCAGCACATTGCCCCTCTGGTTATGTTTTATGGAGCCGATTATTATCAAATGGCCCTGCGAGTCCGAACCACAGACATGCCGGGGTTATTAAAAACACTGGAGCAGAAATGGAAAGCTCAGACGGATAATCCATTTGCTTATTCATTCCTGAATGAACGATTCAACAGGATTTACCAGTCTGAACAACGGGTTGGCCAATTGTTTGGCATCTTCGCCAGCCTGACAGTCATTATCTCCTGTTTGGGACTCTTTGGTCTGGCCATGTTTACGGCCCAGCAGCGGACCAAAGAGATCGGGGTGCGCAAAGTATTAGGGGCATCAGTTACCAGCGTGGTCGCCTTGTTGTCGAAAGACTTCCTGAAACTGGTGCTGGTGGCCATTGTGATTGCCACGCCACTGGCCTGGTATGCCATGAGTCGATGGTTACAGGATTTCGCCTATAAGATTGATATTGAATGGTGGGTGTTCGTTCTGGCGGCATTTCTCGCTATTGGTATTGCGCTTCTGACGGTGAGTTTTCAAAGTATTAAAGCCGCCCTGATGAATCCGGTTCAATCCTTACGATCGGAATGATATAGGCAGTGGATAATGCCATCTGAACGTCAATGAATACCGGCTTTATCTTTCATTTTACATTAGCCATTAGTCGTTCTCCATGATGAAACCACCCCGCTGGGCCAACAGACTGCTGGAATCTTTTGGCGATCCCAACACAGTTGAAGAAGTGCAGGGCGACCTGCTCGAACTCTATGCCTATTGGGTAGAAACGGTGGGGGAGCGACGCGCCAACTGGCGCTATGGACTGAGTGTACTGAAACTACTGCGGCCATTGGCAAAAAGAAGACCAGTATCCGATTATGATTCACCCTTTTTTTTGAGCCCTGCTATGATCCGGAATTATTTGATAATCGCCTGGCGGAATCTGATTCGCAACAAAGCGTTTTCCGTCATCAACATTTCAGGGCTAACCCTGGGTATGGCCTCCAGCCTGCTGATATTTTTGTGGATTCAAGATGAATTGAGCATAGGTACTCAGTACGAAAACAGCGCCGATTTGTACCGAATCATGGAGAACGAAATTGCCGATGGCCGAATCGTTACCGATGAGGATACTCCCGGAATTTTAGCTGATGAACTCAAAAAGCAATTTCCGGAGGTTGTTTATGCGGCTGGTTTTTCAAACCCGGAACAGCATGTGCTGACGGTAGGGGAGAAGGTGACCCGACAGACAGGCTATTTTGTTGGAGCAGATTGGTTAACGATGTACAGTATTCCATTAGTAGCCGGAACCTATATCAATGCGCTTAATTCACCCAATAGCCTGGTAATTTCAAAAAAAATAGCTGAAATCTATTTTGGCAACCCACAGACCGCTCTGGGCAAATCCATTCGATTTGACAGTGGAACCGACTATCAGGTTACGGCCGTATTTGATAATTTACCTGACAGTTCACCCGATAAGTACGATTTTTTGCTGAACTGGCAGAAGTACTTAAAGCGGGAGCCCTGGCTCGACCAGTGGGAAAATGCCGGGCCGGGAACCCGCCTGCAACTACGGCCAGATGCCAATCCGGCCGTAGTTGATGCCAAGCTCAAAACATTTCTAAAGGGCCGGAATAAGGACATTGGCCCGAATTTTAACATCCAGCTCTTCCTGCAACCCGAGTCAGAAGCGTATTTGTATTCTAACTTTAAAAACGGCCATCGCGATGGCGGACGCATCGAATATGTGCGGCTATTTATCATTGTGGCTGTGTTTTTACTTTTTATTGCGTGCATCAACTTCATGAATCTGGCAACGGCCCGTTCGGTCAAACGAGCGCGTGAAGTAGGCGTTCGGAAAGTTGTAGGGGCTAGACGGGCATCGCTGATGGGGCAGTTTATGGGCGAAGCTATGCTCCTGACTACGCTGGCACTTGGGCTGGCGACCGGGCTGGTGGCGTTGGTGCTGCCCGTATTTAATCAGCTAACCGACAAGCAACTTATACTCCCCTTTAACCAGCCCCTTCTCTGGATAGGTCTGCCCCTATTGCTCGTGGTTACGGGCGCTTTGGCCGGAAGCTATCCGGCGTTGTTTTTGTCGTCGCTCAGGCCGGTACTCGTGCTGAAAGGAACACTCCGTTTGGGCGCTGGAGCACAACTGTTTCGGCGTGGCCTGGTCGTATTTCAGTTTGTTTTATCGATGCTGCTGATCATCGGAACCGTTGTTATTTATCGACAGCTGCACTATATCCAAACGAAGAATCTTGGCTATGATCGGGAGAATCTGATCAAGATTCAGGGTGAAGGCGAAATTGCCCAAAAATTCCAGCTTTTTAAACAGGAACTCCTTCAACAGCCAGGTATTCAGTCTGTTTCACACATACAGACAAGCCCGCTGCAAAACGGAAATACGACCGATGGCGTAGAGTGGGTGGGGAAAGATCCTACATCTGCTATTCAATTCAATAATACCTGGGTTGGCTACGATTTTGCTAAAACGATGAAGATTAACATCATCCGTGGCCGTGATTTTTCGCCCAGTTTTGGCACGGACTCGAGTAATTACCTCATCAACCAGGCCGCTGCCAGGCGGATTGGTTATAAAGATCCGGTTGGACAGCCCTTATCGTTCGGACAAAAACCGGGAACAATTGTGGGGCTGATCGAAGATTTTCATTTCAACTCATTGCACAATCCGATTCGGCCACTCATTATTCGGTTAGCTGAGAACTGGAACCATGACAATGTTCTGATTCGAACCAAACCTGGCCAAACCGAACAGGCATTAGCCAGTGTCGAGGCACTTTGTCGGAAACTAAACCCTAAGTTTCCATTTTCTTATTCGTTTGTCGATTCCGATTATGCGACGCTCTATAAAAGCGAAACCGTTGTTGGCACACTGGCTACCGTTTTCGCGTTCCTGGCTATTTTCATTGCCTGCCTTGGCTTATTTGGTTTAGCTGCCTTCACAACCGAGCAGCGGACCAAGGAAATTGGGGTTCGGAAAGTACTCGGTGCATCGGTATACAGCATTGCCACCCTGCTCTCCAAAGACTTTTTGAAGCTGGTTCTGGTTGCCATTGTTACTGCTTCTCCCATTGCCTGGTACGTGATGAATCAATGGCTTCAGAATTTCGCCTACAAAATCACCATCAGTTGGTGGGTGTTTGTGTTGGCGGGTTTCCTCGCTACTGGTATTGCCTTATTGACGGTGAGTTTCCAGAGTATCAAAGCGGCCCTGATGAATCCAGTCAAATCATTACGATCGGAATAAAGACCACACCGGCGGATCGGTCTTTATTCAAACAGAACGCATGGCTACCAATTCATCACCCCGCTGGGCCAACTGGCTCCTGGAGACCTTCGGGAATCCCGACACGTTGGAAGAAGTTGAAGGCGATCTGCTCGAACTCTACGACTACTGGGTGCAGACGATGGGGAAGCGAAAAGCCAATTGGCGATATACGTTCAGTGCGCTCAAGTTATTAAGACCATTCGCCAAACGAAAAAAGACAAACGGTTATCCAACAAGCTATCTATACAGCCCAACCATGATACGTAACTATTTTAAAATCGCGTGGAGGAATCTGTTAAAATATAAACTCTTTTCCCTAATTAATATAGTAGGATTAAGTCTTGCCATTCCTTCCGCATTGATGGCATTAATTCAGATTGTAAATTATTACGAATACGATAATTTTCACCGGGATAGCGACCGGATAGTACGAGTAATAACCGACGAAAAAAATAAAGATGGCGAACTGACAAACTGGGCCTCAAGCCCTGTTCTATTGGCCAAACATATTAAGGAAAATCTTGCGGGTATCGATAATTCGGCGACTATAATAAGAGACTTCGATTGGATTTTAAGCAATGGAATAAAAACAAAAAACATAAAGGCAATTTATGCCGATGAATCCTTTTATGAACTATTTAATTTCCCATTAGAAAAAGGTACTTATCCCGTTGAACCTAATACAATTGTTCTCACTTACGAGACTGCCCAATGGTTCTTTAGAGATGCAGATCCGATTGGTAATGTTCTTGAACATCCAAAGTATGGCGCTTTTAAAATTGTTGGCGTTCTAAAACCATTCAATCAGAAAAAAACTCAGTTCAGAACCGATGTAATTATACCGATGATCGGTTATTTGGGCCTCAATAGTAAAACAAATAATTGGTCAGCACTGAATGCGCATACGTTTATAAAAATAGCGAAAGGAAAGACTTCTATCGACCTTGATAAGCAGTTATCACAAACCTCGGCGGAAGTCAATAAATTAATTGGACCGGCGGTAAATACAACCCTACGTTTCAAAGCACAATACTTGGCAGAAATTTCGCCATCAAAGGAAATATTAAAGAACGACCCCTATATTCAGGACTTCAGGAGTATTTATATAAACTTTGGATTTCAATTAATTATCATTTTACTGGCGGCTTTTAATTATATCAATCTTACACTTGCCCGATCTATGAACCGAGGCCGTGAAGTAGGTGTAAGAAAAGTAATGGGTGCAACAAAATCTCAACTTGTTCTTCAATTTTTAACTGAATCGGTATTAGTTTCTTATTTGGCCCTGGGTATTGGTTTGTTTTTATTATGGTTTATAAAGAATCAGGTTCATGTTTCCTGGCTCAATTGGGATATTGACCATCTGGGCTACCTTATTCTGTTGTTTTTCGTTTTCAACCTGATTCTGGGTTTAGTCGCTGGGGCGTCTCCAAGTCTTATATTGTCTTCCTTTCAACCTGTCAACGTGTTGAAAGGAAGTATTTTACCTACGACTTTTGGGAAAATAGGTTTACGAAAATCATTAATAATCGGTCAATTTACGATAGCGTTGACATATATATTTTTTACTGGTCATGCGTTTTATCAAACAAATTATATGGCCACTGATAATGAAAATTACCGGCGCGATCATATACTTAATATAAACCTGGCCGGAAATCAAAATAAACAGTTTGCTGCTGAGATAAGTACCATTAAAGACGTCCAAAAAATAGGATACACCTCCCTTAGTTTTGGTAATAAACCAGCCTATTCTAGTATTAAAAATGGCAAAAATGAAGCATCGAGGTCAGCGTTTTATTATGCCGCAGACCATAATTTTATTGAAAATATGGGTCTGAAAATAATGGCAGGAAAAAACCTAATTGAAAGTAATTCAGAATCACCATCACCTATGGTTGTGGTAAACCAAAAGTTAGTAGAAAATCTTAAACTTGGTTCTGAACAAGACGCAATAGGGAAACTCATTCTTGTGAATGATACTCTTTCCGCAACCATTATAGGGGTTGTTTCAAATTTTTGCCATTATGATTATGAACGTAAAATAGAGCCCATAATTTTCCAGTACCGGCCTTCATTATTTAAAATTATGTGCCTGAAAACAAGCGCTGTAGATGATAGAAAAGCTCTTGAAGCCACGATAAAAAACGTATGGAAGAAATACAGTCCTTACGTGGAAATGAATGCTTTATGGCTGGATACAGATATGTACGAACGCTATTATCCTTATGAAGACATGCAGTTTGCGGGTATGGAAAGCATTGTGATTTTTGTGATAGCCATATTAGGACTCATCGGTATACTTACTTACAGTTTAGAAAAACGAACGAAAGAAATAGGCATCAGAAAAGTAATGGGCGCTACTGGCTCTGAAGTGATAAAATTGATGTCAGCTGACTTTATTAAACTGCTGGCCATTGCAACTGCCATAGCCATTCCTCTCGGAATAGCCATCGCCATGTACATGAATAGTTATCTTGTTTTTAATAATGGGATAAGTTATTTAACCATGTCCTTTCTTCTATTAATTGTCTTAGGTATTGCGTTAGGGGCGGTAGGGTATTTTTCATGGAAAGCAGCTCAAACCAACCCGGCAAAAACATTGAGGGCAGAGTAATATTTATTAAAAAATGAGTAAAAAACCATGAAGCCAACTCTCCCACCCCGTTGGGCCACAACTCTCCTGAGTTGGTGGGCCGACCCCAACACGCAGGAAGAGGTGCAGGGCGACTTGCTCGAACTCTACGACTACTGGGTACAGACCGTTGGCGAGCGCCGTGCCCGCTGGCGATATGCCCTGAATGCATTGAAACTAATACGGCCGCTGGCCAAACCTAAATCATCGTTAGATTACCCATCACCTTTTTTACTAAGTCCTGGTATGATACGTAATTATGTCAAAATCGCTTTTCGAAACCTCGCCAAAAGCAAGGGTTATTCCTTCATTAACATCACTGGTCTGGCAACAGGTATGGCCTGTACGGTATTGATATTTTTAGCTGTCAGACACGAAACCAGCTACGACCAGAATAACGCAAACGGGAGCCGGGTGTATCGGGTTGAAGGTGAAAATATTAAAGAAAAACACAGCTATCCGGGTACGTATACAGGCATGGCCAATGCCTTGCGTACCGACCTTCCCGAAGCGGAGTTAGTCGTTCCCTTGCTTCGGGTTTGGGGCAGTACCTTTGCGGTGCCCAACTCCGATAAACGGTTCAAGGAGCCGTTCATATTTGCCGACAATAAGTTATTTCATTTGCTTGATTATCAATGGGTAGCGGGCGATCCCCGCACTGCGCTGTCGCAACCCAATACCGTTGTACTGACACGTGCGTATGCGGAAAAGTATTTTGGCACGACGGATGTACTCAGCAAAACCATTCGGCTCGATAATAAGCAGGATTTGCTGGTAGCTGGTGTATTGGAAGACCATCCAGCAACAACCAGTTTCCCATTCGATCTGCTGGTTTCGTTTCCTACGATCAAAACAGCCAAGCCCGATATTGACTTGAATAAGTGGAATGGCTGGAATGATAATTTTCAGGTGTTTGTGTTACTGAAAAATGGTATCAATCCCGCCCAACTGACCAAACGCTTCCAGGCTATTATAGTCAAATATATGGGTAAAGAAGCGCTATCCGACAAGCGTTTTTTTCTAAACTCATTATCTCAAATTCATTATAGCAGCAATCTGGGCGGACGGTCGGCTAATATACCTTTACTCAAGACACTGTCGTTTATCGGTTTGCTTGTACTGCTGATTGCCTGTTTTAACTTCATCAATTTAAGCACAGCTCAGGCATTCAAGCGGGCGAAAGAAGTCGGTATTCGGAAGGCCATTGGCAGTAATCGCTGGTCGCTGATTTACCAGTTTCTCACCGAGGCTGGCCTGCTCACACTTTTCGCTGTCCTCTTAGCCATCCTGTTGGCCTGGATTATGCTGCCTGCCATGGCTGATACGCTGGCGGTTCCATTGAAATCGCCGGATTTATTTACCTGGCAAACCGCCCTATTCGCGCTTGTTCTGGCCGGCCTGACAACTTTATTGGCAGGGGTCTATCCGGCGTTTCGGCTATCGGGCATGGCGCCGATCTGGGCGTTGAAAAACAATACGTTAGCGCACGGGAAACAGTGGTTTTCCCTGCGACAGGGACTAGTGGTGGTTCAGTTTACGGTATCATTGATTCTTATCAGCAGTGCCTTATTGATCAATCAGCAACTTACCTTTTTCCGGAATGCTGATCTGGGTTTTAATAAGGCAGCCATCATTACGGTTGGTCTACCAGATAATAAGCTCGAAAATTTACAGGCCCTACGCAATCAACTTATCGAATCACCACTGATTAAAGATGTCAGCTTTTCGTACAATAGCGCATCGGCAGAAAGTAACTGGATGCAGGGTATGCAGTATCGGAAAGGTGCCCAGGCCACCGATATCAAAACCCAGATGAAAATGGGTGATTCCCACTATCTGGATACGTACGGCATTCAATTGTTGGCCGGAGAAAAACTTAAAGACACAGATACGTCCTCAGCCTCCTTTAAACTCATTGCTAATGAGGTATTTATCAATCGGATGGGCATTAGTCGTCCAACGGATGCCATTGGGCAGCGTGTGTACTACGGAGACGGCGAAGAGTTTGCAACGATTATTGGGGTCGCGAAAAACTTTAATGTCAATTCGCTACACCAGAAAATAGATCCAACTGTTATTCAGGTCGTACCCAAAAACTTTTACCAGGCAGGTATCAAGCTGCAAACCGAAAAGCCTACGGCCGAGACCGTACAGGCGGCTTTGTCGCAAATTGAAAAAGCATGGATAGCCACCTTCCCAACGCATGTATTTGATTACAGTTTCCTGGACGAATCACTGGCGCAGGCTTACCAGTCTGAAACCCGGACAGCGGAACTTATTGAGGTCTCGACATTTCTGGCCATGTTGATTGCCTGTCTGGGTTTGTTCGGCTTAGCTACGTTCACGGCTGAACAGCGAACCAAAGAAATCGGCGTTCGTAAAGTATTGGGTGCTTCGGTTGCTGGTATTGTTACACTGCTCTCCAAAGACTTCCTGAAACTGGTGTTGATCGCCATTGTCATTGCTTCTCCCATCGCCTGGTACGCCATGAGTCAGTGGCTTCAGAATTTTGAGTTCAAAGTCGAGATCCAGTGGTGGGTATTTGCGCTGACGGGCCTGTTGATGGCCATAATTGCCCTGTTGACCGTCAGTTTTCAGAGTATTAAGGCGGCTCTGGTCAATCCTGTAAAAAGCTTACGAAGCGAATAGACTGTACTGAAGTATATGTTTTACCACAACTGAACGTCGAAGAAAATGAACCGTAATTTTTTGATAATAGGATTGCTGGCGGCAGCTACCGTGGCATCAGGAATTGGAGCGCACGCACAGAATCGTGATGCAGAAAAATACAACAACTATTACATCGTCAATCATGATAAATCGGGAACCTTAAAGGAAACGGTGCATACATTTTATGAAGGGCATGAGTATCTGTTTGCGTTGAGCAACGGCATACTTGATGAATTACGGGTTGACGAGGAGAAAATCCCCGCCGACAACTATGCACCCTACAATGGCGTCATTAATACAATCAGGAAGCAACTGGCGAAAGACCAGTTAGAGGAAAGCAGAAATCAGAAAAAACGCGTTCATGAGCAGGATTTTCAGGCGAGTGTTAATACCAGATATACGCTGACTGAAGCTCATGATGTCAATTCCCAAACCAGATTTGATCAGGAGCAAATTCATGCCAGCCAGACGCATACAGGCATAAGTCACGAAAACGTTGATGCCGATCAGACGATGATGAGCAACATGATCGATGACTTAATCAAGGACAGTATTGTATCGAGTCAGAAAGAATTAGTGTCGGTCACGCTGTCTGCTACCGAGATGACGGTCAATGGTAAGAAGCTGCCCAGCGCCATTTTTAGTCGCTATAAAGAAAAGTACAGTATGTGGGCGGCTGGCAATTTTTCTTACGGCGGTAACCAGCAGAGCCATAGCGGCATTCACATAAGAAGACGCAATGACTAAATACTAGCGTAAAACTTCCCATTTACAGGATGAGCAAACCACCTCGCTGGCCCCAAAAACTCCTTCATTGGTGGGGCAATCCTACTACTGAGGAGGAAGTGCAGGGCGACCTGCTCGAACTCTACGACTACTGGGTAGAAACGGTAGGGGAGCGACGCGCCCGCTGGCGGTATGGCCTGAGTGCACTGAAACTGGTACGGCCACTCACAAAGCGAAAACAAGACTATTCGACCCCTTTTTTCCTAAGTCCTACTATGATACGCAACTATTTTAAAATCGCTTTTCGCAATCTTGTGCGAAACAAGGCCTATTCGTTCATTAATATTGGTGGGCTGGCCGTCGGAATGGCTGTGGCTATGCTTATTGGCTTATGGATATGGGATGAGCTTTCCTATAATAAATACCACCAAAACTACGACCGTATTGCCCAGGTCATGCAAAACCAGACGTATAATGGGGTCGTTACCACACAGGAGCATAATCCAATGCCATTGGGCAATGCACTTCGCCGAACATATGGAACGGATTTTACCTATGTGGCAATGTCGTCGGGTACTTTTTCTACGATCCTGGCTGTTGGCGAAAAGAAATTTACCAAACTCGGCAATTACGCCGAACCCGAAATTGCCGACATGCTGAGCCTGAGGATGGTGAGAGGAACACGGGCCGGTTTAAAAGATCCATCATCCATCTTACTGTCGGAATCAGTAGCGAAGGCGTTCTTTGGGGAAAGCGATCCGGTTGGTAAGTTGTTGAAAATCAATGATGAGTCGAGCGTAAAAGTGGCAGGTGTCTATGAAGACTTTCCCCAGAACTCGCAATTCAATGAGGTGTCATTTCTGGCACCCTGGGACATTATTGCCAGGGCAACCAAAGACAAAGACAATTGGGATAGCAATCAATTTCGCACATACGTCCAACTGGCCGATAAGGCTGATGTGGATAACGTTTCGGCGAAGATCAAAGACATTAAATTAATGAACGGGCGGAAAGAAAGCTGGCAATATAAAGCCCAGATGTTCCTGCATCCGATGCGTAAATGGCATCTCTACTCCGAATTTGAAAATGGCGTGAGCATAGGCGGACGAATCCAGTACGTTTGGTTATTTGGTATAATCGGTGCGTTTGTCTTATTGCTGGCCTGTATCAATTTCATGAATCTGAGTACAGCCCGCTCCGAAAAACGAGCTAAGGAGGTGGGTATTCGGAAAGCTGTCGGTTCGGTACGGAGTCAGTTGATCAGTCAGTTTTTCAGCGAATCGTTTTTGGTGGTTCTACTGGCATTTGCGCTGGCGATCGGACTGGCAACCATCTCGATGACAGGTTTTAATGAGCTGGCGGGGAAACAAATTACCATGTTCTGGCTCTCACCTTATTTCTGGTTAATTAGCATAGGGTTTATTGCGCTGACAGGCTTTCTGGCGGGGAGCTACCCGGCTCTTTACCTCTCGTCTTTCCAGCCCATCAAAGCATTGAAAGGATATGGGTTTCAGGTAGGTCGATTTGCCGCACTGCCTCGTAAGGTACTGGTTGTGATACAATTTACGGTATCAGTCACCCTTATCATCGGCACCATCATTGTTTATCGACAGATTCAATTCGCTCAGAGCCGCCCGATTGGCTACAGCAGGGCCGGTTTGATCATGATTCAAACGCCGACTCCCGATATTCATGAGCATTTTGAGGCCGTTCGGTATGAATTGCAAAAGGCTGGTGCCGTTCTGGAAATGGCCGAATCACACAGCCCATTAACCGACCTTTTTCTGTCATTACCTGATTTTGACTGGCGTGGTAAAGACCCGAATCTACAAGCTAGTATTGGTACAATTAAAGTATCGCATGATTTCGGGAAAACCATTGGGTGGCAATTTGTGCAGGGGCGGGATTTTTCAAGAAAATTTACGACCGATTCGGTAGGTATGGTGCTGAACGAATCGGCCGCGAAACTCATGGGCTTTACGAATCCGATTGGCGAACTTGTTAAAGGGGGGGATTTCTTAAACGGAGAATCCTTTAAGGTTATCGGTGTCATTAAAGACATGGTCATGGAATCGCCCTACAAACCCGTAAGGCCATCTGTTTTTGTCATCAATAAGCGAAAAGGCAATTTTGTCGTTCTGAAAATAGATCCGGCAGCCAGTGCCAGAGAAGCGTTGAGTAAAACCGAAGCAGTTTTCAAAAAGTACAATCCGGCTGCTCCGTTCGACTACAAATTTGTCGATCAGGAGCATGCGTTGAAATTTGCCGCCGAAGAACGCGTTGGTAAATTAGCTTCCGTGCTGGCTAGCCTCGCCATTTTCATCAGTTGTTTAGGACTTTTCGGCCTGGCCTCGTTCATGGCCGAGCAGCGTACCAAAGAAATTGGCGTTCGGAAGGTACTGGGTGCTTCGGTGCTTAACCTGTGGGGTCTGCTCTCCAAAGACTTTGTGATCCTGGTGCTTATTTCCTTCGGTATTGCCACGCCAATTGCCTATTATTTTCTCGATAACTGGCTTCAGAAATACGAGTATCGTACCGAGATTTCGTGGTGGATTTTTGCCCTGTCTGGCGTCGGCGCTCTGGTTATTACGCTATTGACAGTAAGTTTCCAGAGTATAAAAGCAGCTTTGGTTAACCCGGTCAAAAGTTTACGATCCGAATAGATACCATTAAGTCAACCCGAAGGCACCGTACTACAAACGGTGCCTTTTTTATTGTCCGTCAGCGTACGCAGTTTGTCCGTTTTTGGACAGTGCGCCGTAGCGATAAATCCGAAATCTGGCCATTCCTGCTCAGAATAGCACCATTCGTTAGTTTGGCAAGGCATTTGACATACAGAAATAGAGGAAATAAAAAGAGCGCTACAATTTTATCGATTACCTCATGCGACGAAGTGACTTAGGTGAGTTTGAAGAGGTTGTTTTGCTGGCCGTGGCTGTGCTTTCTCCCAAAGCCTATTCGGTGGTTATCGCTGAAGAACTCGAACGGGAAACCAACCAGACTGTCAGCACGGGGGCCGTGCATGCCGCCCTGCAACGACTCGAACAGAAGGGGTATCTCACCTCCTATCTGGGCGAGGCAACAGCCGAACGGGGCGGACGACGAAAACGCCTGTTTACGGTTACGGCACTGGGCGGGCGGATCATGAGCGAGGTGCATCTGGTTCGAAATCGGATGTGGGAACGGATCATTCCTACCATTCGGCTGGAATGGAGCTAGTAGCCCATTGTGTGCTATGAAATCGAAGCCCCCAAACCCCAGCAACGGCCCATCATCCGTGAAACATCGGCCCGCACCTGGATGGATAACTAAACTCATTGAGTGGCTGTGCGCCCCGCATCTGCGGGAAGAAGTGCTGGGCGATCTCCATGAACGCTATGCCTTACGAGTAGAACGATTGGGTGAAGCCCAGGCCCGCCGACGGTATTGGCGGGACGTGCTGGCCTATATGCGGCCTTCGATTATTAAACGACAGCCCACGGTCCGACGATTCGGTCAATATCCAAACCCAACAACTACAGACATGCTACGGAATTACGTCAAAATCGCCTTTCGAAACCTGAGCAGAAACAAGGCGTACTCCTTTATAAATATTGCGGGTTTAGCGGTGGGCATTGCAGCCTGTTTACTTGTTTTTCTGGTGGTTCAGTTTGAGCTGAGTTTTGATAATTTTCATACTAAAAAAGATCGGATTTATCAGGTTGTTTCTGAATTCCATTATGGTGCTGTAAGCTACGGCGAAGGCGTCCCTTTGCCCGTACCCACTGCACTCCGATTAGACTATCCGCAACTGGAAAAAGTGGCTGCCATCGTAGCAGGGGGCGGTCAGATCAATATCTACGATAGCAAGAAGCAGATTATCGAGAAAAAATTCAAGGACGAAGGTGGCGTGTATTATGCTGAACCTCAATTCTTTGCAATGTTCGATTTCGGCCTGTTGGCTGGTAATCCCCAGACTGCACTTTCTGAACCAAATACGGCGATTTTGACTCAGGAAACGGCCGAAAAATTCTTTGGTGACTGGAAAGAAGCAATCGGAAAAACAATCAATGTCGGTAATGGAAAAGATTTTTACCGAGTTACGGGGATTTTAAAGAATATACCGGCTAACTCCGATTTTCCATTGAAAGTAGTGCTATCCTACAAGAATTTTCTGCAAGGAAGTAGTAATCGGGATGACTGGGAAAGCGTTTCTCACAACTGGAATTGTTTCATTCTGTTACCTCAGAATGTATCGCCTGACCAGTTCAATTCCTGGATGCTGGCTTTCGATAAAAAGCACAAAACACCTTACCAGCTAAGCCGGGTTCGTAATTTTATCCGCCCTCTCGATGAGGTGCATTTTGATAGCCGGTTTAGTAATTTCTCGGATCATACCATCAGTCCGGAAATGATTCATGTGCTGGAATTGATCGGGGTATTTTTGTTGCTGGTAGCCTGTGTCAATTTTATCAATCTGGCAACCGCACAGGCCGTTAATCGTTCCAGAGAAGTAGGAGTTCGTAAGGCTCTGGGCAGTAATCGGGGGCAGTTGACAAGTCAGTTTTTGGGAGAAACTACCGTCATCACAATTGCCTCTTTGTTTATTGCTGTACTTCTGGCCCAACTGACACTGCCATTCCTGAATCAATTACTTCATTTTTCACTGCACCTTTCTTTCATCGACAATCCAACGCTACTGCTGTTTTTAGCGGTGACAGCTATTGTCGTGATTTTTCTGTCTGGTTTTTATCCAGCCTGGGTGTTGTCGGGTTTCAAGGCAACGTTGGCCCTTAAAAGTAAAATTACCGCAAAAACAATTGGAGGCATTTCGTTACGACGGGGTCTGGTGGTGACTCAGTTTGTCATTGCGCAGGTTCTTATTATTGTTACGGTAGTGATTGTGAGGCAAATGAGTTTTTTTCAAACGAAATCACTGGGCTTTGATAAAGAGACGATTGTAAGAGTTCCCATCCCGAATGATAGTATAAGCCGAACAAAATTCGATCTCCTGAAAACGCAGTTAGTACAACAATCGGGCATTGAAAATGTCAGTTTTGCATTCAGAGCCCCGGCCGACAAATGGACCTGGAATACCCCATTTCGCTACAACAGAAACCTGAAAGAAACGGATTTCTCGGCGCTCTTAAATTGGGCAGATGCTGATTATTTCAAGACATTCAACCTGCCAATTATTGAAGGCAAGGCGTATTCGGCCAGCGACACGGTACAAGGTTATGTAGTTAATGAAACCCTCGTAAAAAGACTGGGTGTGAAAAATCTCAGAGACGTTATTGGAAAAGAAATAAGTGTCTGGGGAGGAATGAAAGCACCGATTGTGGGCGTTGTCAAAGATTTTCATGCCCACTCATTGCATGGAGCTATTCCGCCAGTTTTGATGGCAAGCCGAAAAAATAATTTCGGGCTGATCGGGGTAAAATTACAGCCTCAGAACATAAAAGGAGGGTTGGCTTCTGTAGAAAAAATCTGGACCCGAATTTTTCCGAATTACATCTACGAATACGAGTTTCTGGATAAAAGTATAGCCCGGTTTTATGAACAGGAAGAACAGCTCTCCATACTTTATAAACTGTTCTCGGCTATCGCAATTTTTATTTCATGTCTGGGTCTATACGGACTGGTCTCATTTATGGCCGTGCAGCGCACACGGGAAGTCGGTATCCGAAAAGTACTGGGTGCCTCCGTCTCACAGATCGTCTATTTATTCTCTAAAGAATTTACGATACTGATTGGCGTAGCCTTTGTCATTGCGGCTCCCGTTTCCTACTACTTTATGCAAAAGTGGCTCGAAAAATTCGAGTTTCGTATCCCGCTAAGCATCGGTATATTTTTGATTGCCATCGGTCTTTCTGTGTTGATTGCCTGGATTACAGTCAGTTACAAAGCGGTGCGAGCGGCCTTGATGAATCCGGTTAATTCCCTACGATCGGAATAGCCAGAAGCTATGAACACACCCAGAAACCGCGCTGGCGGACCGGTTGGACCGCCCCGCTTCGCTGACCGACTGCTCAGGCTCTTCTGTGCCCCTCATCTTCGGGAGGAGGTACTGGGCGATTTGCATGAGCGGTATTACCTGCGGGCGCAGCGAGCCGGTGCGAACGCAGCCCGCCAACGGTATTGGCGGGACGTGCTGGCCTATGTACGGCCTTCTGTGATTAAACGAAAATCAAGCAAGTATCCTAATCCAACAACTACAGACATGCTACGGAATTACGTCAAAATCGCTTTTCGAACCCTGAGCCGACATAAACTTTATACGGCCCTTAACGTGGCTGGTTTGACTTTCGGTATCACCTGTTTTCTGCTGATCGGATTATACCTGTTCGATGAGCTGACGTTCGACCAGCAGCATAGCCGAACGAACCAAATTTACCGGGCCATTCAGCATAAAAAAACGCCTGCTGAAGACCTGACCATTGCGGCATCGAGTTACAAAGTAGCCGAAGAGTCGAAGAAAAGCATTGGCGAAATCGAAAACTCGGCCCGGATTACCCGAACCGGAAGAGCCAATATAAAAAATCCGGAAAACAAGAATACGTTTCAGGAAACGGTCGTCTTTGGTAACCCAGGCTTGTTGGAGATTTTTGATTTTGAGGCCGTTGATGGTGATAGTAAATCGGCTTTGAACGAGCCTAATTCCATCATTCTTGCCGAAGAGCTGGCACAACGACTTTTTAACACGACGCAGGTTGTCGGAAAAACCGTTGAGTTTGAGTTTATACCAGATAAGCCGCTGAAAATAACGGCTGTTCTGAAAAATCATCCTCGCAATTCAAGCTTCGATTTCAATCTGGTTATATCGGAAGCGACCATCAGCAGCGACCAGGATTTTGATGAAAGTACGTCTAACTGGGCTTCCCAAAATTTCATGACGTTCTTTTTGTTGAAAGATAAAGCCAATCCGGAGGTAGCCGCTACGAAAATCACGCATTTACTCAATGCCAATGTCAAACTGGATGCAGGCACTTCTATGAGCTATAGCCTGCAACCTCTGGCCGATATTCACCTTTTTTCGGAGCATATTATTGACGGTGCCAGAAATTCCAACGTAGAAGCAATGAGCCGGGGAGTTTTCCTCTACATCAAGATCTTTGCCATTGTGGCTTTGTTTGTGTTGCTCATTGCCTGCATCAATTACATGAATCTGGCCACGGCCAGGGCTTCAAACCGGTCGAAAGAAATTGGCGTTCGCAAAGCCAGTGGAGCGTTTCAGAGCCATCTCATCCATCAGTTTCTAACCGAGTCACTGGTTGTGACCGCCATCTCGTTTGGGTTGGCCGTGGTGCTGGTGAATATACTGCTTCCTGCCTTCAATGAATTCACCAATAAAGAACTCTCTTTAGGTATTCATAGCAATTATCGCATTTGGCTTTACACACTTTTTGCGCTTGTTATTACGGGTTTATTATCAGGTAGTTATCCTTCCTTTTTATTGTCGAAGTTCAGCCCGCTTTTTTTGCTGAAAAATCTCAGGATCCAGAACAGAAGTGGTTTGTCGTTGCGGAAAGGATTGGTCGTTTTTCAGTTTACAATATCGGTCGTCATGATGATTGCCACCATCGTACTTTTTCAGCAAGTCCAGTTTATGAATAACAAGAATCTGGGCTTCGATAAAGAGTTATTGCTGGTAATCGATATCAATAGTAGTAAAGTACGAAGTGATGCCGAAACGATCAAAAGCGAATTTAGACGAATCGCTGCGGTCAAAAATGTATCGGTTACCTCCAGAGTACCGGGCGAATGGAAAACAATTCCAACGGTCAAAATCAGGACCGAGGGAAATACCGATGAACACAAGGTTGCTTACCTGATAGGGGCCGATGAAAACTTTGCCAAAACCTTTAACGTGCGGCTATTGAACGGTCGAAATTTTGGTGGAATGGGCGATACGGCATCCGTTCTTCTCAACGAAACAGCGGCTAAACTACTCGGTATCGAGGAGGCTTCGGCGCAGCCAATTGAAATACCATCCAGAGCAATGGGGGGAAGCTATAATCCGCTCAACGAGACGAATCAGCCTTTTAAAGCAAGAGTCATCGGCATCGTAAATGATTTTCATTTTCAATCATTACGCGAAAAAATTGCTCCGATGGTATTAGCCTACCAGAAGAATCCGGTGCATAACATTGATTACTTTACCGCACGGATCGAAGGTAGGGATATTCCGGCGACACTGGCCAAAATGAATGATGTTCTGGTCAAAATTGACCCTACAAATCTGCTGGAGTATCACTTTCTGGATGAGCAACTGGCTCGTTTTTATGCCGAAGACCGACGCCGTGAAACCCTGTTGATCTGGATCGCGCTGGCTACGATTTTCATCGCCTGTCTGGGGCTTTTTGGCCTGGCCACCTACGCTGCCGAACAACGGATCAAGGAAATTGGCGTTCGCAAAGTGCTGGGAGCCAGTATTTTGAATTTAACTGCCTTGTTGTCGAAAGATTTCCTTAAGCTGGTCCTGATCGCCAATGGCATTGCTTTTCCGCTAGGCTGGTGGGTAACGAATCAATGGTTAAACGAATTCGCCTATCACATCAGCGTCGAATGGTGGGTATTTGTTGTGGCGGGCGTTGTCGCGATAGGCATTGCCCTGGCTACTGTCAGTTATCAGGCCATCAAAGCGGCTTTAATGAATCCGGTAAAATCCCTGCGATCGGAATAAAGAATGTAGAATTCGTAATTGACCAGGGAGCGCTGATAAGCATTATCCAGTATGAACACACCCCGAAACCGCGCTGGCGGACCGGTTAGACCGCCCCGTTTTGCCGACTACCTGCTCAGGCTCTTCTGCGCCCCGCATCTGCGGGAGGAAGTGCTGGGGGATCTGCATGAGCGGTATTACCTGAAGGTGCATCGAGTGGGCGAGGCCCAGGCCCGCCGACGGTATTGGCGGGAAGTACGGGCTTATGTGCGACCAGCGATCATCAGACGACAAAGTAGTGACTTTTCCCAACCAACAAATACAGTTATGCTACGCAACTATCTCAAAATCGCTTTTCGAACCCTTGTTAAAAACAAAGGGTACTCGTTCATTAATATTGGAGGGTTGGCTATTGGCATGGCCGTCGCGGTGCTGAATGGCTTATGGGTATGGGATGAGTTGACATTCAATACCTATCACAACAATTACAACCGAATTGCCAAGGTTACGGAATTAGGCATACGGGATGAAGGGAAACGATATTCCAATACGACTTTGCCCTATCCGCTGGCTACAGAACTTAAAACCAATTACCCTGGCTATTTCAGACACATTCTCATTGCGCGGGCAGCAGAAGATTATATTCTGGCTGCTGGCGAAACAAAATTAAGCCAGAAAGGGCAGTTCATAGATGGGGGTATTGCTGAAATGCTATCCTTAAAAATGCTCGAAGGTACCTGGGCGGGACTGAACGATCCGAACTCGATCTTACTTTCGGCATCGGCAGCCAGGGCTATCTTCGGGAAGGCTAATCCAATAAATAAGCTCGTAAAGATCAATGCCAGTATGGATGCCAAAGTAACTGGCGTTTATGAAGACTTACCCTACAATACCGAATTTCACGAGGTGAAATTTTTTGCTCCTTTTGATTTATGGACTTCTGTCAATCCCTGGGTAAAGCAGCAACAGTGGGATAATTGGTTCCTCTCTATTTATGTCCAGCTTCAGCCACAAGCGGGGTTTGCCCAGGTTTCTTCCAGTATTAAAGATATTGAAATCAATAAGCTTAAAAAGCTCGAGGGAGCCCAGGAACTATTGAAGAGGCAACCGCAAATCAGTCTGCTCCCGATGCGTAAATGGCATTTGTATGGTAGCTATGATGTAGATGACGCAGGACCTGTACAGATGGTATGGCTAATTGGTCTGATTGGTGTCTTTGTCTTACTCCTGGCCTGTATCAATTTCATGAACCTGGCAACGGCCCGTTCGGCGAAGCGAGCTAAAGAAGTAGGTATTCGCAAGGCAGTAGGTTCACAGCGTGGGCAATTAGTCAGCCAATTCTTTAGCGAGTCATTTCTGGTCATTTTTCTTGCCTTTATAGTCACTATCCTTCTGGTTACCGTGTCGTTGCCCTGGTTTAACGATCTGGCTGCCAAGCAACTGAACTTTCCCTGGACTAATCCCTATTTCTGGCTCGCCGGTCTTGGTTTTGTCGGGCTAACAGGCTTTCTGGCAGGCAGTTATCCCGCTCTTTATTTATCATCCTTTCAGCCAGTCAGAGTCTTGAAAGGCGTTCCTGGTTTAGGTGCATCCGGGGTCGGGCGTTTGGCGACTATACCCCGAAAGGTACTGGTCGTGGTACAATTTACGGTTTCGGTTACCTTAGTCATTAGTACGCTGATTGTTTATCGGCAAATTCAACATGCTAAAAACCGCCCGATTGGTTATAGCCGGGCGGGCCTGTTGATGATTCAGGAAAAAACGGCCGAGTTCGATGGTAAGTTTGACCTGATCAGGCAGGAACTGAAAAATACTGGTTTCGTTTCCGAGGTAGCGGAGTCGAGGAGTTCGGTAACGAATATCACCATGTGGAATGGCGGCTTTTCCCGGAAAGGAACTGTAATCACCTGCCCAAATGGATGTGGTACACTGCCAGTCGGTACAGAATATGGCAAAACGGTAGGTTGGCAATTTACAGCAGGGCGCGACTTTGCCCGAACCTTCGCTAGTGATTCGTCGGGGTTCATTGTCAACGAATCGTTTGCCAAACTGACCGGGTTGAAAAATCCTGTAGGTGAAACCGTTGTGTGGGCACCTGGATGGCGTAAGCCCAAGCCATTTATTATTCTGGGTGTCGTAAAAGACATGGTGGCCTTGTCGCCTTACGAACCAACGATACCGACTGTCTTCTTTCTGGAGAATGCTTATGACTGGATCAATATCCGAATCAATCCGAATGTGAGCGTAGCGGAAGTTCTCCCCAAACTGGAGGCTGTCTTTAAGAAGCTTATCCCCTCGGCACCCTTCGACTACAAATTCGCTGATCAGGAGTATGCCCAAAAGTTCGCCAGAGAAGAACGAGTCAGTAATCTGGCCTTTGTTTTCACCATAATTGCCATTTTTATTTCCTGCCTGGGCTTGTTTGGGCTGGCTTCGTTTATGGCCGAACAACGGACAAAAGAGATTGGTATCCGGAAAGTATTAGGCGCATCGGTGTTCAGCGTCTGGGGCTTACTCTCGAAAGATTTCGTTGCATTAGTCAGCATTGCTTTCGGTATCGCTACACCAATTGCCTATTATTTCCTCAGTAACTGGCTTCGGAATTTTACGTATCGCACCGATCTGTCGTGGTGGATTTTTGCCATCTCAGGCGTAGGAGCATTAGCCGTGACATTGCTGACGGTGAGTTTCCAGAGTATAAAAGCCGCCTTGATCAATCCCGTGAAATCACTGAGGTCAGAGTAATGAACATGGGTATGTAAAATGAAACGACCGGTCGCCCCAAACTTGTAACGCTGCATGGTCACGGAAAATCAGTATCAATTAGTCATTTTTCAGCCTTCATCATGAACCAACCGCCCCGTTTTGCCGACTACCTGCTCAGGCTCTTCTGCGCCCCGCATCTGCGGGAAGAAGTGCTGGGGGATCTGCATGAGCGGTATTACCTGAAGGTGCAGCGAGTGGGCGAGGCCCAGGCCCGCCGACGGTATTGGCGGGAAGTACGGGCTTATGTACGGCCATCGATTATCAGACGAAAGTCAACGATTCAACCACTCCTGCGAACGGGTCGCAGTGAGTTTCCATTAACCTCTGTTTTGAGCCCTGATACGATCCGAAATTATTTGCTGATCGCCTGGCGAAATTTACGCAGCCAGCCCTTTCTCTCCTTTCTGAACATCTTCGGACTGGCACTCGGTTTGGCGAGTTGCCTGCTGATAACGTTGTATGTAGTGGACGAACTGAGTTATGACCGCTTTCATGAAAAAGCTGATCGGATTTACCGGATCAACGTCGATGCAACCTTTGGCGGTACCGAACAAAGCCTGACCCAGGTCGGTGACCCGATGGGAGAAACATTGAAGAAGGATTACCCGCAAGTGGAGGAATACGTTCGTTTTTATGACGTAAACGGGTCGAAAATTGTTCGGAAAGGCAATGAGTCTATCGACGAACGCCGATCGGTATTTGCCGATCCGACCTTGTTCAACGTCTTTACGCTACCTGCTCTTTTTGGTAATACCAAAACCGCGCTGAACGCCCCTAATTCGGTTGTCATCACCGAATCGACCGCCAGAAAGTATTTTGGAACGCCCAATGTAGTGGGTAAAACGCTTGAGGTAAACAAAGCGCCTTATACCGTAACTGCCGTTATCCGCGATATTCCACAAAATTCTCACTTTCATTTCGACTTTATCTTCTCGATGAAGAACGTCAAATACGACTGGGGGAATTATCTGACAAGCAATTTTCAGACGTATGTTGTATTAAAAGAAGGGGTTGATTACAAAGCCTTTAACCGGAATTTCTCGCAGATTATTGAAAAATACCTCTTTCCGCAGGCTAAACAGAAAATGAAGATGGTCAGTGCGAAAGACTTTAACCGGGGTGGAAATAGACTGGTGTTTACCTTATTTCCGCTAACCGACATTCACCTCCGGTCAGATCGTCGGGCCGAACTGGATGTGAACGGAAATAGTCAGTTCGTGGCTGTTTTTTCGGCGGTTGCGCTGTTTGTGCTGCTGATTGCCTGCGTTAATTTCATGAATTTATCGACGGCCCGGTCGGCCAAACGCGCCAAAGAGGTCGGGATTCGGAAAGCTATAGGCACCAGTCGGCAATCATTGATTGGGCAGTTTCTGGCCGAGTCGATCCTGACCGTGACGCTTTCATTGCTCCTCGCACTAGGATTCGCTGCCCTGATCATGCCATTTTTTAACGAACTGGCCGCCAAAACACTTTCCGTAAATCGCCTGTTTGCGATACCCATTCTACCATTTCTCCTGTTGTTGCCGATTGGGGTCGGTTTAGTCGCGGGCAGTTATCCGGCCTTTTTCCTGTCCGGTTTCAACCCAATTGCCGTCCTGAAAGGTACGATGGGGAACAATCTGAGAAAGAGCAATTTCCGGAATGCGCTGGTTGTTTTTCAATTTGCCACCTCCGTTATACTGATTATCGGTACGCTCATTGTTTACCGCCAGCTCAATTATATCCAGACTAAAAACCTCGGTTTTGACAAAGAACAAATTCTGATCATCAACGGAACCCACGCTCTGGGCTCCAATGTGGATGCTTTTAAGAACGAGGTGCTTACCCTACCGGGCGTTACCACCGGTACGCTAAGCGGGTTTCTGCCGGTGACTTCTTCACAACGGAATGGCCGGACGTTTTCGAAAGAGCGGGTTAGTTCATCCGACAATAGGATCGATACACAAAGCTGGTTCGTGGACTACGATTACATCGGAACCATGGGAATGAAAATGGTGAAAGGACGGAGTTTCTCGAAAGACTTCGGGGAGGATTCCAGCGCGGTTGTGATCAATGAGTCAATGGCGCGACTTCTCGGCTATTCCAATCCGGTTGGGCAGAAAATTTATTCGGGTGGTGATGCGACTCCGCTGACCATCATTGGCGTTGTGAACGACTTTAATTATGAGTCGTTGCGGAAAACCATCGGCCCGCTGGTATTGAATCTGGGCACAAGTACGGCGCTGGCTTCGTTTCGAGTCAATACTCAAAACCTTCCGAATCTGCTGAAACAGGCGGAAACCGCCTGGCAAAAAATGCCTACCGGTGTTCAATTCAGTTACCGGTTTATGGACGAAGCCTTCGATACAATGTACCGGGCCGAGCAGCGGATCGGACAAATTGCCCTGACATTTGCCGGACTTGCCGTCCTGATCGCCTGCCTGGGATTGTTCGGGCTGGCAACCTACATGGCCGAACAGCGCACGAAAGAAATCGGCATCCGCAAAGTGCTGGGAGCCACTACCATTGGTATTGTTACTCTTTTATCACGGGATTTCCTGAAACTGGTACTGATCGCCATTGTCATTGCATCACCCATCGCCTGGTATGCCATGAACCAGTGGCTACAGGATTTTGCGTATAAGATAACCACCGAATGGTGGGTTTTTGTCCTAGCTGGTGTTCTGGCAATTGGTATTGCCTTATTAACAGTCAGCTTTCAAAGCATTAAAGCTGCGTTGATGAATCCGGTAAAATCCCTACGATCGGAGTAGTGAGTAAACTGGATAAAAGCTACTGTAGAAGGGCTAATTCCTGAAACCGTAGTCCTGACGATTCTTTTCCATTCTACCGTAGTCTTTATCCAGTATGAATACACCCCGAAACCGCCCCGACCGACCAGCCAAACCACCCCGCTTAGCCGATTGGCTGCTCAACTGGTTTTGCGCCCCCCATCTGCGGGAGGAAGTGCTGGGCGATTTACATGAACGGTACGCCTTGCGAATGACGCGTTTGGGTGAAACCAAAGCCCAATGGCGCTACTGGCGTGAAGTGCTGGCTTATGTGCGGCCTGCTATGATCAAACGACAACCATCTGAATACCCTAAACCAACGAATAGCGCCATGCTACGCAACTATCTAAAAATTGCCTTTCGCAATCTGGTCAGGCAAAAAGTATATTCCTTTATTAACATTGGGGGGCTGGCGGTCGGTATGACTGTGGCTATACTCATTGGCCTGTGGATTTATGATGAATTGTCATTCAATAAATACTATCAGCACTACGATCGTATTGCCCAGGTCATGCAGCACCAAACCATCAATGGAAATACCGCCACCGGGCCTGCTATACCGATACCGCTGGCCAATGAGCTCCGCACGGTCTATGGTACTGATTTTAAGCATGTTTTACTATCCTCCTGGACAGAAGGGCATATTCTGTCGATCGGAACTAAAAAATTCTGGAAGAATGGTAATTATATAGAGCCGGAAGCGCCCGACATGTTTTCCTTAAAGATGATCAAAGGCACGCGGACAGGACTGAAAGAGCCGTATTCGATTATGATTTCTGAATCAGTAGCCAATGCGTTTTTTGGCACTGGCGATCCAATGGGTAAACTACTAAAAATAGACAATCAGATAGCGGTTAAAGTCACGGGGGTTTATGAAGATTTGCCCTATAATACCCAGTTTAATAACCTCGATTACATGGTTCCCTGGCAGGTGAATGTGGCCATACGGGATTGGGTGAAAAACTCGCAGGATAAGTGGGATAATAATTCATTTCAACTGTTTGTTCAGCTTGCCGATCAAGCAGATATGGACAATGTCTCGGCAAAAATTAAAGACGCCAAAGTAGCCAATGTAAGGAAGGAATTAGCCCAGTTTAAGCCTGAAATTTTTCTCCAGCCAATGAAAAACTGGCATTTGTATTCGGAGTTTAAAAATGGTGTCAATGTGGGTGGTCAAATCCAGTTTGTCTGGCTGTTTGGCATTATCGGAATTTTTGTGCTGCTGTTGGCCTGCATCAATTTTATGAATCTGAGCACAGCCCGTTCCGAAAAACGGGCTAAAGAAGTCGGTATTCGAAAAGCAGTTGGCTCAATTCGTGGACAATTAATCGGGCAGTTTTTTAGCGAATCCTTATTGGTTGTCCTGATTGCATTTGTACTATCATTGCTGTTGGTACAACTCATTTTGCCATTCTTTAATGAGGTTGCCGCCAAGAAAATGGCCATTCTGTGGTCAACACCTTTGTTCTGGATCGCCAGCATTGGATTTACAGTGTTGACCGGCATCATAGCGGGCAGTTATCCGGCTTTCTATCTGTCTTCTTTCCAACCCGTTAAAGTGCTGAAAGGAACCTTTCAGGTTGGCCGATTTGCTTCGCTTCCCCGCAAAGTGCTGGTAGTCATTCAATTTACAGTGTCGGTCACGTTGATTATCGGAACAATTATTGTGTTTCGCCAGATTCAATATGCTAAAAACAGGCCAATGGGCTACAGCCGAAATGGGCTGTTATACGTGCAGACAACCACGGCTGATATCCACAATCATTACGATGCCTTTCGCAGCGATTTACTGCAATCAGGAGCGGTGACAGAAATAGCCGAATCCGAAAGTCCGCTAACGGGGGTCTGGAATGTAAATGGTGGTTTTGACTGGGATGGAAAAGACCCGAATCAGCAGCCCGATTTTGCGGTGGTGGGTGTAACCTACGAGTTTGGAAAAACGATAGGCTGGCAATTTACAGAAGGACGCGATTTTTCCCGAACCTTCGGAACCGACTCCACCAGCATGGTCATCAACGAAGCCGCCGTAAAATTCATGGGATTGAAAAATCCGGTCGGCAAAACAATCAGAGAAGGAAATCTGCGGTATAAAATCATCGGTGTGATTAAAGACATGGTGATGGAGTCGCCTTATGAACCCGCCAGGCAAACGTTTTTTTACATAAGCAATTTTCCCAGCAACTTTATTAACATCCGGATGAACCCGACGATGAGCGCCAGTGAAGCGGTGAGTAAGATTGGGGGAGTTTTTCAAAAATACAATCCGACCGCTCCCTTCGATTACAAATTCGCTGATGCCGAATACACCAAAAAATTTGCGGCAGAAGAGCACATTGGTACGCTGGCTTCGTTCTTTGCTATTCTCGCTATATTGATTAGTTGCCTGGGAATTTTCGGGCTCGCTTCCTTCATTGCCGAACAACGCACCAAAGAAATCGGGGTTCGCAAAGTGCTGGGCGCTTCCGTATTGAATCTGTGGGGTTTGCTCTCCAAAGATTTTGTGTTTCTGGTCCTGATCGCCTTCGGTATCGCTACGCCAATTGCCTATTACTTCCTCAGTGATTGGCTCCAGAACTATACGTACCACACGGACATTTCCTGGTGGATTTTTGCAGCATCGGGTAGTGGTGCCTTATTGATTACTTTGTTGACGGTGAGTTTCCAGAGTATAAAAGCGGCTCTGATGAATCCAGTCAAATCCCTGCGGTCGGAGTAATAATGTAAAATGAACTGCGCGGGCGACTCCCGAACGTGTACAATCAATTGGCTGCTGGAGATCCTCATTAATTAGCCCAATTTCAGTATGAACCAACCACCCCGCTTCGCTGACCGACTGCTCAACTGGTTCTGCGCACCCCACCTGCGGGAGGAGGTGCTGGGCGATCTGCACGAGCGCTTCGCCTTGCGGGTTGCGCGGTGGGGTAAAACTAAAGCCCGGCAACGCTACTGGTGGGATGTACTGGCTTATGTACGACCGTCGATCATCAAACGCAAACCCAGGATTAGTATGTTCTGGCAGGCAGCCGCGCACCATCCGAATGGGCGCACAGGACGATTCGGTGACTATTCTCAATCCTATTTTCCCAATCCGATTATGATACGCAATTATTTCACGGTTGCCTGGCGCAATCTGATTCGCAATAAAGCCTTTTCGGCCATCAATATGTTGGGGCTTGCTTTAGGTATGGCTTGTAGTCTGCTGATTTTACTTTGGGTGCAGGACGAACGAAGTGTAGATGGTTTTCATGTAAATGGTAAGTACCTGTATCAGGTATATGAACGTCAGCAATTTGATGGCAAAACAGAAGCAAGCTATAGTACTCAGGGTCTGTTGGCCGACGAACTGAAACGGATCATTCCGGAGGTGCAATATGCCAGCAGTCTGGAGTGGAACAATCCATTTACATTTCAGGTGGGCGATCGGATTAATAAAATGGAGGGAACGTTTGCCGGGGCTGATTTTTTCAGGATGTTTAGTTATAAACTCCTTCAGGGAAATCCTGAAACAGCACTGGATGCTCCCAATGGCATTGCCATTTCCCGAAAGATGGCCGATCAATTTTTTGGGAGCCCGGAAAAAGCCATTGGGAAAGCGATTCGCTACGAAAATAAAGATGACCTGACCGTAACCGCGGTATTTGACAATTTACCGGCTAATTCATCGCAGCAATTTGATTTTTTAAGAACCTGGAAAGACTATGTGAAAGTAAACGATTGGGTAAATAACTGGAGCAACTACAATCCATCTACGTTCATACAACTACAACCAGGTGCTGATCCGGCAAAGGTTGAAGCCAAAATCAAGGATTTTACCTACCGATTCAAACCCAAAAGTAAGGCGATTGTTGAAGAACTGGCCCTACAACCCTATCCGGAAAAATACCTTCATTCTACATTTAAAAATGGTCAGCTCGATGGCGGCCGAATTGAGTATGTGCGCCTTTTCAGTCTTGTCGCCCTGTTCATCCTGATTATTGCCTGCATCAATTTCATGAATCTGGCCACGGCCCGGTCGGCCAAACGCGCCAAAGAAGTCGGTGTCCGGAAAGTGGTTGGAGCGGTTCGGTCGGCCTTAATGGGGCAATTTGTGGGTGAAGCGATGTTGCTCACCTTCTTTTCGATCATTATTGCCGTGGGTCTGGTTGCGCTGATACTGCCAGCCTTCAATACGCTGACCGGAAAACAGTTGGTACTGCCCGTTAGTAAGCCTGTATTCTGGGCAACACTACTGGGTTTACTCACGTTAACTGGCTTTGTTTCGGGTAGTTATCCGGCTCTTTTCCTGTCGGCTATGAGTCCCATTCGGGTACTGAAAGGAAGCCTTCGGTTCAGTCCGGGGGCAACGTTGTTTCGCAAAAGTCTGGTGGTGTTTCAGTTTGCCCTTTCCATGCTGCTGATTGTCGGCATGATTGTCATGTATCGGCAAATGGACTACATCCAGACGAAAAATCTCGGTTACAATCGGGAGAACCTCATTTATATTCCATTAGAAGGCGAACTAGGCCAGAAATACACCCTGTTTAAAGAAGAAGCCGGTAAAATGGCTGGCGTGCTGACCATTTCGCGTATGCGGGGAACACCCACCGTGATTTCTCATCATACGGGCGATTTCGGCTGGCCCGGCAAAGATCCAGATCAGGCCATATCCTTTGCCGATGAGACGGTTGGCTATGATTTTGTGAAAACCATGAAGCTTCAACTGAAAGAAGGACGTGATTTCTCAAAAGATTTTGGTACCGATTCGTTAGGATTTCTGGTAAACGAGACGGCATTGGCAAAAATGGGCTATAAAAACCGCACCGGCGGATCGGCGATCGGTCAACCCTTATCGTGGGGTCAGCGACAGGGCATGATAATTGGCGTTTTAAGCGATTTTCACTTTACGTCAATGCACCAGACCATTGAACCGCTGATTATTCGTCTGGATGAAAAACGGCAATGGGGGACGGTTCTGGTTCGGACGGAAGCGGGTAAAACCAGGGAAGCACTGGCCAGTTTAGAGAGAGTTAGCAAAGAGCTGAATCCCAGGTTTCCGTTTACGTATCAGTTTTCTGACCAGGAGTTTACCCGGCTCTATCAAAGCGAACAGATGGCCAGCCAACTGGCGAATTACTTTGCAATACTGGCTATTTTCATATCCTGCCTGGGTCTGTTTGGTCTGGCAACCTTCACCGCTGAGCAACGGACGAAAGAAATTGGGGTGCGCAAAGTGCTGGGCGCATCGGTAACTAGTGTCGTGACCCTGCTCTCCAGAGATTTTTTGAAGCCCGTATTGATCGCCATTGTCTGTACAACGCCCGTTGCCTGGTATGCCATGAGCCAGTGGTTGCAAAGCTTTGCCTACAAGATTGACATCGAGTGGTGGATGTTTGCGGTGGCAGGTTCCATCGCCATTGGTATTGCCCTATTGACAATTGGTTTTCAGAGTATTAAAGCCGCCCTGATGAATCCGGTCAAGAGTTTACGGAGCGAATAAGCACTAATTTGTGTAAGTTAGTGCATGAACATAAGCTTCCAACTATTCGACCTCATCGTCATCCTGGGTATTACGCAGGGGTTGCTTTATGTTGTTTTGTTGCTGATTAAATACGGTCAATATGCCAGTAAACAGGTGCTGGCCCTGATTCTGGTTGTTTTTTGCATTCTCAGCGGGAAGATTCTGCTTCATACATTGGGTTTGTGGCAGAATCCTTCCCTGCGCTATTTTCCGCTGGCGTTCGACCTCACGCTGCAGCCGCTGCTCTACCTGTATGTTGTTTCGTTGACACAAAGTAAGTTTACACTGAACCGATCATGGCTGATTCATTTTGTGCCGACGCTGGTCTTTATGATTCATGCCGTGCTGGTCTATAGCCAGACCCAAACAACGGAGAATCTGGCGCTCAAAGACCAGATAGCCGAATCGCTGTACTTCAATAACGTAAAGGAAGTTGAAGACCTGCTGTCGGTATTACTGGGCGGAGTGTATGGACTTATGAGTTTACGTCGGTTAATCCGCTATCGAAACTGGTTGTTCGATACGGTTTCGAACCCAGCGTATCCAAGTTATCTCTGGCTTCGAAATATGCTGCTTGTGACCGGGGGCGTGTGGCTATTGCTCTCGCTGAATATTTTTCTGGACCTTGGTTTATCCTTTACGACTTATTCCTTCCTGCACTGGAAATTTTTCTATGTTTATCTGGCAGTAAATGTTTATTACCTCGGGATTACGGGATACCAGCAGCCGCCTTTCGAGGTTGCTTTCGACGAGTCGGCGGTCGATGCATTGCCCAAACGAACACTGGATGGGGTAAGCCAGGAGCAAATTCAGGACGTAAAGGACAAAATCGAAATGGCTATCGGGCAGGAGCATGTTTTTTTAGATCCGGACCTTAGCCTGACGAGTCTTGCCCGTAAACTGAATCTTTCGCCGGGTATTGTGTCCGGGGTTATTAACAGCGAGTTTGATAAAAGCTTTCGCAGTCTCATCAATGAACGACGGGTCGATGAGGTAAAGCATCGGTTAACCGATCCGGCTTATCAGCACCTTTCCATTCTGGGTATTGCATTAGAGTCGGGCTTTAACTCCGAAGCCAGTTTTTATCGCATTTTCAAAGCCACCACTGGTCTTTCGCCCCGGCAGTTTAGCACACAAAAAACGCTCAAAACAACGATTGAGAGCTCTCAAAAGCCAAACTGAGAGGTTTGGGAAGAATGATTTCGGTTGGTTTGCCTGACAATTCAATCGTCAATCCAAACTCAATCGAACTATGCAACGCTTCCTGTTAATGCTCTTACTCGCCTGCTTTACCCAGGCGAATGTGTCGGCTCAATTGCAACAACCAACGCAAAAGAATGCGCCGTTTCTATTGAAAACCCAGTGGGATCAATATGGTAGTTATGCCAGCTATACACCCGAAAATCATGTACTGGGTTGCTGGAGTACCGCCCTTGCTCAAATCTTTTATTACCATCAGTTACGACCGGCCGGTATCGTGAATTACCAGTGTTCAAAAGGGTATAAAATCCAGGATACCTTATCCAATCATGCCTTTTCGTGGGATCAGTTTGCGTCACGTATTGAGCCAACGACATCCGCCGATGCAAAAAATACAGTGGCCTTATTTTCGTACCTAACCGCCGAAGCGATCCGCAAAGATTTTGGCACGAGTCGATACCTGGAGATGGTCAATCCGGTTGGGCAAATCAAAAAACATTTTCCATGTAACGCTGAATTTTATGTGTCATTCTCCGAACCGATTCCCATTCCGCAAGCTCAGCTGGAAGCCATTGCCAAACAGGAAGATATTCGAAATGTGCTGAAACAAGACGATGTGATCGCATTGATCCGGAAGGAGATCGATGCCCGACGACCTGTATATTTTCATTTCGGCAATTTCACAACCTATGGGCATTCGACCGTCATTGATGGTTATCAACAGGAAAATGGCACATTCTGGGCGCACATCAATTACGGGTCTGGTGGTCAACGCAATGGATGGTACGATTTGTTTAAGCCAATCGATGTAACTGACGACATCAAACTCAGGGCCTTTGTCGCCATTAAGCCGAATCGGGAATAGCGGGTGGATCGATAAAAACGTGCCGGACTTTGCCAATAAATCGTTATCGTCGGCTCATTAAATCTTGGAAGCAAGCCCTTTTATCCGCAATTTGCTAGCTGACCGCCCAGATGCTGGATTTACATGAAAACTGGTTTTCTCTTCTTACTCCCCTTGCTACTCGGATTTCTTTTTCCGGTTAACCGTTTAGCGGTTGTCGATGGACCGGCCACAACTGTTGCTCTGAACGCAAATTCAGTCGTGACGGGCGCTGACCAAATTTCGGCCTATCTGCCTTATCTAAAGGGGAAACGCATTGGAATGGTCGTCAATCAAACCTCCATTATTGGCCGTAAACCGAGCGTCGACAGTCTGGTCAGTCTGGGCGTAAACATCGTAACGATTTTCGGGCCTGAGCACGGGTTTAGGGGTAATGCCAGCAACGGCGATCATGTCGATGATAGTGTTGATTCCAGAACCGGCATTCCGATTGTTTCTTTATACGGCAAAAACAGGAAACCATCGAAAGAGCATCTGGCCAATATTGATTTACTGATTTTCGACATTCAGGATGTAGGTGCCCGTTTTTACACCTACATCAATACGCTTAACCATGTGATGGAAGCCTGTGCCGAAAATAACAAGGAGCTGATGATTCTGGACCGGCCTAATCCAAACGGATTTATTGTCGATGGCCCTATTTTAGAGGATCATCTCCATTCGGGAATCGGCATGCATCGCATTCCCATTACGCATGGGCTTACTATGGCCGAATTTGCCCGCATGATTAACGGCGAAGGATGGGGAATTCCGAAAAACCAGTGCAAACTTCGGATTGTAAAAGTGGCTAACTACACACACGATACGCCATATACGTTACCCGTAATGCCCTCGCCTAACCTCAATACGCAGCAATCTATCATGCTGTATCCCAGCATTTGCTGGTTCGAGGGAACAATTGTCAGTCAGGGGAGAGGGACTTATATGCCTTTTACGGTGTTGGGTGCTCCGGCGCTGAAAGGAATTTATCCCTTTTCGTTTCGGCCGGTTAGCCTTAAAGGCATGAGCGAAACGCCGTTACATCAGAATACCGATTGCTATGGGATCGATCTACGAAAATACGATACTACTATCCTGCGAAAAACGAAGAAGCTCAATCTGCAATGGTTGATGGAACTATACAAGGCGTATCCCGATAAAGCCCGGTTTTTTGATAGGAGCCAGAGTACGCAGATGGGGAATTTCGCGTTTCTGGCTGGCACCGAAAACTTAAAACAGCAAATTAGTGCGGGTAAAAGTGAAAAAGAAATTCGCCAAAGCTGGGAGCCGGGTCTGTCGGCATTTAAGCAAATGCGCAAAAAGTACCTGATCTATCCCTGATCAGGTGTAAAGCAGGCTAAAATTGCTGTTTCTCCGTTCACAATCGGACGTAAAGTGTCCACTTTCGGACAACGTTATTCGGATGAAGGCCGTTTCTGACGTCAGAAACGGCCTTTTTCGTTCATGGCACGGCTGTTGACCGATCAGATTTAATTATCCTGCAGGAGTTCATGAAACCTATTCTAATTCTTTTAATGCTCGCTTCTGGCTTTTTGTCGTTGGCGCAATCATCGTCGACGCTCAACACGGTCATTAACGAAGATGGTAAAGTAATGTCCATTCAGGTCGATGGCGAACGAAACGGGCGTGCGGTGAAGTATGATCGAACATTTGACGTAACCAAACTAAGCAGTTCAGAAAAGGATGCACTTAAAAATCGGGTTCTCGATTCGCTGGGTATCGGCCAATCAATCGCCATACCGGAAGCCGTTGCCCATCGGGATCGCTCGCCCGGCGATTCGGAGGGGGTAGCTGTTCCGGCCAAACCGCGAGAGGTCCCATCGGTACCGAAGCCGCCTGTTCCGCCCAGCCCTCCGGCAGACGCTGGCCAGACAGTTGTCACATTCCGTTGCGAAAGCTGTACCGGAAAAGTAAAGCTTGAAATTACCAGTCCAACTGAAGATTACTCAATTGAACGGGATGCAAAAGTGAATACCGACAAACGATTATTCCCGTACCAGATACCGCTGAGTTCGGGTGAGTATAACCTGAAATACTACCAGAACGGAGTACTGCAAATTCAGTCGACGTTCAAGGTGAAGGCGGGTGAAACGAATACGGTTGACGTTAAGTAATTCAGGTGTTTCGATAAAATCAGTGCTTCGATTGTCGTGAGTCTCACAAAATCGTAGCACTGATTTTGGCAGTATATACTAATTCTCGACCCCGATGCTACATAATTATTTTAAAATCGCCTGGCGGAATCTGGCCCGCAACAAAGCCTTTTCAGCGATCAACATCGTTGGGCTGGCCATTGGGTTGGCTACGTGTTTGCTCATCAGCCTGTTCGTTCTGGATGAGTTAAGCTACGACCGCTTCAACGAAAAGGCTGATCGCATTGTGCGCGTTATTTTTCGGGGATCGATACAGGGCGAAAAAATGAACGAGGCACACGTTATGCCGCCTACTGCCCAAACGCTTAAAGCCGACTACCCCGAAGTGCAGGAAGCTACGCGCTTACGTCGTGCAGGAATGCCTTTTATCGTCTATGGTGACAAAACGTTCAGAGAAAGCGAGGTTGCTTTTGCCGACTCTAATTTCTTCCAGGTGTTTACACTTCCGTTCGTAAAGGGTGATCCAAAAACAGCGTTGATCCAGCCCAATACCGTCGTAGTTACGCAGGAAGTAGCGCATAAATATTTCGGAAATGAAGATCCGATCGGGAAGGTATTGACGGTTAAAAGCTGGAACACGCCCTACACAGTTACGGGTGTGATTGAAAAGTTACCGGTTAATTCTCACTTTCATTTCGATATGTTCGCATCGATGGCCGGTTTCCCGGATGCGAAACAGCCTTCCTGGATGACGTCTGAATTTTTCACCTACCTGGTATTACCCAAAGGCTACGACTACAAACAGCTGGAGGCAAAACTACCTCAGGTTGTCGAAAAATACATGGGGCCGCAATTGCAGAAAGCCTTCGGAATGAGCTTTGCGCAGTTCCGCAAAAAAGGCAACGACCTTGGTTTATTTTTGCAGCCGCTGACAACGATTCACCTGCATTCAGAACTAAGCGGTGAACTGGATGCCAACGGGGATATTCGGTACGTGTACATTTTTGGGGCCGTTGCGTTGTTTATTCTCCTCATCGCCTGCATCAACTTCATGAACCTGTCTACGGCCGGGGCCTCAAAGCGAGGTCGGGAGGTTGGTATCCGGAAGGTAATGGGTTCGATGAAACTGGAGCTGATGGGGCAGTTTCTGCTCGAATCCTCGATACTAACGGCTGTTGCCTTACTGTTAGGTGTTGGATTGGTTTACCTGGTTTTGCCAGCCTTCAATGAACTGGCGGGTAAATCGCTAAGTCTGCACTTGTTAGCGAATCCCTGGCTTCTGCCCAGCCTGTTGCTATTTGGCCTCTTTGTTAGCGTTCTGGCCGGGAGTTACCCCGCTTTTTTCCTGTCATCCTTCAAGCCTGTGTCTGTGCTGAAAGGGGGAAATTCGCTCGATCGGTTTACATCAGGTAAAAAAAGTTTTGGTCTACGGAGCAGTCTGATCGTGTTTCAGTTCTTTATTTCCATTGCTTTAACGATAGGAACCATTGTCGTGTATCAGCAACTGGCTTATATCCAGAACAAGAAATTAGGGTATAACAAAGACCAGGTTATCGTGTTGCCGGAAGCCTGGATGCTGGGTGATAAGAACGAAGTGTTCCGAAATCAACTCCTGCAAGACCCTCGGGTGGTGAATGTAAGCACATCGGGCTACCTGCCTGCTGGCCCAAGCTACAATAACAACTTCACGATTTATCCCGAATCGAATGAGACCGGATTGATAAAAACGCTCCGATACGACGTCGATTATAATTACATGTCGACACTGGGTATGCAACTGGTGGCTGGTCGGAATTTCTCGAAAGACTACGGGACCGATTCGGCGGGAGCGATTCTTAACGAGACAACTGCCAAAGTACTTGGATGGGGCAACAAGGCGTTAGGACACACGATCACCAACTCCGATAATCAAGGCAAAAAGACTCAGCTACGGGTCATTGGGATCGTTAAGGATTTTCACTTCAAATCCTTACACGAGCGCATTTCTCCGCTCGTAATGGTGCTCAACAAGAATGCCGGAACCATGATTGTAAAGGCAAAAACCAAAGACATTACGGGTTTGCTGGCGGCCATGAAAAAGAACTGGGACGGCTTTAAAGTCGAAGGGCCTTTTACGTACTCATTTCTGGATGAACGATTTAACGATACCTACCGGGCCGAGCAGAAAATTGGCGAAATTCTGGGCATTTTTGCCGGATTGACCATTTTCGTTGCCTGCCTGGGTCTGTTCGGCCTGGCTACTTTCACCGCCGAACAACGCACGAAAGAGATCGGCGTCCGCAAAGTACTGGGTGCGTCGGTTACCAGCATCGTGGCTTTACTCTCGAAAGACTTTTTAAAACTCGTTGCCATTGCGATCGTGATTGCCGTGCCGGTAGCCTGGTACACCATGAATAATTGGTTGCAGGGCTTTGCCTACAAAATCGACATTTCGTGGTGGATGTTTGCACTGGCGGGTGTACTGGCGGTTGCTATAGCCTTATTGACAGTGAGTTATCAAAGTGTAAAAGCGGCTTTGATGAATCCGGTCAAGAGTTTACGGTCTGAATAATGCCAGGCCGGGTAAGTAACAGCGAATACTGGATTTGCCCGGTCTAAGCCCAATGTAGTACGCGTTAATCACCAGGAATTTTTGTCGCCTTAACACCGCTGCCGCCTTGAAACGTCCACTATTCATATTCATGCTGATACTGGCCATGACAGCTGTAACACGAGGACAGCCTGCGGAGTCGATGTATTTGAACCAGCCACGACCTGGTTTAGTGGCTCAAGTGTTTGCACCGGATAAAGTGTCTCTCAAAGGTCAGTATGAATATGGCTCCGTTTTTTCGAATGATGGGAAGGAATTCTATTACGCCGTAATCGTGAATAAAAAGCCCCAGATCAGGCTTTCAACGCTTAAAAACGGCAAATGGACGGAGCCTGCGGTCATCCTGGCCAGTGACAGGTATGAGTATAATGACCCTTTTCTGTCACCGGATGGGACGAAGCTGTTTTTTATCTCTGATCGGTCGCTGGATGGGCAGGGCGACAAGAAAGATTTTGATATCTGGTACATCGATCGCAGGAAAGACGGCTGGTCGGAGCCGGTCAATGCCGGTCGGGCGATAAACTCGGATAAAAACGAATACTACATGTCCTTTACGGCTGATGGTACGATGTACTATTCATCGAATGGAGCGACAAAGCCGCCTAATGAACAGAACTATGATATCTACGCTTCCCGATTTTCGAGTGGTGGATTTCAGCGTTCCCAGAAGCTGGGTAGTTCGATAAACAGCGAACAGTACGAAGCGGACGTATTCGTTTCGCCCGATGAGAAGTACCTCATATTCTGCGGAGAAAGGTCGGATGGGTTTGGAAAAGGAGACCTGTTCATCAGCTTTAAAGATGAAAAAGGGGCGTGGCAGAAAGCAAAGAACATGGGTAAAGAAATCAATACCGATCAGTATGAGTTTTGCCCATTTGTTTCCAGTGATGGAAAGTACCTGTTTTTTAGCCGGAGCGGTGATATCTATTGGGTAAGCGCCGACATAATCAATACCCTGCGATAAGGCATGTGATCTGGTCTTTGCAAAAAAAATAGTAATGCTACGAAACTATCTTAAGATCGCTTTCCGCCGTCTTTGGACCGACAAGACAAACGCGGCTATCAATGTTCTGGGGTTAACCCTGGGCATAACGTGCTGCTTAGTGATCTATATTTTCGTGCGCTATGAATCTGGCTTCGATGGATTTCATTCAAACGTAAGCCGGATATACCGGATCGTTCACCACAACAAAACCGCCGACGGTGTCCAGCATTGGCCTACTACGGCCTATCCATTAGCCGAAGCCATCCGTCAGAACATGCCGGGCGTTGGTGTTACCCAAACGGCCGGACCGGATAGTCGACTGATCAGTTCGATCGATAGCCGGGGCGTTGTCCATCGCTTTGACGAGAAACGTGTCATGTTTGCCGATGCCAACTATCTACGGACGTTCGATTTTGTGAACGTTTTTCCGGATGGTATCTGGCTGGCGGGTAATGCCCGAACGGCCTTTCAGCAACCCAACAGCGTCGTGCTGACGCAGAAAATGGCTGAGCGGTACTTCGTCGGATATGCAGGACGTTTTGAGGAGCTGCTGGGCAAGACCTTGACACTCAACAACGGTGATCCGCTTCTCGTATCAGGCATCATTCGCAACCCGCCCTCCACGACAAATCTGCTGTTCGATATTTTAGTCAATTACCAGTTTTTTAAGGCCAACAACCCGTATCAGGCTACCAACTGGTCGGGTAATTATCGCGGAACGACCTATGTTACGCTGCCCGTCGGTGCTGATCCAAAGGCCTTTGAAGGTCAGTTACAGGCATTACAAAAGAAGTACATGAAAGCGGATGATATCCGCCGAATCAGTTATTTCCTTCAGCCGATCACCAGTATCCACACCGAAACGCTGTATGGAAGTTCACAGGGGAGCTACATTGTTAGCCGCGATATGCTCTGGGGATTGGTCAGTCTGGCCGTTTTCCTGATTCTGATAGCCTCATTCAACTTTATCAACCTGACTACTGCCCAGGCCATCCGCCGACGGAAAGAAGTAGGCGTCCGGAAAGTAGTGGGTGGTACACAAGTGCAATTGTTCAGCCAGTTTATTGGCGAAACCCTCATCATTGCTATTGTAGCCGGTTTGTTGTCGCTACTGATCCTGAATGCGCTATTGAACTGGATTAACCAGTCGCTGACGATCATTGATCTAAATCTTAGTGCCGATCCGACCATCTGGGCGTTCAGTGCTGGTCTGATTCTGGTTGTGGCATTACTGGCCGGGTTTTATCCGGCAATTGTTCTATCCAATGCTCAACCGATCAACGCATTAAAGAACACTACCCCCCAGCGACATGCCCGATTCTCACTTCGGCAGGGATTAATTGTGCTGCAATTCTGCATTACCTATGCCCTGTTGGTTAGCACCTTTGTCGTCAGTCGGCAAATGAATTTATTCAGTAGCAAGGATTTAGGCTTTACGAAAGATGCTGTCATTACCATAAACGGACCACGCAATCAGGTTGCCGGTAAACTCGGTACGTTCCGGGAGAAATTGTTGCAAAGCCCTGCCATTAAGGAAGTTAGTTTTGGTTCAGGGGCCCCAATTACCAATAATCATTATGGCACCGATTTTCGGCTAAAGTCAGAAACCGTTCAAATGAATCGGCAGGCTGAAGAGAAATTTGTTGATCTGGCCTATCAATCGCTTTTTGATCTGAAGCTCATCGCCGGAAGGTGGTTCACTCAGTCGAATAATATGCCGGAAGGTTCACGGTTCAATGCCTTTGTTGTCAATGAAACAATGGTAAAAATGCTCGGTCTGACTCCCGAACAGGCCATTGGTAAAACCATGATTATCAATGAAGGAGAAGCTCCTATACTGGGCGTAGTCAAAGATTTTCATAATGTTTCGTTGCAGCAAGCTATTACACCCTGTGTTTTAATGGTTTGGAATACAGGTTTTTATGATGAAATTCATTTGCGGGTGCAAACACAGAACAGCCGTTTGTTAAACCTGCCGCAAACGCTCGGGTTTATTGAAAAAACCTGGAAACAACTCTTTCCGGACGATGTGTATCAGTACACATTTTTGAACGAGTCGCTGGCGAAAAATTACATCATTGAGCAATTGGTATTCGACGCATTCCGGATTTTTGCTGCTATCTCGATTTTCATTTCGTGCCTTGGCTTATTCGGGCTTATCACGTTCGCAGCGAATCAACGAACCAAAGAAATCGGCGTCCGGAAAGTACTTGGCGCATCGGTGGCCAGCCTAGTAGGCTTGCTCTCCAAAGACTTCCTGAAACTGGTGCTGATCGCCATTGTTATTGCGTCGCCCCTGGCCTGGTATGCCATGAGTCTGTGGTTACAGGGCTTTGCTTACAAGGCCGATATGGAGTGGTGGGTGTTCGCCCTGGCGGGGCTTCTGGCAGCAGGTATTGCCTTGTTGACAGTCAGCTTTCAAAGCATTAAAGCCGCCCTGATGAATCCGGTGAACTCATTGAGAAGTGAATAATGACTGGTGCCTAAACCCCAACAACTATGCTACTTAATTATCTCAAAATTGCCTGGCGGAATCTTCGAAAGGACAAATTCTATAGTCTGATCAACATTCTGGGCCTGACCATCGGTGTCACATGCGGCTTGTTATTGCTGCTGTATGTGACTGACGAACTGAGCTATGATCGCTACCAGGCGAATGCAAACCAGATATATCGCATCGTTTCGCACATTACCGAGCCCGACAAAGTCAATCGCTGGAGCAGTACACAGCCGCCTTTAGTCAAACAACTGAAGCAGGATTATCCGTTTGTCAAAAATTACGTTCGATTCTTTCCCTACGGCCGGATGATGTTTCGGCAGGGCGAGAAGCGGTTCTACGAAGATGAGATCTATGCCGCCGATTCTACGGTGTTCGATGTCTTTAGCTATAAGTTTATCGAAGGCGACGCCAAAACGGCTCTCGATCAGCCTGGTAGCGTGGTATTGACTCAAAAGGTGGCCCAGAAATTTTTTGGTTCCGGTAGTGCGCTGGGTCAGTCGCTTCAAACCAATGATACGACGTTCTATAAAGTAACGGGTGTTCTGGAAGATGTGCCGAAGAACTCTCACTTCACGTTCAACGCCCTGTTTTCTACGGGCCAGAACGAACGCCAGGCAACTGGCTGGGGTGGTTTTTACATATACAGTTATCTGGTATTGCCCGAAAATTTCGATACCAAAATTCTCGAGAGCAAGTTTCCTGAGGTCTACGACAAATACATAGGGCCGATTTTTAAGCGAATGGGCATTAAAATTACCTATGAATTACAGCCGTTGACCCGTATTCACCTGTACTCAAATCTCGAAGGCGAATCGAATGGGAACATTGGCTACGTGTATACGTTCAGCGCAGTCGCATTTTTTATGCTGCTGCTGGCTAGTATCAACTACATGAATTTAGCCACGGCCCGGTCGGCCAAACGCGCCAAAGAAGTAGGGCTTCGAAAAGTGATGGGATCAGTACGAGGTCGGCTGATGGCGCAGTTCCTAACCGAATCGGTGCTGATGACGGTTCTCTCGCTGGTGGCCAGTCTGATTCTGGTTGTCGTATTACTGCCTTTCTTTAACAGCGTTTCGGGGAAAGAGATTCGGTTTCAGGAATTGTTACAGCCGCAGTTTATGCTCATTGCTCTGGCCATTGTCGTGTTTACGGGCTTCATCAGTGGCAGCTATCCCGCTTTTTACTTATCCTCTTTTGAACCGGCGGCAGTACTCAAAGGCTCATTCAATGCCAAAGGTGGAAGTTTCTTCCGAAAAACGCTGGTGGTGGCCCAGTTTGCTATTTCGCTGACGATGCTCATCTGCACCTGGATTGTGTATAAGCAGCTAAACTTCATGCAGGATCATGATTTAGGCTATGACCGGGAACAGGTATTGACGATCGATTATCAGGACCGGCAGCCCAGAGCGCGGTTCAATGCGCTACGGAATGACCTGCTGGCTAATCCGAACATTCGGGAAGTGGCCTCTGCCTCGGCTCCAACCAGCAACATTGGTAGCCGGGTTATCTTCACGGTTGAGTCCAATACCGGCTTAAAGGAAATGGGATTCAAACCTTTCCAAATCGACTACGATTACCTGAAAACGATGGGCATGAAGGTCGTAGCGGGTCGTGATTTCTCCGAAAAAATTCCGGCAGATACCCTTAACTCGGTTATTATCAATCAGGCCGTGGTAGAGCGTATGGGTTGGAAAGAACCGCTGGGTAAAAAAGTTATTCTGGGCAGCCTTCCTCAGGGCAATCAGCAGGGCCCACCCCCACCTACAGCACTGGTGATCGGGGTGATCAAAGATTTTCATCAGCAGTCACTTTACAACCCCATCGAACCGATGATTCTGATGTGTCGCCGGGCCAATCCGGTCATTCACATTAAAATACAGCCGAAAAATGCTGACAAAACCGTAGCGTTCATTGGCCAGAAATGGCGTGAAACCTATCCGGATCGATTGTTTGAATACCGGTTTCTGGATCAGGATTTTGAGTCAGCATACCGCGCCGATGAATTACGGGGCCGGATTTTCTCGACCTTCTCGGGCCTGACCATTCTCATTGCCTGTCTGGGCTTGTTTGGCTTAGCCACGTTCACCACAGAGCAGCGGGTGAAGGAAATTGGCGTGCGGAAGGTGTTGGGCGCATCGATTTCCAGCGTTGTCCTGTTGCTGTCGAAAGACTTCACAAAACTGGTGCTGTTCTCCTTTCCTATCGCCATTCCGATTGCCTGGTATTCCATGTATAAATGGCTACAGAACTTTCCCTACAAAACCGACATCGGCGTATGGGTATTTGTGGTAGCCTGCCTGCTCACGCTGGGCATCTGCTGGGCAACCGTGATCTATCAGAGTGTGAAAGCAGCTCTAACGAATCCAGTGAAGAGTTTACGGTCTGAGTAGGGATCTACAAACTAGTTTCGACATGCAAACAACAAACTAATGCTAACGAACTATCTTAAAATTGCCTGGCGGAATCTGACCCGTAACAAAAGTTTCTCGGCCATTAACATACTGGGGCTTGGGCTGGGAATTGCCTGTAGTCTGTTCATTTACCTGTGGGTGCAGGATGAACGGAGCTATGATACCTTTCTGCCGGATAGCGATCAGCTCTATAAAATTATTATTCATAATAAAGATAAGTCCGGGAGTATTGCCGGAAGTATGGATGCAACTCCGGGACGGCTGGCCGAAGCGCTGAAACAGGAAATCCCGGAGGTTACGCAGGCCAGTACTGTTGTCTGGGATTATAAACAACTGGTAACCATTGGGCAAAAAATAGGAAAAGAAAATGGCCGTTACGCCGGGCCTGATTTCTTTACTCTATTTGGCTTTCCGCTGTTGCAGGGAAATCCCAGAAGCGTGTTGTCGGCACCGAATAATATCGTCATTTCGCAGAAAATGGCTCAGGCGTATTTCGGCCGCGAAAATCCAGTCGGGAAAACCATTCGGATCGACGATAAGCGGGATTGTATGGTAACGGGCGTGGCAGCTAACGTGCCGGGCAACTCATCCATTAAGTTCGACTTTGTGTTGCCGATCGCCAACTGTTTTATCGATAATCCGTGGATGGTAGCGGGCTTTGATCACTACGGGCCTCCTACCTACGTCCGATTGCGAGCTGATGCATCGCTGGCAGGTGTAAACGCGAAGATTCAGGATTTTCTGCATCATAAAGACCCGACCGTGAAAGACAAAGCGATGGTGCTGCAACCCTATCGCGAGATGTATCTGTATTCTAAATTCACAAAAGGCATTGCTGATGGCGGCCGCATCGAATACGTTCGCTTATTCTCCATAGTTGCCCTGTTTATTGTATTGATTGCCTGTGTAAACTTTATGAATCTGGCGACCGCTCGTTCGGTTAAACGGGCCAAAGAAGTAGGTGTCCGTAAAGTAGTTGGTGCGGTTAAGAGCCTGCTGTTTGGGCAATTTATGGCCGAAGCTATATTGACTACTTTGCTATCGGTTATTGTCGCTCTGATACTTGTTCTGGCGTTGATGCCCGTTTTTAATACGTTAACGGAGAAGAGCTTATCCATTCCGTTTGCCAATCCTCAATTCATTGTAACAATTCTCGGATTCACGCTGCTGACCGGATTCATAGCCGGAAGCTATCCGGCTCTGGTGTTGTCGTCGATGAGTCCGATTACCGTGTTGAAAGGCTCACTAAAGTTTAAGCCGGGCGCGTCTCTACTGCGTCGGGGCCTTGTGATTTTTCAGTTTACACTGTCGATTGCCCTGATTGTATGCACGGCTATTGTGTTCCGGCAGATGAAGTACATCCAAACGAAAAATCTGGGTCTCGATCGCGAAAATGTGATTTATGTACCGCTGGAGGGCACCTTGTCCAGTAAGTATGAAGCTTTTAAGCAGGAGACAATGCAGGCAGGATTTGTGCAGCATATGACACGTGCTTCAACGATGCCTACCAACATTGGCATGGCAACCGACGGTATCAGCTGGCCCGGCAAAGCCGCCGACGATAAAACCGGTTTGTGGCAGCTGGAAGCCAGCTACGATTTCACAAAAACGATGAAAATTCCTTTAGTAGCGGGCCGCGATTTCTCGCCCGCCTTTGGAACGGATTCGGCCAACATCCTGATCAACGAAGCCGCTGCCAAAGTGATGAATCTGAAAAATCCCGTTGGGCAGCCCATCACCTATAATGGCCGGAAGGGCACGATTATTGGCCTGATGAAGGATTTTCACATCCATTCATTACACGATAAGATTGCCCCGTTGATGGTTAATTTTCAGTCAGCGTCATCGTTTGGGCTTGCCATTGTGAAAACGCAGCCTGGCAAAACGAAAGAGGTACTGACTTCGCTGGAGCAGAGCTGGAAAAAACTAAATCCCAAATATCCATTCGATTATCGGTTCGCCGATGAAGAATTCAACAGGCAGTATCACAGCGAAACACTGGTGAGTGAACTAGCCAATGTCTTTGCCTTTCTGGCCATTTTTATTTCGTGCTTAGGATTGTTTGGCCTGGCCACCTTCACGGCCGAGCAACGGACGAAAGAAATTGGTGTCCGTAAAGTATTGGGAGCATCGATAGCGGGTATTGTCACCTTGCTGTCGCGCGATTTCCTCAAGCCCGTTGTGATTGCTATTGTCCTGGCAACTCCATTAGCCTGGTATGCCATGAGTCAGTGGTTGCTGGGTTTTGCTTACAAGATCGATATGGAGTGGTGGGTGTTTGCGCTGGCGGGTATGCTGGCTGTGGTCATCGCCATTCTGACCGTTAGTTTCCAAAGTATAAAAGCGGCTCTAACGAATCCGGTGAAATCATTAAGGTCCGAATAGGGACGCGATAATTATGCTAAAAAGTTATTTCACTACAGCACTCCGTGCCCTCAGGCGCAATTGGAATTATACCGTAATCAACATTGTCGGGCTGACATTTGGCCTGGCTTGTTGCTTGATCCTGTTTCTGGCAATTCGCTATGAACTGAGCTACGATCAGCATCATGCCAATGCCGATCGGACCTACCGGCTCATTACGTACAACAAACGATCGAAAGGTGATGATCGGAACGTGGGTATACCCTTACCCGCTTTGGCCGCTTTGCGGAACGACTTTCCTGAGCTAAAGCATCAGATTACCATGGCTTATGAAGTGTATGGTGCATTGCTCAGGGTCAGTGACCACAAAGCCAGTAAGTTCCAGGAAGAGGGCGGAGTTATTGCCTTTGTCGAACCTGAATATTTCCGCTTGTTCGATTTCCAATGGAAAGCAGGAAATCCGGCAACTGCCGTGAAAAATCCCAATACGGTGGTTTTGTCGGAGCGGATGGCGCATAAATATTTTGGTAGCGCCGACCCGATAGGCAAGACAATTCGCATCGAAAATAAGATGGATTTTGTCGTAACGGGCGTGGTGCAGACGCCCCCGGTTACGAGTAGTTTACCATTCGAAGTGTTGCTGTCATTCACTTCCCTGAAACAGTATGGAGCTAACGGCGGCTGGGACGAATGGGGGTCAACCTACAGCGGTGCCCAGATTTATCTGGCCTTACCAGAAACGGTTGCCTCGGCGCAGATGGAACGGCAGCTGGTTCCATTTATTCGGAAATACATGAAACCCGACGATGCGAAAGCTATACAATACGAACTGCAACCGCTCACGAACATTCATTTCGACACACGCACGGGCAATTCTGCCAACCGCACAGTGAGTCGGCAAATGATCTGGTCAATGGCGCTAATCGGGTTATTTGTTCTGATAACGGCCTGTGTCAACTTCATCAATCTGGCCACAGCGCAGGCAATCCGCCGGGCGAAGGAAGTAGGCGTGCGCAAAGTGCTCGGTAGCTCGCGAGCGCAATTAGTCCGGCAGTTTCTGGGCGAAACGGGATTTTTGACCACACTGGCTGTTGGACTGGCGTTTCTAGTCGCTAATCTGGCGCTGCCGTATGTTTCTGAACTGCTGGATATCAAAGCTTCGGCACTGGTGCTGTTCGATCCCGTCGTTATTAGTTTTATCTTCTTATTGACACTCCTGACAACGGTGCTTTCTGGTTTTTACCCCGCATTGGTGTTGTCAGGTTATCAGCCTGTTTTGGCGCTGCGTGGAAAAGTCCGGATGGCGGGCAGCAGTCAGTTGACATTGCGCCGGAGCCTGATTGTATTTCAGTTTGCCATTTCGCAGATGCTGATCATCGGGACCATCATTGCCTACAGCCAGATGAAGTACGTCCGTACTGCCGATCTGGGCTATAACAAAGAAGCCGTCCTGACAATACCGGTGCCTGAACATAAACCAGGGCAGCTGGAAAATCTGAAGGCCAAACTGGCCATATTGCCTAATGTAAAGTCGCTCAGTTATGGCCTTTCGGTCCCTTCCTCAGATGGCAACTGGTGGACGAGCTTTAGCTACGAGAATGAGCCAAAACCGGCCGATTTTAGCGTGGTGATGCGCCCCGCCGATACATCGTATTTCAGTACGTATGGCCTGAAATTGATTGCCGGTCGGATGTATCAACCTGCCGACACCATGCGGGAGTTTGTGGTGAATGAGTCATTTGTCAAGAAAATGGGTCTTCGCGATGCGCGTCAGATCCTGGGTAAATACATAGCGCTGGGCGGGCCGGAAAATCCCAAAAAACAAATAGTTGGGGTTGTGAAAGATTTCAACACCTTTTCACTACACCAGCAAACAAACGCCTGTTTATTAACCAGTAATCGCGGAGCCTATAACGTTCTCGGGATTAAGCTATCGACCCAACAGGGTGGTACGGAGGGCATCAGTGGTTTTATTCGTGAGGTTGAAACCAGTTGGAATGCGACCTTCCCCGATTTTGTGTTCAGCTATGAATTTCTGGATCAGCGACTTGCCAATTTCTACAAGAGTGAAGAGCGCATGTACTCGCTGTTTCGGCTGCTGGCGGGCATTGTTATTTTCATCGGTTGTTTAGGCCTCTACGGTGTCGTTGCGTTTATGGCCGAATCGCGAACGAAAGAAGTGGGCATTCGAAAAGTGCTGGGCGCATCGATGACCCATATTTTCGGTTTGTTCTCGCTCGATTTTGTTCGGCTTGTTTTAATCGCTTTGGTGCTGGCCTCGCCCGTTGCGTGGTATGTGATGGATAAGTGGCTGGCCGATTTTCCGTATAAGGTCGATATTTCGTGGTGGATGTTTGCCCTGACGGGCGTACTGGCGGTTGCCATTGCGCTCCTGACGGTAAGCTTCCAAAGTATTAAATCGGCCCTGATGAATCCTGTGAAATCCTTACGATCCGAATAATCGCTTTTTATGTTACGCAACTATTTCACAACTGCTTTTCGCGCATTGAAGCGCAACTGGAACTACTCGGTCATCAACGTGTTAGGTCTGACATTGAGTCTGTCCTGCTGCCTGCTTCTCTTTCTGGCGATTCGTTATGAGCTGAGCTTTGACCGGCATAATGCATACGCTGATCAAACCTACCGGATAGTCTCGTTCAATAAAAAATCGAACAACGACCGGCGGAGTGCGGGCATACCCCTGCCTGCGCTGGCTGCCCTACGAACCGACTTCCCGAGTCTGAAACATGACCTTACGATGGTTCACCGAATTGCTAATGTAGTCGTAACGGTGAACGGGAAAGCAGATCAGGCCACTAAAAAATTTCAGGAGGGTGATGGCATTCTGGCCTTTGTCGAGCCAGCGTATTTTCGACTGTTCGATTATACCTGGAAAAGCGGCAGCCCGCAAACATCCATCTCCAATCCAAATACGGTTGTATTGAGCGAGCGCATGGCTCAAAAATATTTCGGCGCGGGTAACCCAATCGGCAAGACCCTGCGCGTCGAAAATAAGATGGATTTTGTCGTAACAGGCGTTGTTGAGGAGCCACCCGTCACAAGTAGTGTGCCGTTTGATGTATTACTATCCTTTGCATCGCTGAAACAGTACGGGGCTTATACGAACTGGGATGATTGGCAGTCGACCTACGGCGGAGCGCAAATTTATATGAAACTGCCCGGTACGCCGGATGACCAGGCCATTGAGTCCGCAAAAATGACACAGCAGTTAGCCGCTTTTGTCAAAAAATACCACAAGTCCGACGACGCCCGCGACCTGAGTTATGAACTGCAACCGCTGACCCAAATTCATTTCGATACCCGGACCGACAATTATGCCAAGCGAACCGTCAGTAAGGAAATGATTTGGGCGATGGGCCTGATCGGATTGTTCATACTGATCACGGCCTGCGTCAACTTTATCAATCTGGCTACGGCACAGGCGATCCGCCGGGCGAAAGAAGTGGGTGTCCGTAAAGTGCTGGGAAGTTCACGTGGCCAACTGGTCCGCCAATTTCTGGGGGAAACGGGCGTCCTGACAGGTCTGGCGGTGGTTTTGTCCCTACTTCTGGCGCAGGTATCACTGCCCTACGTAGGTGAGTTGCTCAATATTAAACCCGGTGCGGCAACCCTGTTCGATCCGGTCGTGATTGCTTTTTTAATTACGCTGGGCTTACTCACAACTGGCCTGGCCGGATTTTATCCCGCTTTAGTGTTATCAGGCTATCAGCCTATTTTAGCGTTGAAAGGTAAAATTCGGGCGTCGGGGCAGGGTGGTTCGTCGGGTATCAACCAGCTGACCCTGCGCCGGGGGCTGATTGTGGGTCAGTTTGCCATTTCGCAGATACTGATCATCGGGACCATCATTGCCTACAGCCAGATGAAATACTTCCGCTCCGCCGATCTGGGCTATAGCCGGGATGCAGTAGTGAGTGTATTGATACCCGAGAAAAAACCGGGGCAGTTAGAAAGTTTGAAAGCCAAACTGACCGGACTGCCTGGCATCCAGTCGTTGAGTTATGGCATGACGACACCTTCTTCCAGCAGTAACTGGACTACGGGTTTTCGTTTTGAGAATGATGAGAAAGAACCTGATTATGGGATTCTTATGCGTCCGGCCGATACGGCGTATCTGCACACCTACGGCCTGAAGCTAATTGCCGGACGGATGTACCAACCTGGCGATACGATGCGGGAGTTTGTGATCAATGAAGCTTTTATGAAGCGGCTGGGTTTCCAGAAGCCAGAGCAGGTCATTGGGAAGTTCATGAGGGTTAACGGCGAAGACCTGAAAAAACCAATTGTGGGTGTAGTGAAGGACTTCAACGCCTTTTCGTTGCATCAACGAATCGAGCCGAGTGTGCTAACCTCTTACCGGGATCAATATCGAAACCTGGGTATTAAACTTTCCATACAAAAAGGGGGGGCAGAAGCCGTGAGCGGCTTGCTGAAGGAAGTAGAATCTGCCTGGAATGCTACCTTCCCCGACTTTGTGTTCAAGTACAGTTTTCTGGACGAAACTCTGGCTAATTTCTACAAGAGCGAGGAACGCATGTATTCATTGTTCCAGTTGCTGGCAGGCATTGCTATCTTCATTGGTTGTCTGGGACTTTATGGGGTTGTCGCCTTCATGGCTGAGTCGCGTACAAAAGAGGTGGGCATCCGGAAAGCACTAGGGGCCTCCACCGCTCACATTTTTGGCTTGTTCTCGCTCGATTTTGTTCGGCTTGTCCTGATTGCACTGGTGATAGCTTCGCCGATTGCCTGGTATGTAATGAACAGGTGGCTGGCCGACTTTGCCTATAAAATCGACATTTCGTGGTGGATGTTCGCCCTGGCCGGTTTGCTGGCGGTTGGCATTGCGCTACTAACGGTGAGTTTTCAGAGTATAAAAGCCGCGTTGATGAACCCCGTAAAGAGTCTGAGAGCCGAATAAGGTAGAGACTGGCCCGATACATTGCACTTCGACAAAACCTAAACAACCATGCTACGAAACTACCTCAAAATCGCACTTCGTAATCTGGCGAAACACCGGACCAACACGGCTATCAACATTGCGGGGTTGGCTATTGGCATGGCTTGCTGCCTGTTGATTGTACTGTACGTATCCGATGAGTTGAGCTACGACCGTCATTGGGCAAATGGTGATCGGATTTACCGCATGGCGCTGGAACGCAACTATCCGGGGCGGAGTACGAAATACGCTATTATTCCACCATCCTACGCACAATCGGTTAAAAAGGAAATTCCTGAAATCGAGCAGGCTACGCGCGTTTTCGATTTTGGCGGGAACAATAATCCGACTCTGTTTAAAATCGACGGGCGAACGGTGGAGGAGCGGGGTGTTCTGGGCGTGGATTCAACCTTTTTTCAGGTGTTTCAAATGCCGTTGCTGCGTGGCAGGGCCAGTCAGGCGTTAACCCGGCCCAATACGGTCGTTTTGACGGAACGCACAGCCCGGCGCCTATTCGGTACTGCCAACCCGATTGGAAAGATGCTGGAGATTATCCAGGGGCCAAAACTTGAAGTAACAGGCATCTGTGCTGACCCTATTCGCAATGCCCATTTTACCTTCAATTTTCTGGTGTCGACGCGGGGGCAACAGGAAGAGCGACCTAACCACATCAGTTTTGCCGCGCATACATATTTGCTGCTTCGCCCAAATACGACCCCCGAAACAGTTCAGGCAAAATTGCCCACTGTGGTAGAGAAATACGCGGCCGGTGAGGTTGAACGGAATTTTGGCGTGTCCTACAAAGAATACGTAAAAGCGGGCAACGGATATTTTTATTTCCTGCAACCGCTTCGGAGCATACACCTTGACTCGCATCTGGAAGCAGAGTATCAGCCCAATGGAAGCCGCTCACTGGTGTCAATTTTTTCGGTGATTGCGGCCTTCGTACTGGTCATTGCCTGCATCAATTTTATGAATCTGGCCACCGCCCGTTCATCGGAGCGGGCGCGTGAGGTAGGCATCCGCAAATCACTTGGTTCAACGACTGGCCAGCTGGCGACTCAATTTCTGACCGAATCGGTGTTGTTGAGCCTGTTCAGTTTGGTTGTGGCCATTCTGATCGTGGCTGTTGTACTTACGCCATTCAATAATCTGGCTGGTAAGCCGCTCACATTGTGGTCGATAGTTCGGTGGGAAACGCTGCCGTTATTGGTAGGCGGAGCGTTATTCGTTGGTCTGCTGGCGGGTAGCTATCCGGCGGGCGTCCTGTCGAAGTTCGAGCCTATCAAAGTATTAAAAGGTAAATTCTCATCGACCCGGCAGGGGCACTGGCTGCGTAATGGACTGGTTGTATTTCAGTTTGCCGTATCGGTACTGCTGATCGTGAGCACCATTGTTGTATTCAGCCAGTTGAATTTTATCCAGCAGAAAGAACTGGGTTTCACAAAAGAGTCAGTCGTTAAGTTAAAAGGAGCGTTTTTCCTCGACAAAAATACGGAAGCTTTCAAGCAGGAGGTATCCCAGCTTGCGGGCGTAGCGGGCGTTGGAGGTACGTCAAGTGCACCGGGCGATGAAGGATTTTTTGGCATCACATTCCGGAAAAATGGTGAGACTGAAACCGTTACGGGTAGGGGATGTGTCGTTGATGAAAACTATCTGCAAACACTTCAGATGGAGATGATGGCCGGTCGTCCGTTCCGTCGATCGGGCAATGATTCGCTATCGGTTATTCTGAACGAAGAAGCGGTTCGGCAAATGGGCTTGACGAACCCCATCGGGAAGCAACTGATCAGCCCTGACAACTTCGCGCAACAGGGCGGCCCACCCGTAACCTACACCGTTGTTGGCGTGGTTCGTAATTTCCATTTTGGCTCACTACACCAGCGCATTAGCCCACTTTTTGTGCTGAATGACCGGGTATTTCGGCGGACCAATAATGAACTCGTTATTCGCATAAAAGCCGATGAGCCAACGGCTGTCGTGGGCCAGATCGAGCGTGTCTGGAAACGCTATCTGCCCGATCAGCCTTTTCATTTCTCGTTCCTGGATACCGACTGGAGTGCGCTGTATCAGTCAGAACAGGTGGCTCAGCGAATTTTCGGACTGTTTGCCATGCTGGCGATTTTTATTGCCTGTATGGGTTTGCTTGGTCTGGCGATGTACGTTATCCGGTTGCGGACGAAAGAAATTGGCATTCGTAAAGTGCTGGGTGCGTCGGTGCCAGGCTTGGTAGCGCTTCTTTCCAAAGATTTTTTGGTATTGGTTCTGGTGGCTATTCTGATTGCATCGCCCATCGCCTGGTACGCCATGAGCCGATGGCTGTCGGACTTTGCCTATCGGATCGATATGCCCTGGTGGGCGTTTGGGCTGGCGGGTTTACTGGCCGTAGGTATTGCGCTATTGACGGTGAGCTTCCAGAGCATCAAAGCCGCCTTGATGAATCCGGTGAAATCCCTGAGAAGCGAGTAAAGAAATGGGTCTTAATAAAACACATGACATGCAAAAACATACGAGTCTAGGAACGCTCATTCTGCTTCTGGTAACGCTTGTCAAAGGGTATGGACAGGCAACAGAAACGCGGCCCATTCAATCTTTTAACGGAATTAAAACGGATGGGTTAGTACAAGTGCACCTTCAGCAGGGCGAAAAAGAAAGCCTTAAACTGGTGGTTAAAGGAATTGGCCTGAAGGATATTATCACCAGCGTTGAGAATAACGTATTGACGGTAAAAACGGAGGGTGACTATAACGGCGAAGAGATTAATGTGTACGTGACCTATCGACAGCTGAAAAGCATTGCGGTTGATGGAGCTTCCAAATTATTCGGAAAGTCCACCATCAAGAGTAAAACGCTCGCAATCGCTACCAGTGGAGCCGGAGACGCTTTTTTAACGGTTGATGTGGATGATCTCCAGATCGCTATGACGGGAGCCGGAAATCTGACGATCGGAGGCCGGGCGAAATCTGAGAAGATCGTAACAACAGGCCCGATCAATGGCAGCCTGAATAAAAGCGGGTTAATTACCGCCAAATAATTCGTCAATCAGCCACTCACTATTCCTGAACCTACTAAAGCGATGCTCTTAAACTATTTTAAAATCGCGTGGCGAAACATCATTCGGAATAAAGCCTTCTCGGCTATCAATATTCTGGGGCTGGCCCTCGGCATGGCCTGTAGCCTGTTGATTTTCCTGTGGATTCAGGATGAGTTGAGTGTCGATAATTACCATGCAAATGGGCCTCAGTTGTATAACGTGATGCAACGTCAGCTATACGATGGTAAAATAGATGCCGGACGTTTTACGCCGGGGGTGTTGCCCGATGAGTTGAAAAAACAATTTCCCGAAATTGTCTATTCAGCAGGCTATACGGGCTGGGACGCCCAGATGACGTTTGCCGTTGGTGATAAGATTAACAAAGAAACCGGACATTGGGCTGGGGCCGACTGGTTCAACATGTTCAGTATTCCACTCCTGGCTGGTACTCCCGCTACGGCCTTGAGTTCGCCGAATGGTATTGCTATTTCCAGAAAAGTAGCTGAGTCCTATTTCGGCAATCCGGTAGCGGCTCTGGGAAAAAGTATCCGAATCGACAATCGGGATGATTTTCAGGTTACGGCCGTTTTTGAAAATCTGCCGGAAAACTCATCAGATAACTATGATTTTTTGCTCAACTGGCAGAATTGTCTGGCGCGCAATCCGTGGATGAAAGAGTGGGGAAATAACGGTCCGCATACGCGTATCATGCTTCGACCTGATGCGAACGTGGCAAACCTCAACGCTAAGCTCAAACCGTTTTTGCGGAAGTATAATAAGGACATTGGCAAAAACTTCGATGCGCAGCTCTTCCTTCAGGCTTATCCCGATGGTTATCTGTATTCCAACTTCAAGAATGGCCAGCAGGATGGTGGTCGCATCGAATATATACGATTGTTTAGTATTGTTGCCGTTTTCCTGTTGCTGATTGCCTGCATCAATTTCATGAATCTGGCCACGGCTCGTTCGATCAAACGGGCGAAAGAAGTGGGCGTTCGAAAAGTGATTGGCGCCGTACGAAGTTTACTGGTCGGGCAGTTTATTGGCGAAGCTTTACTGTTCACCATTCTGGCTCTAGGCTTTGCGTTATTTCTTGTTTTCTTCCTGCTGCCTTCGTTCAACTCATTAACGGGAAAGCACATTAATCTGCAAACGACGCAACCATCGTTCTGGATCGTATTGATCAGTATGGCATTGCTCACCGGCTTACTTGCCGGAAGTTATCCCGCCCTGTTTTTGTCGTCGCTTGAGCCGGTTCGGGTACTGAAGGGTTCGCTAAAGTTTGGCTCTGGCGCGCGGCTATTCCGGCAGGGATTGGTTGTTTTTCAGTTTGTGCTGTCGATGCTGCTCATTGTGGGTACGATCATTGTGTATCGGCAGGTCAACTATGTGCAAACGACAAACCTTGGGTATGAGCGCGAGAACCTGATTTATGTTCCGGTTGAGGGCGAACTGTCAACCCTGTCGACCTATAAAACATTTAAGGATGAGTTGATGCATCAGCCCGGAATTCTGGCCGTATCGTCCATGCAGGAAGCTCCGACAAATATCGGAAGCAGTACGGGTGGAGTAACCTGGCCGGGGAAAGATCCGAACGTCAATATTGAAATTACGCAGACAGCAGTCGGTTACGATCTGATAAAGACCCTGAAGCTAAAACTGACGGGCCGCGATTTTTCACCCGAATTTGGTACAGATACCAGCAATTACCTGATCAACGAAGCCACGGCCCGGCGCATTGGGTATAAAAACCGCACCGGTGGACTGGCCGGGTCGCTCGTTGGGCAGCCAATTACGATGTGGGGTAAGCCGGGTAAAATAATTGGTGTTATGGAGGACTTTCATTTTCAGTCGCTTCACATTCCAATCGCACCACTGATCATCCGGTTAAATACCGACCCCGGTTCCCAGAATTTCCTGATTCGCACACAACCGGGACAAACCAGGCAGGCGCTGGCTAGTGTGGAAACGTTGTGGAAACAACTGAATCCGAAATTTCCATTTTCGTACCGGTTTGCTGACGAAGAATATCAGAAACTCTATAAAAGCGAAGCCATTGTGGGCATGCTGGCGAATTATTTCGCGTTTTTAGCCATCTTCATTTCCTGCCTGGGCTTGTTTGGTCTATCCGCTTTTACGGCTGAACAGCGCACCAAAGAAATTGGCGTCCGCAAAGTACTCGGCGCTTCCGTTGGTGGTATTGTTGGCTTGCTTTCCAAAGACTTCCTGAAACTGGTACTGATCGCTATTGTCATTGCGTCTCCTCTGGCGTGGTATGCCATGAACCGATGGTTGCAGGGCTTTGCCTATAAGCTTGCCATTGAGTGGTGGATATTCGCGCTGGCGGGTGTGCTGGCCGTGGGTATCGCTTTAGTAACGGTAAGTTTCCAGAGCATTAAAGCAGCCCTGATGAATCCGGTAAAATCATTGAAAACTGAATAAACAACAATTCGTATGAAAACGCTCGTAACATCTTTATTCGCGCTCACTGCATCGCTGGCTCTGGCTCAGCAGAAGAACTCAATCAGTCGAAGCATTAACGATGATGGCAAAACCTTATCGATTCGCGTAAACGGCACTATGGATGGCAAACCGATTGACTATGACCGCACGTTCGATGTCTCCAGGTTGAATCGGGATGAGCGGAATGCACTACGCGAGCATATTCTGGATTCGCTGAACGTGGGAATGCCCGAGCCACCCAAACGGCCTATCGCTCCACGGGCAGCACTGGCCCCGCGTGAGCCAAGGGCTCCAACTCCCCCAACCCCTCCCGAGCCGATGACCATAATCAGTAGTGATCAGTCCATTGTATCGGTGAGTAGTGGTGATAATCAGGCAGTGGCCGTAGGTGGGAAGAATCCCTATACCAAAGAGGTGAAATACAATTCAGAATCCGGGCAGTTATTCCTGCGTTATCGGTTTAAGAAAGATGGCGAAGAGTTCACGTATGAACGTAAAGTCGATGCCCATGACAAATCGCAGCAGGAACGGCAGCAGATCATCGATGGGATTGAAAAAGAAATAGGCGTCCCTAAAAATAGTAAATAACGAATACGCTCAATGATCCGGAATTATCTGAAAATCGCCTGGCGGAATCTTGTCAACCAACGGGTTTACAGTCTGCTCAATTTGTCGGGTTTAAGCCTTGGCCTTACCTGCGTATTGATTATTGCGCTGTACCTTAAAAATGAAGTAACCTTCGATGGGTTTCATGAAAAGGCGGACCGCATTTACCGGTTGACGAATACTACAACCAATGCCAGCGGTACAGAAATCAAACACCGGACAGGTAATACCGGAGCCGTTCAGGGGCCTGCTTTTGCGGCCAGCATTCCCGAAATTGAGTCGGTAACGCGGATGATGGGCGTTTCATTTAACGTTCGTCAGAGCAACGAAGGCTTCTTTCAGAATGCGCACTATGTCGATAGTAATTTCTTTCAGACGTTTTCACTGCCTCTTCTGGAAGGTACATCCCGATCGGCACTTGCTGGGGTTAATTCGGTGGTATTGACCGAAAAAGGAGCCGAAAAGTATTTTGGAACCGCGCACGCGCTGGGTCAGCGACTTAGTTTAGAGATCAACGGAAAGTTTGAACCGTTTGTCGTATCGGGGGTTGCTTCTAATCCACGACCAAATTCGTCGCTGCAATTTGAGATGCTGCTGCCATTTAACAACTACAAAGACGACCAATGGCTCAGTCAGTATCTGGCCACGTTTTTCGTGCTGAGGCCCGGTGTATCGACAGCAAAAGTAGAGCAGAAGATGGCTCAGACGTTTGCTGTTTTGGGTCGGGAGCAGGTAGCCAAAGCCGCTCAGGAGCGCGGTTATCAGGAACAGCGGCTATTCGGCCTGCAACCCCTCACCGACATTCATTTAACGGTGAGCTATGGTGGCGGCAATGAACTGGCTTCACCCAATAGCCCCATGGTTCTGTATCTGCTGGGAGGCATCGCCATTTTTATTCTGACCATTGCCTGCATCAATTTTGTTAATCTGACCATTGCCCGTTCACTGCGACGGGCGCGGGAAGTGGGCGTTCGGAAGGTAATCGGCGGAAAACGAAGCCAGCTGATCAAGCAGTTTTTAGGCGAATCATTTCTGCTGAGCACACTTGCATTCGGTCTGGCCCTGGTGCTGGCGCAGCTTATTTTACCGTACGTCAACGCAGTTGTAGGCCAAACCTTAAGTCTGTCGTATCTGTTTGATACCCGGCTGGTGCTGCTTTATGTGGGCTTGCTGGTCATCACAGCACTGTTGGCCGGATCATATCCCGCCTTCGTCCTGTCGAAGTTCAATCCGTCGCGCGTTTTGTACGGCCGGGTTGGGCTTCCGGGAAAAAATTACCTCAGCCAGGGATTGGTTGTCGTGCAGTTTGCGCTGTCGGTTATACTGATCGTAGCAACGCTGGCCGTTTTTGCCCAATTCGACTTTCTGACCACCAAAGATCTTGGCTATAATCCCGAGCATCTGGTTCGGATCGAGCTTCCTCCGCAACGGGAAGGTAATGACAACTTTGCCCGACTATTCCGGCAGAAACTCGCCAGCCAGCCCGATGTTGTCAGCGTTACGGCAAAAGACCGGCTCGATGAATACACCAGCGTACGGACTACCGACAAAGAGCTGGACGTTAATTACCTGCGTATCGATGACAATTATTTGCCAACGCTGGGCATTAAACTAGCTCAGGGCCGAAATTTTTCGACGGCGTATGCATCGGATACGCTCGACAACGCCCTGGTTAACGAAAGCTTTGTTCGCGAAGCAGGCTGGAAAAATCCGATCGGGCAACGGGTCTTTTTCCCGGATCGTACGAACAAAGCGTATCGGGTTGTGGGCGTCGTGCGGGATTATCATTTTTCGTCGTTGCATGAAGCAATCAGGCCACAGGTTTTCATTGGTGATGCTGATCTGGGATTTGGCGAGGTCTGGGTCAGAATACGACCCGGCAATAGCGCCCGAACACTAACCATGCTCGACCATATGTACCACGAGATTGTTCCGCAGCATTATTATCACTACCAATTTATGGATACAATTCTTGCGCAGCAGTATGATCTGGAAACGCGTTTACGGCAAATCATCAGCTGGGCCGCCGGATTATGCCTGTTCATTTCGTGTCTGGGTTTGTTCGGTATTGCTACGTTCTCGGCCGAACGACGTACGAAAGAAATTGGGGTTCGTAAAGTGCTGGGTGCATCGACTGCCGAAGTGGCGACCTTACTTTCGCGCGATTTGCTCTGGTTGCTGCTGCCTGCCATCCTGATTGCCATACCTATAGCCTGGCTATCACTGAATAACTGGCTGGAAATGTATCCGTTTCACGTAAATCTTAGTGCGTGGCTGTTCGTAGGAGCGGCTTGTTTTACCGTGTTTATTGCTCTGGCAACGGTGAGTTTTCAGAGTGTAAAAGCCGCGTTGATGAATCCCGTGAAAAGCTTGCGCACAGAGTGATCATGAGTTAAGCAGGCAGGGCAGAATGAAGTAAACAGACTAGGCACAAATAGCAGTCAATGGAAACTCAAATCCTATGTTCGGATCACTTAATGTGGCGTCTTCGTAGAAAAAGACGTAATGACCGGGTCGGTCAAAGATCATTACGGCCCGCAGGCCTGGTAATACGATCCAGCACGACTTTACCCCAAATTGGAAATAGATATGCGTCTTGTTTATCATTTCTTCATTGCTTTGAGAAGGCGCCTGAATCTCAATGCACAGTAAAGGGGGATCTGTTCGTCTGGCCGGCTCGTTCTGATAGTTTAATGGAATGACCGGATACACCACTACGTCTGGAGTAGTGCTATCTGGCTGAGTTGCTAATGAGGTTTCACTGGCTATGCGGTATTCATGGCGGTATCGCATTTTAAGTTCAGAAACCAGATTCGCCTGAATCGCGCCATGAATAAGATTAGGCATAGGTTTTCCGCGTTCGTACTCTGAGAGTTGATCAACTACAGATTCCATAAGCGTTGTACCGCCAGGGCGGAAAAGTTTTTGATCAAATATGATTAACCTGACTAATTATTTATTCGCTAATTCACTAAATCTAAACAACCATGGCACACATTGCTATTCCCATTCCCTCGACACCCGGCAAACAGGACATCGAAATCGATGTAACGATCAACGGTAAAAAACATGAACTACACTATCGGGTGGAGCTTTTTTACTGGGGTGACTGCACTATTCCAACCTTCGACCGGGTGGACTGTCTGCGCGAAATGATCTCCCATTACGATCAGAATTGGACACTCTACTACATTGGTGCACCGACCGATGATTTTGTGCCCATCGCGTTTGTGAAAAAGGGCGATCGGGAAATCCAGCGTAAGCTGTTAACCGGTGCTATCTGAGCCTATAGATCCAACATCTACTCAATCAAACTGTTAAAAAGCCATGTTCCGCAACTACATCAAAATTGCTTTTCGCAATCTGTCGAAACACAAAACCTTCAGTTTTATTAACATTACTGGTGTAGCTGTGGGGCTGGCTTGTTTCCTGCTTATTGCGCTTTACGTACGGGATGAACTAAGTTACGACCGCTATAACGCCAATGCCGACCGTATTTACCGCGTTACCAGAACGTTTCTATCATCGGAAGGAACTGCTTCTCTGAAACTGGCGCAGGCCGCTCCACCATTCGGGCCTTTGATCAAGCAGGACTTCCCCGACGTAGAGCAGGTTGTTCGAACGATTGATAACAATGGGTTGCTGCGCTACGGCGAACATTCGTTCAATGAGGAGAATATGTATCTGGCTGAAGCCAATCTGTTCAAGGTATTGAGTTTCCAGCTTGTCAGTGGTAATCCCGATCAGGCACTGGTGAATCCGTTCTCGATTATGTTCTCCCGGCCAATGGCGGAGAAATATTTTGGTAAGGAAAACCCGGTTGGCAAGACTGTACGACTCAATAACCAGTATGATCTGACCGTAACGGGAGTCTATGAGCCATTGCCCGCACAAGCTCATTTTCATCCCAGTTTTTTGATGTCATTTTCGACGTTGAACGACCCCCGTTTATACGGTGCCGAGGGGTTGCGGACCAACTGGAGCAACAACTCGTTCAATACCTATCTGTTACTGAAACCGGGAGCCAATCCACAACGTGTTGAGGCCGCTTTCCCCGAATTTCAGAACAAACACGTTCCGGCAGAAGGGGGTAATAAACCCTCTACATGGTCGGTGCTGAACTTGCAGAATATTGCTGACATTCATCTTCGTTCGCATACCGATTCGGAGCTGGAAGCAACCGGCGACATAAAATACATTTATCTGTTTTCGGCAATCGGTCTGTTCATACTGCTGATTGCCTGCATCAATTACATGAATCTGGCAACAGCTCGCTCGGCTGGGCGGGCAAGGGAGGTGGGTATGCGCAAGGTTGTAGGGGCCTTGCGCTCCCAACTTATCAGCCAGTTTCTAAGCGAGTCGATTATTTTGGTTCTGTTTGCCCTGGGTGTCGCTATTGTTCTGGTGCTCATTTGTCTGCCTGCACTGAACAGCTTTACGCATAAGCAACTCGAATTTAGCCAACTCCTCGATCCGGTCTTCCTAAGCATTCTGGTCGCTATTACCCTGTTGACCGGTTTGGTCGCGGGTAGCTATCCGGCATTCTTTCTGACCTCGTTCCGGCCGCTGGGCGTATTAAAAGGGCAGATTACGTCGGCTATGCGTACCGGCAAATTACGCCAGACACTGGTTGTTACGCAGTTTGCCATTGCCGTTGCGCTGATCATCAGTACAGTGGTGGTCTACAATCAGATGAAGTATATTCAGGATTACCGGTTAGGCTATAAGAAAGATCAGGTGCTGTTGCTGCCCGATGTGGGCGATTCAACGACGAACTATGAGACCCTTAAACAGCAACTGAAAGAAACGGGTATTGTCGGCGAGGTGGGTCGTTCGTCGCGGATACCGTCGGGACGTTTGCTGGACTCGTATGATGCCTATGCCGAAAAAGGCGACACGATGGCCCCGGTTACCATTAACCTGCGCGGTTTGCGGGTAGATTATGATTTCATTCCGGCCTACCAGATAGGCATGGCGGCTGGCCGTAATTTCTCCCGTTCGTATTCGACCGATACGTCAATGATCGTGTTGAACGAAACAGCGGTCCGGTTGTTAGGCTGGACACCCCAGCAGGCCATTGGCAAGTCGTTTCGCTATGGCCCCGCAAACGGCCAGATCATCGGCGTAACGAAAGATTACCATTTTGAGTCGCTACATCAGAAAGTAGCGGCTATTGCCATGGTCATGTCAACCGAAGATTTCAATTGGTTATCCATTCCGATACAGGGGAATGTGCCTGCCGGAGTCCGACACGTTGAATCGGTCTGGAAGCGGTTTTTTCCGCAACGTCCGTTCGACTATCAGTTTCTGGACGAGCGCTTTGGCCGGCTTTACGCTCGTGAACAAACGCAACAGACGTTGTTCAGTGTTTTCGCCAGCGTTGCCATTCTGATTTCGTGCCTGGGTTTGTTTGGTTTGTCCATGTTCATGGCTGAGCAGCGTACCAAAGAAATTGGCGTTCGGAAAGTGCTGGGGGCGTCGGTGTCCAGTCTGGTCGCCCTGTTATCGCAGGATTTCCTGAAACTGGTTGGTATCGCTATTCTGATTGCGTCGCCCCTGGCCGGCTGGGCTATGGCACAGTGGCTCGAAGGATTCGCCTATCATACCGCGCTCAGTTGGTGGGTGTTCGGATTGGCGGCTATACTGGCGGTTAGCATTGCCCTGTTTACCGTTAGCTTCCAGAGCATCAAAGCCGCGTTGGTCAATCCGGTGAAGAGTTTACGAAGCGAATGATGTAGAGACTGCCTGCCGGAACATTCCGACCCGTTTCTACAAACGACCTGTCCGCAAATGGTCAGCGATGCCGTCCGTTTGCGGACAGGTCGTTTTGTGGTAGGGCTCACAGTGAGTTTAAACGCAAAATTGACGTTATGGCATAGGAGTTGAGCTTGAATTACTGATCTGATTATCTGACGAATAGGAAACTTATTCGCGCTGGAGTTAACGCTAACCAACCTAAACGACTCATGATGAAATGCTTTTTCAGTACTTGTCGTATGCCCATTCGCGAATACGCTCTATGCGCAGAGTGAGAAATACAACAGCCAGCAAACACCCGGTTAATAGCCTCACGTCCGGAACTATGCCTTCAAGATCGGGTAACTCAGTACGTCGCAGTAAAATATTGTAGGAATAGCTCGTGACATTCCGGGTAAACAACCAGTTACGCTGTCAATCAACGATCAGGGGAGGATGTACAACCGGCCCGACTGACCTAATCTAAAACCAACCATGATCTTAAACTACCTGAAAATCACCCTGCGCAATCTGCGTAAAAATCGGGTGTTCTCGCTCATTAATAGTGCAGGCCTGGCACTCGGCATTGCCGCCTTTGTGCTAATTCTGGAATACGTTGCCTACGAACGGAGCGTGAACAGCTTTCATGCGAATCTGCCCACACTGTACCGAATGCTGTCGCAAACCAAATCGGGCGATATCTGGGTCGATATGGCTCCGGCTGTGGCACCCTTGGCCAAACAACAATTCCCTGAAGTGAAGAATTTTTGCCGGATAGCCGAAAATGCCGCCAATGGTATTGTTTCGGTTTCGAGCAGTGATCAGGATAATCAGGACCCAAAATCATTTCGGGAAAGTAAGCTGGGCTATGCCGATGCCAGTTTTTTCACGCTCTTTACATTTCCATTGGTGCAGGGAACAGCCGCATCAGCGCTAACCCAGCCGAATACCGTTGCACTTTCACAGTCGCAGGCACGCAAGTATTTTGCCACTGGAAAAGCATTAGGCCGCACCCTGACGCTCAACAATCAGTTTGGAAAAACATTATATACGGTTACGGCTGTTTATGCCGACATTCCCCAAAACTCCGACCTGGTTTTTGACGCCGTTTTTTCGCTGCAAACGCTGGCCAATCCGGCCAATCTGAACGGAAATTCGTGGGCACGGCTCGACGGATTCGACGGTTCCTATCTGACCACGTTTCTGCAACTTCCGACGGATGGCGATTACAAAGCCCTGGAGTCTAAATTTAACGCGTACAAGAAAAAAATTAAGCCCGAAGACGAAAGTGTATTTCTGTTGCAACCCGCCAAAAACATTCATTTGGCAGCTTCGCTCGATGATCCATATCGTACGAGTGGTAGCCTGGGATTTGTGTATCTGCTGAGTGGCATTGCTGGCTTAATTCTGCTGATCGCCTGGTTCAACTATGTGAATCTATCCACTGCCGGAGCGTTGAAACGGGCCAAAGAAGTGGGCGTTCGGAAAGTAATTGGAGCCAGACAGGGCCAATTGATCGGACAGTTTCTGGGTGAATCACTGCTTTTGAATATCGTTGGATTTGCGCTGGGACTTGGCCTCGTTACCTCATTGCAAGGAGTCTTCAACGATTTTGTGCAGAAAGATTTATCGATGAGCCTGCTGAGTAACAGTGGCTTCTGGCTGGTTGGGTTGGGGTTACTGGTGGTGGGTGCGCTGTCGTCGGGTGGGTACGTGGCCTTTGCCCTTACATCGTTTCGGCCGGTGCAGACCCTAAAAGGTGCTTATCAGACTGGCAAGGGAAACTGGTTGCGCAAAACGCTGGTGATCGCTCAGTTCAGCGCATCGGTAGCGCTGGTAATCGCAACGATGGTGTTATATCGGCAGTTGCAGTATATGCAGGACAAGGATCTGGGCGTTAAACTAACTCAGCGGGTGGTTATTCAGGGGCCGCAGGTCAAGCTAACTGATTCGTTTTCGTCGGGGACAACACGGCTGGAAAATGAACTAAATCAGCTACCGTACGTGAAAAACTTTTGCCAGACAGGCATCGTGCCCGGTAACTTCTACAACTTCACGACTGGCGGTATCACCAAGCAAAACGCACGACCTGGTGATGATAAGAAAAGCTATTCAATGGGAATTATTGATGACCGTTACCTGCCAACCTATGAAATCGGGCTGGCCGCAGGGCGGAACTTCACCCAGCGCGAAGCCGAATTAGGCTGGGAAAAGAGTGCTAAACTGCTGGTCAATGAAACAGCTATTCGCCAGTTAGGCTTTACATCGGCACAACAGGCAGTGGGTAAATTGATCAACTGGGGGCAACCCTACGAAATTGTGGGCGTCGTTCGCGATTACCATCATCAGGGTTTACAGCGGGCCATTGAGCCGGTAATTTTTATGCCCCGTCGTTCGGTCAGTGACCTGACCATTCAACTGGCTACCGATCCAGTCCAGGGTGGTCGGTTGACGGAGAAAATAGCTGAGTTGGAGCGGATTTATAAAGCCAGCTATCCGGGCAACCCATTCGAGTATTACTTCGTGGATGAACATTATAATGAACAATACCAGAGTGAGCTACAATACGGCCAGGTTTTCACGATAGCCTCTGCCCTGGCCATCTTTATTGCCTGCCTGGGTTTGTTCGGCCTGGCTGCGTATACCACCGAACAACGCACAAAGGAAATTGGGGTTCGGAAAGTGCTGGGTGCATCGGTGGGCAGTATTGTTACACTACTCTCCAAAGACTTTCTGAAACTAGTCTTCATCGCCATAATTATTGCAGCGCCCCTGGCCTGGTGGGGCATGAATAATTGGCTACAGAACTTTGCGTACAAGGTTGATCTGGAGTGGTGGGTGTTTGCACTGGCCGGTTTGCTGGCCGCCGGAATCGCCGTTCTGACGGTGAGTTTCCAGAGCGTCAAAGCGGCCCTGATGAATCCGGTGAAGAGTTTACGATCGGAATAAGATAGGGCCACCCCGTTCTTTTCGATCCGATCTGTTGAGAAACCTGTCCGCAAATGGCCAGAAAAACCGTCCGTTTGCGGACAGTAGAGTAAAGGTTGTTAAGGTAATGTGCTGATAATTAGATATGTTGTAATTGTGGTACGGCGTTTGGAATAGTCCCTATATCGAGTTATACCTAAGCTACTTGCAACTATGCTACGTAATTACATCAAAATAACCGTTCGGACTCTCTGGAAAAACAAGCTGTTCAGTGGTCTTAATATAGTTGGCCTCGGAATCGGCATGGCCGCCGTATGGTTGATGGCGCTGTATGTAATCGATGAATTAAGCTACGACCGGTTTCATACCCAAGCCGACCGCATCGTTCGGGTGGTACATTATGCGCAGTGGCCAGGTGGAAATCTAAAACTCGCACCCACATCGGCCCCCTACGCGTCAGCCCTGCAAAATGATTATCCGGAAATTGAAAAAACGGTTCGTATCAATCCCGAAGGAGGAGGAACGATTACGTTCAAGGACAAAAAAATGGAGGTAGGCGATATCTTTTTTGCCGATAAAACGATCTTCGATATCTTCACTTTTCCGTTACTCTATGGTGATCCGAAGTCGGCACTGAGCAAACCTCAAAGCATTGTACTGACAAAGAGCGTTGCCGAAAATTTGTTTGGTGACTCCCGCAAAGCGATTGGTCAGACCATTGAGTTTGGTAATCATTTCCCGAATACCATTACGGGCGTAATGGACGATGTACCGTCTAATTCGCACCTGCAATTCAGGGCCTTGCGCTCCTTGCCGACGAATTACACAAACGGCTGGGAAAATTTTGAATTGTACACCTATCTGCTGCTGACGGAAGGGAGCAGCCATAAGGCGCTGGAGGCTAAGCTGCCTGGTTTTTATCAGAAATACATTAAGAAAGAAATGGGGGAGCTTGACTATCGTATGGAGCTTCAGCCACTGACTTCGATCCATCTACGCTCGCACCTGGATTATGAAATCGGCCCCAATGGCAACGTGGCTACCGTCTCTATTTTCGGAATAGTAGCTGCCCTGATTTTATTGATTGCCTGCATCAATTATGTGAATTTATACACGGCCCGTTCGCTCAAGCGTACTCGTGAAGTAGGTGTTCGAAAAGCAATTGGCTCGTATCGGTTACAGCTCATTGGGCAGTTCCTGACGGAGTCCATGCTGATGACGTTTATGGCTGCCTTAGTCGGTTTTAGCCTGGTTATTATGGCACTGCCTTATTTTAACCAGATGGCCGACAAAACGCTGTCGATTGGAGGAATAGGGGAGAGACTGTTTATTGTTGCCTTATTTTCAATACTTGTTGGGGTGTTGAGTGGTCTGTATCCAGCGTTGTTACTCGCCAACTTTCGGCCGGTAGCAGCCCTGAAAGGTATAGTCGGAAATCAACTGGGAAGCATTACCTTCAAACAGTCGCTGGTGGTCTTTCAGTTTGTAGCAACGGTAGCACTGATTGCCTGCTCTGGCGTGGTTTACCGCCAAATGGAATTCGTTCTGCATAAGAATCTGGGATTCAATAAAGATCAGGTACTTACTTTCCATATTGATAATGAGGGAGTTCGCCAGAGAGTCGATGCGCTGAAAGAACGATTAACGCAAAGCCCATTGATTGAAAGCGTAGCGGCTGCCAGCAATCCATTAGGGAATAACAGCATTGGCGGAGCCGGAATGTTCTTCGAGCAGAACGGCGCAATGCCACCCGGTACTCAAATTGTTCAGAAGTTCTCTGTAGATTCAGACTACCTGAAAACGCTGCAAATCAAGCTACTGAGTGGACGTAGCTTCTCAGAATCGTTTAAGAGCGATTTGGGGGGTGCCGTTCTGATCAACGAAACCCTGATGAAGCAACTGGGCTGGAAAGAACCAATTGGCAAACGGGTAAAATATTACATTGATAACGAGAAACACACAGCCGAAGCTCGGGTAGTGGGTGTTGTGAAGGATTTTCATACCTACTCGTTGCAGCACAAGATCGAACCGTTGGTATTACAGATGCCTCAACCCGCCGATAAGGACAATGTGTTCGTACGGATTCAGCCCGCCAAAACAACGGAAGCGCTGGCCTACATCCAGTCTGTTTATCGAACGTTTGACCCGACGGCTACACTGGATTTTCATTTTCTCGACGAAAACTTCTCTAAACAATATAAAGCGGAACAGAAGCAGGGCACAGTCTTATTGTCCTTTACAATTCTGGCCGTTTTAATCGCCTGCCTGGGATTATTTGGCCTGGCCGCTTTTGCTGCTGAACAGCGTAACAAGGAAATTGGGGTTCGTAAAGTGCTAGGTGCATCGGTGAGTAGCATCGTCATTCTGCTCTCCCGCGATTTCCTGAAACTGGTCCTGATTTCCATCGTAGTCGCTACGCCCCTGGCCTGGTATGCCATGAGTCGATGGCTACAGGATTTTGCCTATCGTATTACGATCGAGTGGTGGGTATTTGTATCAGCGGGTTTACTGGCATTAGTTATCGCTCTGGCAACGGTAAGTTTTCAGTCCATCAAAGCCGCGTTGATGAATCCGGTGAAGAGCCTGAGAGCCGAGTAAAGACCGGCGAACGGGTCTTTATTATAAGGCAAACTGTCTCAGATCCAGATGAAGTACTTCGGAAAAGGATGAACGAGTAGCTACTCCGCCATCGCCCTTTCGGTAACGAGACCATTGATGGGTTTTATAAGTATAGACAAACCCTTCCTGAATACCATAAGCGTGGTCCTGGATCAGCCGGACTACTTTCAGCAGGTCGTTTCGCTCGCCGTTGGTCTGACAGACCTCAATAATAAGGCGGGTCTGTTCGGCAGCGTGGTCGAACAGGAGCACATCGGGAACCGGATTGCCATATCCCTCGGCCAGCATGGTTTCGGCCAGTGGCTCATACGGAATGCTCTGGTTTTTGTAATACAAAATGCCTGGTTCGACATGGAGCCTTGAAATAACCTGCTGATGTTTTAAAGGCGCGTATATGCCCATGTCATCGTCATGAACGAACGTTGGCGATGAAGGATTTGGTGGGTAAATTAGCTGACCGGGTTAAGTTTGCAACGATCTCAAAGATATACTAAAAATATGCTACGCAATTTCCTGAAAACGGCGCTTCGAAACCTCTGGAAACATAAGCTGTTTTCGTTTATTAACATCTTTGGGCTGGCATCAGGGATGTTGGTTTGTTTGCTGGCAATGATCGATATCAAAGGTGCTTTTGAGTACGATAAATTTCATCCGCACCCCGATCGGACGTACCGCCTTCTAACTGACGTAACCGCCCGGAACAACGATGAACAGGGATTTGCCACATCGCCCATGCCATTGGCTCAGGCCCTAAAACAGGACTATCCTTTCGTAGAAGAAGCAACCAGGGTAATTCGAAATAATGGCGATTTTACGGCCAATCGTAAACAATTGCCGGTGATATACAGCGCCGTTGATCCCGGCTTCTTTAAAATTTTCGGCTTTCGGCTGGCCAAAGGTCAGGCCGCCATTGCACCACAAACCGTCGTGCTGACGCAAAAGACCGCACAACGGTTTTTCGGTACGGCAAATCCTATCGGTAAAACCATGGAGCATCCGGAACTGGGTGCGTTGACCATTACAGGCGTTTTTGCTGAACCAGTTGCCAAATCGCATCTCACCTTCGACGTGTTGGTATCCATGGCGAGTTTCTCCAGCCCCGACTGGAAGCGATCGTTGACCGACTGGAAGACGTATTCGCAGGGTTATACCTACGTTTTGCTAAAACCCAATACGCCGGTAGAAACACTGGAGGGCGTGTTGCCAAAACTGGCTGGGCGGGTCACCAAAGATGTACGATTCACTACCGAGAAAGGCTATACATTTCGCAGTCAGTCGCTGGCAGCGCTTTCGCCTTCACGGGAAGAGTTGATGTATTCGACCCATGAACCAACGGCCGGAAAGCTGGAAACGGAGTTGGGGGTTGGCTTGCTTACACTGCTGTTAGCTGCTTTTAACTACATCAACCTGACGCTGGCCCGTTCGTTGAGCCGCGCCCGCGAAGTTGGCATCCGGAAAGTTGCCGGAGCATTGCGCTGGCAGTTGATGGGGCAGTTCATGGCCGAATCGGCCGTATTGTCGCTATTGGGGCTTGGGCTGGCCTACGGAATGCTTCAGTTGGTAAAACCGATGCCGTTTGTGCAGCAATGGCTCATTGGCGGAGTGCAGTGGGAGGGCGATACGCGCATGTGGCTGATCTTCATCACGTTTAGCGTTGCGACTGGTTTACTGGCTGGCCTCCTGCCTGCCAGGGTTTTGTCGGGATTTCAACCGGCGCAGGTACTGAGGAGTCAGACCGGATTGCGCGTATTTAGGGGCATTACCCTTCGAAAATCGTTGATAGTCGCTCAGTTTTCTATTTCCATGTTTGCCATGATCGCGTTGCTGGCCCTGGCGCGGCAACAACATTTTATGGGCACTGCCGATTATGGCTTTCAGCGTAAAGATGTATTTGTGGTGCCACTCAATGGCTTCCCGGCCAGGCATTTATCCGCCGAGATTAATCGGTTAGCTGGGGTAGAGCGGGTAGCCGCAACGTCTGCTCTGTTTGGCGATCATGGCGGTGGTTGGCAGGTTGTTCGACGGCAACAGGCCAGGAGTGATTCGGCGCAAGCCCATGTCCTGGCTGCCGATGCGAATCTAGTTCCAGTTACAGGGTTGAAACTACTGACAGGTCAGAATTTGCCCGCTTCGGCAGCTGACTCGTCGTCCCGGTTCGTGCTGATCAATGAAGAGGCTGTGCGGTCGTTCAGATTGGGCGAAGCAGGAGCAGCCGTTGGGCAGACACTCTGGTTAAATGATAGTACCGAAGTGCAGATTGCCGGGGTTTTGAAAGACTTTCAGTTTACAACAATGGCAATGAAAATCAGCCCGCTTATCCTTCGTTATCAACCGCAGCAGTTTCGGTACCTCAATGTAAAGGTTGCGGGTGGAAATCACGAAGCTATTCACGATGACATTGCCCGTATCTGGAAGCGTCTGAATCCCTATGAACCGTTTGCGGGTGTATGGTACGATGACTTCCTGAGTAATCGGCACAATATCTCAGACGACGTAAATTTCATGGCGTTATTGATTGGATTGGCTGTGGCGATTGCCTGTCTGGGTTTGCTAGGAATGGTTACCTATACGACCGAGTTGCGCACGAAAGAGGTTGGCGTACGGAAAGTTATGGGTGCACGGGTTGATCAGGTCGTCTGGCTTTTGTCGTGGGATTTTCTGAAATTACTTTTGATTGCGGGGGCGATTGCATTACCCCTGGGTTATCTGGCTGCGAGCTTTTTCCTGATGACCTTTGCCTATCATGTTTCGATAGGAGTCGGAACGCTCGGCTTATGTTTTGGAACGATGCTGCTTTTAGGCGCTCTAACCATTGGTTGGCGTACATACCGGACGGCATTGACGAATCCGGCAACTAGTTTGCGGACTGAATAGGATGGAGGAGGTTGGGCAATATGCCAATGAAATACGCAACCGCACTTTTCGGAATTCTGCTCTGGTTTGCAACTGGACAGGTAAACGCCCAGCCTGGCCTGAAGGGTGAGTATTATAACGGCACCAACTTCGACCGGAAAGTCGGAACCCGGATAGATCCGGCCATTCGGTTCAATTGGCGAGACCGTACTCCGGGAAAGGGCGTTGACAAATCCTATTATTCCATTCGCTGGACGGGCAAACTGCTGGCTCCGACCACCGGACAATACGGATTTTATGCGAAAGTAGACGACGGCATTCGGGTTTGGGTGGGCAATAAGAAAGTGATCGATTCCTGGCAGCTAAATGACTCCAAAAGTTTTACAGGTACAGTAATTCTACAGGCTGGTCAATACTATGATTTGCGAGTCGATTATTTTAATGCCATGCTTGAGGGCGAAATTGAGCTTTACTGGCAAAAGCCCGACGCAAAAAAACTAGTTTCGGACCGGTTCAATACCCCCAGCGAGCCGATAACAGCGCAATATTTCTTCCAAAAAAAGCCAGTGGCTATTGTCGCTCCCAAGCCAGTTAGCGTGCCACCTAAAGCACCACCGGTTCAGACTCCGAAACAAACAGTTACCACGCCTGGCAAAATTGCCAAATTGACTCCCAGGCCAGTTCGCCCGTCGGTTGTAAAACCAGGAGCGGTGCCTAAGCCCGTATCGACTACTAAAGTGTCAACGAACTCACCAGCACCCGAGCGGCCAGTTGAACCAGAATTGAAACTGACAATTGGTGAACCAGTCGTGTTGCGCACGGTTCAGTTTGAGCAGAGCAGCTATACCTTATTGCCTGAATCGACAACCGAGTTAAATCGATTGGTACAGGCTCTGAAAACAAATCCGAACTGGATAATTGACATAGAAGGGCATACCGATAATGTCGGTGATCCCCGCTTGAATCTGGCCCTTTCAGAAAATCGCGCTAAGGTTGTAGCTACCTATCTGAATCGGCACGGCATACATGAAGATCGTATTGAGACAAAAGGCTACGGCGGAACACAACCAATTGCTGACAACACGACCGAAACAGGGCGAATCAAGAATCGACGTGTAGCCATCAAAATCCGCTAAAAACGGCAATGCCGTGGAGCCAGTTATTCGCAACTGACTCCACGGCATTACTACACTCAAAGGCTACTTATAAATAGTCGGAGCGTCGAACGTTGGCGGCACCGGCTTGGGTGTACTTGGGTTGGAATTGATCTCATTTTGCGGATAAATGAACCGCCACGGGAGCAGCGTACCCGTGTTGGGTGTCAGCTTGATTCCATACGCTTCGGTGCGGGTCCGGCGCTCGTCGTTCCAGCCCAGGTGCTGGCCATAGAACGAAACGTAGCGTTCCTGCAAAATTTCCCGAAGCAGCGCATTGTCGGCTGTGATGCCATCGGCATTTTCAATACCACCAGCCGCAAAGTCAGCCGCTACATACGGTTCATATTTATAGGCACCGGCTGTGAGATAAGTCGTGTTGATATAGCCACCGGTGTTCAGGAAAGTGCGGTACGTATTCAGGTGCCCTAAAGCAGTCGTAAACCCTTTTCCTGATCGTAAGGCCATTTCGGCCAGTGTCAGAATATTTTCCTGATACGTAACGAGGGGAAAACTGGCGCTCTGAGCGAAGAAACCAGCGGCTGCCGTTGTATTGGGCTCAATTTTGCCGGGGCTGTTGATACCGTTCTCTAAATAATAGAACTTAAACCGAGCCGTCTCGATGGTTTTCGCATTGCCTCTATACCGTGCATTGGTAGGGTTCAATAAACTAACGTTATAAGCGCCAACCGCGTTTATGTCACCGGTTCGTGAACTGGCCAGAAAGGAGAAATATGCATTCTGGTTCACATTGGTGGTCGTACCGTGTGGTGCATACAGCGAATTGGCATAGGCACTAACCCCCGTTTGAGCGGCCGTATAAGCCGCATCATACTGTTTCGTATCGGTCAGTAACCGGGCTTTCAGCGTGTAGGCAACCTGCGTCCATTTCGTGGCATCACCCGCAAAATGAATATCTTCAGTACTAACCGTGCCTACTCCTGATTTCAGATCCGTAATAGCATCGTCGAGCAGCGCCAGCAATTTGGTATATACCGTTGCCTGTGGTTCAAAGGCGGGATTGGGGAATTTGGTGATGTCGCCCGCCTGATCAAATGGAATATCACCCCAAAGTTCGGTACCCGTTGCCAGCGCATTGGCCCGCAAAATTTTGGCAATAGCCGCCATCTTCCGGTTTCCGAGCGCCGTTGCCTGATTGATGGTCAGGAGCGCATTGGCATTCGTTCCGGTGAAAACCAGATTCCAGTCGCCGTCATAGACACCTGCCGATACGTTGTAGTTGTGGTAATCCAGCCATTGCCGGTCGGCGCCGGAAGCATACCCATCCCAGATGGTTGTCAGGCGACTGGCCATCCCTTCCTGGGTAGCCATGTTCGCAATCTGAGTGCCGGTCAGCAACAGGCTGGCCGTTGAGTTGGTCGGGTTGTTTGGATCTACGTTCAGGTTCTCGACAATAGACGAGCAGGAGAACAATTGTAGACCAAGCAATATCGAAAAAAATGATTTATAGGCTCGATTCATGATTGATACTTCTTCGTGAGAATTAGTAATTGATTTTTATACTAACCAGCAGTGATTTGGTATTGGGGCTATTGAAATAATCCTGGCCCCGCGAGTTACTGGCTCCGTTAAGCGCCGTTTCCGGATCAACACCGACCATTTTCGTCCACAGAACGGGATTGCGGCCCGTAACGGTCACGTCAATCGATTGCAGACGGCTCTTCTGACGGAACTTTGGCGAGCTGATCGAATAGCCCAGCGATACTTCGCGTAACCGGGTCCAGCTGGCATCCGTAATAAACTGCTCAACCAATGTGCTGAAACCGCCCCCAATGGAGGTATAGTACGACTGATCGAGGAGTACCGGACCGGCACCGAAGTCCTGAATATTACCCCGAACGGTACTTCCGGCCGTAATGGTTTTGCCTGCATAGTTCTTCAGATCCTGCGTCAGTGTTACGTCGTTTCCGACGTCTCGGTGCGTACCAAAATTATAGAGCGTGCCCCGTGTGCCGTTGTAGAAATCGCCACCCTGGAAGGTCTCGAAAAGAACATTCAGTGAAACTTTCTTGTAGGAAAAATTGGTGCCGAAACCACCGCGATAATCGGGGTTCGGGTCGCCAATCACACCAAACTGCGATGCAACCTGTGGGAAACCATTGGCATTGAGCTGGAGCGCACCCGTTTCAGTTCGCTGGTAAACACCACCGTAGAGCGCCGACATCGCATAACCCACTTTCGCTACGGTACTGGCTGTTGTGCTGAAGCCTCCCAGTGTAATGATGTCGGTTCCGGCCAGGTTCGTCACGCGGTTAATATTCCGGCTGACATTGCCGAAGACGTTCCAGTTGAAGTCTTTATTTGTCAGCAGGTTATAGTGTAATTCCAGTTCCCATCCTTTGTTGGACATCGACCCTGCATTCGTGTATTTCGACGTGTAGCCCGTCGATCCAGCAGCAGCTACGTCGAGCAGCAGGTCTTTGATTTCATTCTGATAGTAGGTAAAGCCAGCCGTCAGTTTGTTGTTAAAGAACCGCAGATCAGTACCTAACTCCCATTCGGTTTTCCGTTCAGGTCGCAGAAACGGATCGCCCTGACGACTGCTTCGTACATACGCTCCATTGCCATATCCTGCGCCACTGAGTGTATTGGCCCAGCTGCTAAACGACGCATTGACGTACGTTGTCGTGTTTCGATAGGCATCGGGCTGAACACCCACAACCCCGTAGGAAGCCCGTAATTTACCGAATGACAGAATGCTTTTATCGCGCAGCATCGGTAATTGGGTGAACTGCCAGGCCACATCGGCAGAGGGGTAATAGAAGGTTGATTTTGTCTGACTGCCAAAGGTCGATCCCGCTTCCCCGGCTACCGATGCATTGACAAATAGCTGATTGTAGAAGCCCACATTCAAAGTCGAATAGAGCCGGGCCATTCGACGGTTTGTGGTTGTCCGGTAAGGGGCATCATTGGCGGCCAGCGAATTGCCAAAGTTGGCGGGGGCATCCGGAACAATGAACGTGTTCATGTTTGCCCCGATATTGAGGTACTTCCGATCGTTGATGTTAAAGCCTACGATCAGGGTCGTGTTGATGTTCTTGCCAAAGTCCTTAAAGATCCGGCCAATGAGGTCGCCGTTCATTTCCGATTCTTTGTAAATCTCTTCATTGTACGTGCCCAATCCGCTGTTTGATGCCGAGTTTACGGGATAGTTCGTAATGCGGTGATCCGTGTTCGCGTCAAGACCCGCACGAGCAGTTATGTCGAACCAGCTGGCTGGTGTGATGAGCAGTTCTGAGCTCAGAATGAAGCGATCTACTTCCGAAAAGTTGGTCAACTCATTAATGGCCCACAACGGATCGTTATAGATTGGATTGGCTAAAGCCCCCAGGTAGTTTCGGTAGGCGCGTTGCCGGTTAGGAATGGCACTGGCCGTTGGCGAAGCGAAATAATTACCCTTATAGGCCCGACTGTCGAAATCAGGGGAGGTACGGAGCATCCCGATATAGAGCCCATTGACGCTATTACTGCGCTGAATCCGGTTGGATGTCGTTCGGGCGTAGGTAGCATTCGTGGTGGCTTTGATGATGTCATTGAATCGACGTTCGGAGTTAAACCGAAGTGTGGTTCGATTGTAATCACTTTGCCCGTTGATGATACCCTTTTGGCGCAGATCGCCCACGCTCAGGTAAAAGTTGCTTTTGTCGTTTCCACCACTGATCGCCAGGTTATTGTCGATGTATGTACCCGTCCGGAAAACGGCATCTTTGCGCTCCTCCTGAAAGGTTTGTTTCGAATTTTTGGTGATAATGGGGTAGAATGTCTGCCCGTTATAGGCTTCAAAGCGTGCGCCATTCATATTGACGACATCGTCCCCCCCGGCCCGGTTCGCAATTTTATCGCCCCATGAATTTTGGCTGGTAGGGTTATACAACCCATCTGATCCCTGTCCATAGGTGTTTTGCAATGGGTGCAATAAGTTTGGCTTATCGAACGATACCGTAGAACTATAGGAGATGTTGACCTTATCGCTGTTGGCACCTTTCTTCGTCGTGATTACCACTACGCCATTGGCAGCCCGGGAGCCCCACAGGGCAGCCGCCGATGCGCCTTTCAGAATCTGCATCGAGGCAATGTCGTCGGGGTTGATATCGTTCAGTCGTGACTGCTGCGTCACACCTGCCACGCCATCACCAAGCGTTGAGTTACTAATGGGAATACCATCCACAATGACCAGCGGCTGCGTTGAGCCGGTAATGGTGTTTTGCCCCCGAATCTGGATGTAGGAACCCGCTCCCGGATCACCAGCTGAGCGCGTAATCTGCACCCCGGCGGCTTTTCCGGACATGCCGTTAATAACCCCCGTTTCACCGGATCGAACGAGGTCTTTCGCTTCGATTTTAGACGCTGTCGCTCCTCGTTTATCGGCGTTTTCCTTGAATCCCAGTGCACTGACAATAACTTCGTCCAGCGATGTGGCGTCATTTTGTAAGCGTATGGAAATGGAACTCTGAGCCCCAATGGGCACCTCCGCGGTTTTCATGCCGATGAAGGAGAAAATCAGCACACCGTTTTTGATTAAATTATCCGGCACTGAAATGGTGTACACCCCTTCTGCGTTGGTCGATGCACCAAAGATTGTACCCTTCACAACCACGTTCACACCGGGTGTGGGCGAGTTATCTTCTCCAGATGTGACTATACCTTTAATGGTCCGGCTCTGGGCAACGAGCTGGACAGGTAAATACAAGGAGAAAAACAGCATTAATAGTAAACTTCTGTTTCGCATCTCACTTAGTTTTAGATTAAAAAAGTACTATTTTGATTGATTATTGAACGGATACTGGAACTGGCTGCCTTAGGCTACCAGAAGCTAAACCAGAGCTGGCTCTTGAGAGCCTTTTTCCGAATACGGGTAAAAAACCAACAGCCATCTGGCGTCAGAATAAATGGGATTCGGATGTGTATGGATGAAAAGGAATGAACAGGTACTTGTGCTTTTAATCCAAATATAATATGGCATTTATCTAATAGTCAAGATAAAATATTTTATTATTATAATTTTGCCAATTATATTATATTTAAAACTCAAATATTTAAAATATTCTATTAATTGCCCTTCATCTATTGAGAATTGATTTGATTTTAAGGTAATTGGCAGCACCAATCAGATTCACCTTATGTAGCTATGAATCAGCTTTTAATTGCACTATTTCTATTTCTTAATTTGCGTATCGCTACGGCTCAATCTGGATTGGCTGACACGCAGGCTTATGATTATCTTCAGGACGAACGTGCCCGGCCTCGCAAACCCCAGAATGGAATGGACAAGCCGCCCGTTGATAGTCTTAAAAAGGCTGAGCAGATTTTACTGGATGCGTTAACTTACGATCATCGACCAAACGTGCAGGAGGTAGCTAAAGGAAGTTCCAGCCTGTTTTATCGAAAAAGTGATATTTCATTCGATCTTGCCCTCGTTCAGGCAAAACGGGGAAATAACGAAGCCGCAGCACAGACATTGATCTATCCATTGACGGGGAAATTCGCTTCAGCTTATGCCAGCTATATCGCGGAGATGAATGAGTTTGAGGGAGTTTGACAGAATCCGGCCATTAAGTCTCTGTTAGCAAAAGGACAGGCTGCCGCTCGATTGTTTAATTCTACAGCCCTCAAAACACTGTATAAAACCAACATTAGCGAAGACGAAAAAGTAGCCTGAATTCGCCTAACCCAACAAGCCTTTCGCGGAGAGCCACGGTCCGCCGTGCGGTGCCACGGTTTGTTTGCCCGTCATTAGTAACCGTAGCACCGCACGGCGGACCGTGGCTCTCCGCGAAAGGCTTGTCCAATAGTCAGATTGAATCCAGAAACTGTCCATCATCGAACAAAGTCTGTCCGATGATGGACAGTTTTAAATGGATACGTAAATTAATGGATTGATTTTCAGTGCTATTTGTGGTGTGGCACGGCACTTGCAAGCCTGTTGGAACAAAGCTAGTGGGCTAACCGAACAAGGAAAAAATCCACGTCGTGCAACCTTCTCCTGCCCGACAACATCTTTACTACATACAAAACGAAACCACATGAAACGCAACCAGTTTCTACTGACCCTTTTGAGTGCAACGACACTCGCACTGACATCGCCCGCCCAAAATCGGAATGATGACCGGGATACACCTTATCAAACCAAAACCTTTTCTGGGAAAATCAACGCCGTTCGGGCTGAAACGTCGGGTGGTAGCCTCACCATCGAAGGCGGCACCGATAATAATGCAAAAGTTGAGATGTTTGTTCGGGCTAACAACTGGAACGACAAACTCGATAAAGCGGAGATCGAAGAAAGACTCAAAGATTACGATATCTCAATTGCGCAGGAAGGCAGCACCATTGTGGCAACGGCAAAACGTCGCAATAATGATCGGGATTGGAAAAAATCGTTAAGTATCGGGTTTAAGTTCTACACACCTCGCAATGTATCGACAGATCTGCGTACATCCGGCGGTTCGATTCATATGGCGACTCTCACCGGAGCGCAGAAGTTTCGCACTAGCGGTGGTAGCCTGCACCTGAGCGATATCGAAGGCGACATCAATGGTCAGACATCGGGTGGATCGATTCATATGGATCGCTGCCGTAAAGATATCGACCTGCAAACATCGGGTGGGTCAATTGAAGCGAAGGAATCGACTGGCAAAATGCGTTTGCATACGTCGGGGGGAAGCATTCGGCTAACTGACCTGAAGGGCAGTGTTGATGCGCAAACCAGTGGTGGTAGCGTAAACGGTAATGATATCGAAGGCGATATCAAGGCAGGCACTTCGGGTGGTTCAGTACGGCTCTCGGGCGTTTCGGGGAGCATCGACGCGAATACGAGCGCAGGCAGCGTTGACGTAGAGATCGTCAAACTGGGCGACTATGTTCGACTGAGCACCAGCGCTGGTGGCGTTCGTGTAAAAATGCCTATGGACAAAGGTATGGATCTGAATCTGAGCGGGAACCGGGTCAATATTCCTGAGTCGCTATCTAAATTTGATGGCAATATTGAGAAAGATCGCGTTCGCGGAAAACTAAATGGTGGTGGTATCGCAGTCAACATTTCAGCTACCAGCGGTAGCGTTTCGATTAACCGTTAATACACTCACCGTCCGGAAAGATATAGTTCGACCTGATTGTGTGATAACTTTGGGGCCCGCCGGATATTAGGCGGGCCTTATTTTATGTCCACCAGTTTCTTTGACCGCCGATTTGGTATTAATCTGGGCCTGACGCTCTTGAGTAGTGCCATCATTCTGTTTTGCATTAAAACTACGCCAACGATTCACTTGCCCTATTTTATTACGCCTGCCCTCGCGGCTGGTTTGGGTTTTCTGGAGCCGCGCCGGGGCTGGATGCTAGCCATTGCCCAGGCTGTCGTTATCTGGCTTGGCTATATGATTTTTGTGCCAACGCCCGATGGTCCTGCCGACCGGGATATTGAAAACTTTGGCCTATACGGCTCAATGATTCTGACGTTTGTAGGTAGTTTCATTGGTGGTTTGCTCAAGCGGGCTTTAGACCGGGGATGATGATTGGTCAATAGCGAAGTAGATAAGGCAGGTTGCCTGCGATTCGGAATTCATCCAGTACATCAACAAAATTGCCAAGTGTTGATTCTGGGCAGGGTCGTACAACAATTGCCAGTTCACCTGGAGTTAAAGCCTCTTTTCTATGGCGAAACAAGGCTTCGCGCAGTTGGGTCGAGTGTCGATGAGCGGTAACAAAGTTTGCCCGACAAACAGATCTGCCTCGAAAATGACAGAACTGAATTGTATCCCGATCAACCAGTATTATTTCCAGTACCCATTTCGACCGTTCAGGTACAATCCCTTTTCTACAACCCGGCACGTCCCAACCACTAACTACAGTTGGTTGTTGAACTGCCTTTACCCACACAAAAAATACGATCAGTAACAGGGCAATACTGACAAAGGGCGTCATGTCAATACGAGGTAACGAACGATTTCGGCGATTGCGCATGAGAATGGATTTTTTGGTTGGTCAACTGTCTTGCTGTGAATTGAAATAAGCTGGTTTTTTTAACAACACTGGCTCTCTGACAAATGAGGATGGATACCGAATAAACAGCCGTTCGTAATGCTGGATCATTAGCTGATCATCGCTGTTGAGGCCAGATAGGAGTAAATAAGGAAGATTACCGACAAGTTTTAGTGCTTTCAGCGTGTTGGCTACGTTTCCGAAAGTGGCAAATGAAGTCGGCTTAATTATAACTGCCACATCGCCGTTCGCTGAATTTTTCACCGTTTCCAGTAATTTAGTCAAGCCTTCTGGTCCGAACCCGGTTTGCTGTAATTCTGCCTTATCGTTCCCACCCCAATACTGCATAAAACCAATTCGGTCTTTATCGAGTAAGAATAGTGTTACTACTTTTCTGGGATAAATCGGCGATTCATATTTTTGACAGCCCGATGGCACTGTAACGCCCATGATAACCGGGCGCTGAATGGCTTTCTGAAACACAAAGAACACGATCAGTAACAAGGCAATACTGACAAACGGTGTGAAGTCGATTCGGACCGGGATATGGGTTCGGCGGGTTGTCATAGCGATCAGGTTTTTTAGCCGATTGATGTCTTATTGGCTGTATTTCCATAAACCCGCTTCGGTTTTCGTACCTTTACTGTTATTATCCTATTGGTAGATATGGATATGAGCACGTACGAACGTAATGCGAACCGACTAACCGTTTTTCTGTTACTTGTGGAGATTGGTTTGGCCCTCGCCGGAACAATAAAACTATCGGGACCTATCCCAATTCATTTTAAAGGAAACGGCGAACCCAATCGCTGGGGTAACCCGTCAACGTTACTGGTGATCGCCTTTGTCGGTTGTTGTTTAGTCGGCTTATTGTGGATTATCCGACGTCCGTCCACCGAACAGATGAATACTCCTGGTTCGCCAACGTCCGAGAACAGAGCCAATCAACAACAGAATACCGACCAATTATTGGCTACGATTCGCACCGTAGTGGCTGGCTTGTTTTTAGGTGTTATAAGTCAAATCCTATGGGTTAGCTTCTATCATCAGAAGCAGATTATTCTGTGGCCATCGTTCCTATTTATAGCCCTCATTCTGGCTAGTACGTTATTAGGGCTGTTCAGCGCATTACAATTATCAGCAGAAAGCTAAACAGTTTCGTCATATATTTGCCCCATGTTCCGTCTCCCTTACAACCCGCCCTTCGCTACGCTGGAGCCTTCTTTTGAAGGTGATTTATATTTCGATGAAACCCCTGAACATACCGCTCAGCGTGTGCTCTATGCCACTGATGCGTCGGTGTATCAGGAAATGCCCATTGCCGTAGCGCTGCCGAAATCGGTTGCCGATATTAAACGGCTTCTACGGTTTGCCCAGCAACACGGACTGGGCCTGATTCCGCGTGCGGCCGGAACATCCCTGGCCGGGCAGGTTGTAGGAAGTGGTATTGTGGTCGATATTTCTAAATATTTCGGTCAGGTTCTGGATGTCAACGCTGACCAGCAGTGGGTGCGTGTTCAGCCGGGCGTTATTCGCGACGACCTCAATGCTTACCTGAAACCACATGGTCTGCACTTCGGCCCAGAAACTTCGACTGCCAGCCGTGCCATGATTGGCGGGATGATTGGCAACAATTCATGCGGACTTCATTCCATTGTCTGGGGAACTACCCGCGACCATCTGCTCGAAGTTCGTGTTGTATTGAGCGATGGTGCCGAAGTAACATTTGGCCCTCTTACCCGCGATCAGTTCGACACCAAATGCCGGGGCGAAAATGTCGTTAGTCCGTTGGAACAGCGATTATATGTTCAGTTCCGTGACTGGTTATCCAAGCAAAACGTTCAGCAGCACATTCGTGATGGATACCCAAAGCCAACCGTTTCACGCCGAAATACAGGCTATGCACTGGATGCGCTGGTCGATTTTTGGGGCGTGGAGCCAGATTCTCAGGAGCCGGATGATTCCCTTTACCCTGCTAAAACATTCAACTTTGCTCACCTCATTGCCGGATCGGAGGGTACGCTTTGCTTTATTACCGAAGCAAAACTGAACCTGTTGCCCTTGCCTCCTAAAGAAACGGCGCTCGTATGTGCGCATTTCGATACCATTCGGCAATCACTGGAAGCAAATCTGGTAGCGTTGGCGCATCAGTGCTATGCTTCGGAACTGGTGGATGATTATATTCTGCAACTGACCAAAACCAACATCGAGCAGACGAAGAACCGTACGTTTGTAGAAGGCGATCCGAAAGCGATCCTGATGGTCGAGTTTTTTGATAACACCGTGACCGGTGTTCAACAGCAAGCCGAAGCGTTTGTGGCCGCTCTTCGGGCCAAAAACCTGGGATATGCCTATCCAATTCTGTTTGATGAAGAAACCAAAAAGCCCTGGGCATTACGGAAGGCTGGATTGAGTATCATGTATAATATCCCCGGCGACGAAAAACCGGCCAACGTCATTGAGGACACGGCTGTTGATGTACATGACCTGCCCGATTATATCGACGAACTGGATAAAATGGCGTGGGAAAATCACGGCCTGAAACTCGAATATTCGGCACATGCCGGAGCCGGAGAAATTCACGTGTTGCCACTCATTAATCTCAAATCGTCGGAGGGGCGCACCAAGTTTCGGGCATTGCTGATGGACACGGCGCAACTGGTCAAAAAATACGGCGGTTCGTTGTCGGGCGAGCATGGCGACGGGCGGCTGCGGGGTGAATGCATCGCGTTTATGCTCGGGCCCGAAAACTACCAGCTGTGCAAAGATGTGAAGGCGCTCTGGGACCCACATAATACATTCAATCCCGGCAAAGTTGTCGACACACCACCCATGAACGAGTCGCTGCGTTCGGAAGCTGATGTGGTGATTCCACAACCGAAGACCGTTTTTGATTTCTCCAAAGACGGTGGATTGCTCGAACTGGCTGAAAAATGTTCGGGCTCAGGCGATTGCCGCAAAACGGAAATCTCCGGTGGAACGATGTGCCCAAGCTATATGGCTACCCGGCGCGAACGCGATACGACGCGGGCAAGGGCCAATATTTTGCGGCATTTTTACGGCAATACCCAGAAGCCGACCGACCACGACTACGCGACGGTTAAGGAAGTTCTGGACTTATGTCTGTCGTGCAAAGCCTGTAAAGCTGAATGCCCATCGAGCGTGGACATGACACGCATGAAGGCTGAATTTACGCAGCAGCAATACCGGGAATCCGGGATTCCGTTACGGGCTAAATTGGTTGGCAATTTTACAAAACTGATGTCGCTGGCCAGCATTGCTCCCTGGGCCTATAACGCGATATACGATACACCATCGCTTCGACGTATTGCCAATAAAACGGTTGGTTTTCACCCCGACCGAACAATGCCGGAACTGGCTGGAACGACGTTGAGAAAATGGTTTTCGGCGAGGAGTAAGGCGAAAAACGGACAGCAGCATGCTCAGGTTCTCCTTTTCTGCGATGAATTTACGAATTACAACGATGTGGAGGTTGGCCAGAAAGCAATTCAGTTGCTGGAACGTTTAGGCTATGCCGTTACTATTCCTAACCACGTTGAAAGCGGGCGAACGTATTTATCGAAAGGATTGGTTGCCGATGCCCGGCAGATCGCTATTCGAAATGTAACGTTGCTCAAAGACCTGATTACAGCCGAAACGCCATTGATCGGTCTGGAACCCTCGGCTATCCTGACCTTCCGGGACGAATACCCTGATCTTGTACCGGCTGAGTTGAAGGCCGATGCACAGCGAATCGCTCAGCACGTTTTCCTGTTTGAGGAATGGGTTGCGCGTGAGATCGACAACAAGCGAATTGATAGCAGCTCATTCATTGATGAGGTAAGACAGGTGAAAATCCACGGCCATTGTCACCAGAAAGCCTTGTCGTCGATGGTTCCGGTGAAAAAAATGCTATCGCTTCCTAAAAACTATCAGGTTCAGTTGATACCATCGGGTTGTTGCGGCATGGCAGGCTCGTTTGGGTACGAAACCGAGCATTATGATCTGTCGATGCAAATTGGTGAACTCGTGTTGTTCCCTGCTGTCCGACAGGCAGAGCAAGCTATTATTTCGGCTGCCGGTACGAGCTGCCGACACCAGATAAAAGACGGAACCGGACGAAAAGCGCAGCACCCCGCCGAAATTTTATTTGACGCGCTTAAGTAGCGAGTGATTGAATCCGTAAGTTGCTGAGATGGCTACCTGCTTTGACATCATTTAACGGATAGTAGCGTGAGGTCAGGTTGAAGAACCTGACCTCTGCGGTTTCTCAAAGCCGCATCCGGCATGAACATCGAAGTTTCTCAAATCGCGACGGCGAATCATCCCTGCTATGTCGGTTTCTTCAAACCGACATCACATCCCCTTAGCGACAGCTTTTTAGATTAATTTACGGATCTCAAAGTAGCGTGGGCGTAACCTTGTGATTGAGTAAACGATCCTGCAACGCGCAACATCAACAGAGCAATAGATAGTTAGCTCCGCTTCGCAACGGGATGTATCCGTCTGAAACGGGCAAGATGATTTTCTAACAGAGACATCCTGTCTGCAAACACCAAACCTTTTCTGTTCCTGGTGGTTTTGCATAAACCGAAAACATTCACAGCAATCATGGAGAACTCAAATTCATCAGCCCTTAGCGATGGTGCACAACAAGCCAATATCGTTTCCAACGAAAATGCGGAAGCCATGTTCGGTGCCGATCAGGGCGAAACAAATATGGTTAAACTCGTGGACGGCAAGTTGACGCCCATTGGTGATACCGAAGACGATGTTATGGACGAACAACTCCGCAATCGTTACAGTAGTGACGAAGAACGGAGCTTACAGGGCGACCAGCAGCATGGTAAAACCTACGAAAACTCGGATGCAGCCCTACGCGTCGGCGACGTGATCGACAATCGGGAAGTACCTAATGATCCGATTGCTGAGGCCGAATTAACGGGTAATCCCGATGCGGGCGACACCGTCAATACGGGGCTGCCTTCCGAAGATGCGCCGAATGATCGTACTGAAAAGGGTACAGATTCTACGCCGACAGGGGCATTTGGAGCCTGGGCGTTTCCGACCGGAGTAGGCGATATATCGGTTCAGAACTCGGTTCCGACAACACCGCCTTCACCTGATCCAACGCAGCCGGTGCCGGGAATTCCGGAAACACCACCAACGCCACCCGTTCCCGGTCCTGAAATACCAGATCTGCCGGGTTCGCCCAAACCGGCGAATCCCGAAATTCAGGAGCCCGATCAGCCCGATCGCTCGCATGAAATCAATGCAGGATACACAACGGCGCGACATCGGGTAGCAACTACCGATTTTCTGACGTATACCGCCGAAGTATCGGGTTTGATCGATGAGACGGATGTAGAACTGAATGAATCCGCTCCGGATGAATCTACGCCGGGTAGTCACTATCAGGGCCAGGCAGCTGGTCCTGATGATCAGGGTATGGAAGAGAAACCAGATACTGGCGATGCTGCCCATCCCTATGATGTGAGCGCTAAAGATGCTGACGTTTATCAGCCGGGCGAACGTCCGGAAGAGAAAAAAGAAGCTCAGGAGCTACCCCGCGAAATGGCCGACGAAAGTAGTGTAACAGCGCAAGATATGATTTCCGGCCCAGATCGCTCTGATCAGAAGTCGACAGAAGGACTCGATCGGAAATATAATGATCCTGAAGCTGCCCGCGATATGGCGAGTTAAGCTAAGATTTGGATTGGTGTAACGCGGGTGGAAACGCGATTCTGGTTAGCACAATTTGTGTAGACTAAGGGCGCAGGTTTCCACCCGCGTTACTTTTTTCCTACTTTTAGCCGCTAAATCTTTTAAGACCATGAAAAAATTACTGATTCCCTGTCTATTGTTAAGCGCAATGGCAGTTGCAACTCCCCCCGACAAAAAACCAAAGTGGACGGCGCTTTTTAATGGTAAAGAAATTAAAGGCTGGCATAGCTATCATAAAGACGGCGTAGTTGGCTGGAGTATTGAAGATGGGGCATTAACGCCCGATGGTACCGGTGGAGACCTCGTTACCGATAAAGAATATGAAAATTTTGAACTCGAATTTGACTTCAAAATCCCGAAAGGCAGCAATAGCGGTGTTGTCTACAAAATTATTGACAGTCCAGATATTAAATCGACGTATATGTCGGGCCCTGAATACCAGGTAATTGATGATAAAGGGTATCTGGATGGCGACGGAAAACCGTATAAGCTGAAAGATACTCAGTTAACGGGCGCTAATTACGATATGATTCCGCCCGCCGATATGAACGTGACAAAAGCGCCGGGCGAATGGAACAAAGGCCGGATTGTGGTCAACAATAATCATGTCGAACATTACCTGAATGGGAAGAAAATGGTCGATTATGAATACGGTTCCGACGATTGGAAGCAACTGGTGGCTAAAAGTAAGTTTGCGAACTGGCCTTATGCCAAACCTCATGCAAAAGGTAAAATAGCCCTGCAGAACCATAGTCCCAAAGAGCGCGTCTGGTATCGGAACGTACAGATTCGGGAGTTGTAATGTATTATTGACTTGGAATGAAGGCCCAAATACTCCTGCGAGTATTTGGGCTTTTTTTATTAATGGGTACGGCAGCCGTAAACGATGAGGTCGATCTTATCGACCACTTTTTGAGGTAAAATCATTTACTCGATTCACGCAATAACCTTGAACAGGCAAGTGGATCAAGCTACTCATAATCAATTCGTTTTCGATTCGCTTTTACGTCTCCCTTCCGCTTTTTCTCCGAAATCCGTTCGTCGACCGATGCCTTCGACGGTTTGGTTGCTTTACGGGGTTTGGGTTTCTCAAAGGCTTTTTCAATCAGGCGGTAAAATTTCTTTGTAACCTTCTCTTTGTTAGCCAACTGCGTCCGTTCGGTTTGGTGGGTAAGCACCAGTTCGCCGTCGGTAGTGAGTTTACTGACCAGTTTTTCTTCCAGAATAGCCCGTTCCTCGTCGGTAAGCAGGGCTGAGTTGCGAACATCGAAGCGGAGTTCAGCTTTGGTTGCCACTTTATTCACGTTCTGGCCACCTGCACCCCCGCTTCGGGCAAACTGATAACGTATGTCGGGTTGTAGGCGGTTCGGGTCCATCAATAGTCGAGTCAGTTAGTAGATTTTATTTGAAAAAGTGATCACTGAACGAACAATCCCTGAAAGGAACAGTTCTTTTTGTCAAAACTAATGGATTCAACGTTATGGCACATCACGATCAAAAAATCGCCACGATGCTGGACGATACGCTGGCTACCCTCGGTGGTGGAGCGCGTTCAACAACGCCCGATGATGGAGTGAATCTAATTCAGGAATGGATCGGGATTGTGCGGTCAAACGTAAGCACGCAATGGGTAGCCGAACCCCTTGAAAAACTCCGTGACGCAATCAACGCCAATAATATCCGGGAAGTCGAACGCCTTTTATACGACCTCTCCGGCGAAACGATCGACCTTGCCAACAATGCCGCCGAAGGTGACTATAAACAAGGTTTGCAGAACCTGTCGACAGCCCTGAAAGATTTTGCACAGGGGTTGGCGAAATAACTTTAATCAACTGATACGATTATGATTTCTCAGAATCAAAACCAGACGTCGCTCATTGAGCAAACAGTTAATACATTCGATGGACGGATTGGCGAAACAACGGCCACTGACGGTTTATCCATCATCGATCAATGGTTGAATCGACTCGATGTTGCAGGTGATGAAGATACCGACGACATTGCCGATACGCTTGAAAGTTTACGGGCCGAAGTTCATGTAGCCCAGCAGTACAACCGGCCCGACAACCAGCGTATTGCCGCTTTATTGGAAGATTTGATCAGCCAAACCCAGAAAGTGGCTGCTACGGCCGAAGCCAGTGCCGAACAGGAAGAACTCTCTCAATTGGTGGCAACCCTTGAGAACCTGCATCGGCAGGTAGCAAACAATAGCTGACAATCTTAAATTATCTAATCCTAAACCCGATCATTATGGCACTGAATCAGCATGCATCGAATTTAGTTGATACAACCGTTAATGCCTTCAATGGCAATACGACCGATATCTCCCCATTTGACGGTATTTCGCTCATTGACACCTGGATAACCACATTACGTAATGGCGAACAGAACACGATTTCTGTTGCAAACGGTTTGAGTGAACTGAAAGCTGAGCTACAAAGTGGCAACCCGAACGGATGGCATATCCGGGGAATCCTCGAAAACCTGGTTAATCAGGTCAGACATACCGCCCGTTTAGCTGATAGCGACGTGAAAACAAAGCTTGCTCCGTTGATCGAAGCGCTGGAAGGATTCAGTTATCAGCTCGGAGGCTCGTCGAAACCGGCCAATATGGGAGGGCAGGCACCCATGACGAGTACAGTTGGTGGCGAGTCAACAAACAGTGGCGCAGGTACATCGATAATCGACATGGACGATACGACTGGTAGCGACGGTGGTGCTCGCAGTATAGGGGGCGCAACCGGCGACGATTATAGTCCGGAATCAGGCACCCGGTCGTCGGGTGTATCGAGTGAAAACAGGCCTGACCATGCGGCCAGGTACGAATCGGATACCGATACTGGCTCCTCGGGAGGACGCTCACAGTACTAAATTCGTAATAAACAGGAAGAGAGGGTTTTGCGATAAGGCAGGCTCTCTCTTTTGTTTTGCCCCCAAACAAAGCGTCGATTGAAGGGTTTTAGTAAATACAAAACCAATTAACCTCCGCTTCGGTGGTTCTCAACGACTATGGCAAATCAACATTCGCAAACAACCGGTTCGTCGGCTACAACCCTGCTTGATGCTACAGTAGCAGCTTTTGATCAGGGCCAGGCAGCATCGCCCCAGGAAGGAATGTCGCTCATTACGGACTGGTTTTCATCGATTAAAACTAATCATTTCACCGGCGATCTGGTGGAGCCTCTTACTCACCTTCACGATGAGTTAAAAACGGGAGAGCCGAGTCCGCAGCGACTTCAGCAATTATTGAACGAACTGGCCGATAAGACCGACAAAGCAGCTCCGAAAGCTGAAGGCGATCTACAATCCCGCTTACAGACACTGGCTACGGCGCTTCGCAACTTTGCCGGACAGATTTCAACGGCGGTATAAATAATGGTCAGGAGTCATAACGTTCCAGCGTTAGTAACTGCGCCCAGTGACTTTATGACCCGACAACTCACTAATCTAATCACTTACGTTTATGGCTTCACACGCATTGGATCAGCGGCTGTTTGATCAGACAGTTGGGGCGTTTGGGGATGGAACGGAAACATCTCCTGCCGATGGCGTCCAACTTATTAATGGATGGCTGAAAGTCATTGAAGGAAATATAAGTGCCGAAATTATTGAAGGAAAGCTAAAGGAACTACGGAGTGAGCTACAGTTCACTAATCCAGATGCTGACCGTATTCGTGCATTACTGTTTAGCCTTGCCGATCACACGTCGCAGGTGGCGCAGGGATCGAATATTCATGAACAAACGTCTGGTAAGCTGGAAAACGTGGCAACCTCGCTCCGAAAGCTGGCTGCACAACTATAAAAGTTTACGGTTTATTGGAATTCGGTTTATGGCTGGCTCCAATGTAACGGAAGCATTAATGGGAAACTATAAACCGAATTTCACAGACTACAAACCACAAACGCAAATGGGATCGAACATACTGGAAGAACGAATGCTGCAGGACACGCTCGGAACGCTTCGCCACGAGAATGAGTCGACTATTTCGCCAGCTCAGGGCGTGATGCTCATTGATGGCTGGCTACAGGCCTTACAGGGTGATCCGAATTTAAATCAGCTTGAGGCTGAATTGAACGAGCTTCGTGTCGAATTACAGAGTGCTCAGCCGAACGATCAGCGCATTCGTGAATTAATGCTCAGTCTGGCCGATAAAACCCAGAGCGTTGCCGAAGGGCCATATGCCGAAGGAACCTGGACGGGCGGTCTGGAAAGCTTGTCAAAAATTCTACGAAGCTTTGGAAATAAACTGTAACGGATACCTGAATAGCTAGCCATTTATCCTTTTTACGACGTACAAAACCTAATTCACTACATTATGGAAACGCAAACCACACTCGAGCATCGGATGCTCACTGATACACTGGGCGCATTTGGCGAAGGGATTACAACCATTCTTTCGGCTGAGCGAGGTATCCTTTTGCTGGAAGGCTGGCTAAATGCATTGCGGGGCGATGTTGGCGCAGAACGTATTCTGGCTGAACTGGGCGAGCTACGCGATCACCTTAAATCAGAACAGTACGACAGCGATAAAATCCGGCATTTGCTCCTGAGTTTAGCCAGTCATACAACGGCTCTTTCGCATGAACCAAGTGTTGATCAGGTAACCGCTGGCCAGTTGAAGCAATTAGTAAATGCATTACGAAACTTTAGCAGTCAACTCTAATATGCTATCACACGAAGAATCAACCGATCTGCTCGATTCAACGATGAGTGTTTTGGGCACAGACTTTACAACATCGACACCACAGAGTGGCACGGGTGTTATTGACGAATGGCTGGTAGAACTCCGCAAAGCCGAAAATGCTACCGAAATCACAACTACGCTCGAACAGGTAAAAACCGAGCTGGAAAGTGGTCAGATTAACACCACTGAGTTGAGTCAGTTATTTAACCGGCTTGCAACCCAAACCGTTGAATTTAGTACGCTGATGGGGTCTGAAGGTGATATTGCTCCCCGGCTCGAAGGCTTATCTTCGGCTCTTCGTTCACTGGCCGGGCAGTTGGGGAATCAGTAATAAAATACGCTGGTTAATTTATTACTGACTATTAATTAACAGTCAGGTTATTCTGAATCACAACAACAAAGGGAGCGTATGGACTAGTTGCGCAAATAGTCCATACGCTCCCTTTGTTGTTGGGCAGTAATCTGTACAGTCAACAGAATTGTACACTGATTTTTCAAGCCAGTAGTTAGGCAAAACATGACTAAAAAATAAAAGTCAGCATAAATGATATTATTGTTGAGTTATATTTGTACAAATAATTATTTTTAAAGATATATTTATATTATTTCACGATAATAAAGGTATGAATGTTGCGGACACTATCGATGATGCGCTGTTATGGGGCCAGTTTCAGCAAGGTGATCCTGTGGCTTTAGGGAAATTGATGACCAGAAACTATACAGCTCTGATTCGGTACGGTACCAAGTTTAACCGGGAAAAAGATGATATACGGGACTGCATTCAGGATATATTTGTTGATCTCTGGAACTGTCGCACAACCCTTAGTCGGTTAACTACCAGTCAGGTTCTGCCTTATCTGATGGCTATGTTACGTCGGCTGCTTCACAAAAAACACCTACTTCGCCAACGAGTCAGCTTAATCCCCATAGCTGATGAGTATGAAGATACAAGATTTACTATATTTTTTTCGCCTGAAGATCAGTTGATTGAGGATGAAAAGGCTCAAACTAATACACAACACATCCAGCAATTAATAAATCAATTACCACCACGGGCTAAGGAAGCTATCTATCTCCGATTCTATCACAATATTGATCGTCCCTCGATTGCTCAAATCATGGGTATATCTGAGCAGTCAGTTTCAAATTTGTTTCAAACCACGTTTCGCCAACTCCGTCATAAGGTCAGCGCCGAAATTTTCTGGTTGCTCCTGCTGCTACCGCTAATAGGTTGATGCCGCGTAGCCGAAAAACAAAAAAAGTTTAATTAGAAACAGTATCTGCAACGAGTTTATCGCTATCAGGATATGAATGCTGTTCAATATGCCTGACTACGAATTATTCACAGTTGACGATTTTTTATTTGATCCGTATTTCCAGGACTGGATCAAAAATCCCACTCCTGCCAACGAATTTTTTTGGGAGGAATGGTTAGCGCACCACACTGATCGAACGGCCGATCTAAAACTGGCTCGCCAACTGGTTTTAAGTTTACACATCGAGCAACCTATTGTTAGTCAGGATCAGATTCAGGAAGATGTGCAGCGGATGCTCCACAGAATCGACCGGCAAGAGACGCATAAGCCGTTTCAACGCATAACCCGTTCATTTTTGTCATGGAGGGCTGTAGCGGCTGCCGTGCTGCTCCTGACAGGAATAGGAGGGTGGTGGCTTAATCAGTCAAAACACCAATTCCTGTCAGGAACGGAGCCGGTTGCGTCGAAACAGTTACCCCGTCGTATAGAGGTTAAACGAAATGATACGCAGCAGCCAGTGCGGGTAGTATTGCCCGATGGAAGTGAGGTAGCGCTTTCTCCCAAATCCTCACTTGCTTATCCGAGCGTTTTCGCCGATTCAAGCCGTGAAGTTACCCTGACCGGAGAAGCATTCTTTACCATTGTCAAAAATCCAGCACATCCTTTTTTGGTCTATGCTGATCAGATCGTTACCCGTGTATTGGGAACTAGTTTTCGGGTTCGGGCTTACCCTGAAGATTGCCAGTTAACGGTTGCCGTTCGTACTGGTAAAGTAGCTGTGTATGCAAATACGGACCATGCAGGATCGCATCAAGCCTCTTTTATGGATAAACGCGTCATTTCATTAACTCCTAACCAGCAGGTTGAATTTTCGAAAGTCAATGCTGAATTCAAAAAAATGTTGGTAGAAAAACCGGCCGTAGTAGATCACAGCCTTAAAACCAGCGATTTTGAATTCGATGAAACGCCTGTCGGTACGGTACTCCAACGCTTCGAACAAGCCTATGGCATCGCCATTATTTACGATTCGGATCTGATGCGAGACTGCGCACTGACTGCTTCTCTTGCCGATGAAACAATGAATGAACAATTGGCTATCATTTGTAAAGGTATTGGCGCTACGTATGAGATTATCGACGGTAAGATTGTCATTCATTCAACCGGATGCCAATAAACAGGAACTACCGATTTACAGACTGTATCTATTCTTAACCTTTTATCTGTGAGCTGCCTATGGTGTAAACTAATTCCTTTTAAGCAGTAAAGCCGATAGTGCGGCCAGGCACTATCGGCTTTTGAAATCCCCTCTATGTTCTCAGTCAGAGCATCCATTTACATGGATGAGAGGAATCTTTTTGGTTTAACTAGTTAAAACCTCGTAAAACTAATGAAAAAAACGCTACTGTTTACGCTTATGAAAATCACTGCCATTCAACTCACTGTGGCGTTGGTATTCAGTGCTGTTAGCTTCGGCGCCGACGTTAATGCGCAGGATCTTCTCGAACGGCGAATAAATGTAAAAATTGAGCAAACCCGGCTTAATAAAGCCCTGAAGCAGTTGAGTCAATTAGCTGACGTAAAGTTTGTTTTCAATTCAAAGGTTATTCATGCCGAAGATCGCATTTCAATCATCGCAACCAATGAACGGCTGGCCGATTTACTGACACGCTTGCTTAAGCCCAGAAATGTACAGTTTGAAGTATCGGGAAAGCAAATTATTTTTTCTCGAATACAGCCCGAAGCATCGCTCGAAATCACTGATCATCTTGCTGGTAGCCAATCGATTGGGCCGATGGATATGACCGTTACTGGCTCTGTTAAAGATGAAAAAGGAGCGGGTTTGCCAGGCGTTAGTATTGTCGTGAAAAATACGAAGCGGGGAACAAGTTCGGATGCTAATGGAAACTATCGTATTGATGTTCCCGATGCCAGTGCTGTGCTGGTATTTAGTTTTGTAGGATACCAAAAGAAAGAAGTAATAGTTGGTAATCAAACCAGTTTAACGACAATGTTAGTGCCTGGTGATCAGGCGCTCAACGAAGTGGTCGTGGTTGGCTACGGAACGGTTCGAAAATCAGATTTAACGGGCTCCGTATCATCGGTCGGTTCTGAAAAAATCAATCAGGTTCCCGTAACCAGCTTAGCCAGTACGTTACAGGGCCAGGCGGCAGGCGTTCAGGTCAATCAAAAATCGGGGCAACCGGGTGAAGCGATGATCATTCGGGTGAGGGGCGCTAATTCGATTACGGGTGGAAACGATCCGCTCTACGTGATCGATGGAATGCCACTCGACGGAGTCGGGTCTGATCTGAATCAAGGTGATATTCAATCGATAGAAATCCTTAAAGATGCTTCGGCAACAGCCATCTACGGTTCCAGGGGAGCCAATGGTGTTGTTTTGATTACTACGAAACGAGGTGGTCAGAACAAAGCATCTGTCAGTTATCAGGGGTACTACAGCGTACAGAGCCTTCGTAAGAAAATTGATCTGCTCAATGCCACCGAATACGCTCAAATGGTGAATGAAACGGCCCAAAATGATGGGAAAGCGCCTGTTTATACGGATAATCAGATTCGGGGATTTGGTCAGGGAACCGACTGGCAGGATCAGGCGTACCGTAAGGCACCCATGATGAGCCATCAACTGTCTGTTACTGGCGGCAATGACAAGACAAAATACTATGCCTCCCTTAATTACCTCGATCAGGATGGTATTGTCCGAAATTCTGGTTTTAAACGGCTATCCTTTCGGATTAATGGCGACCAGACACTGGGAACGCGGGGTAGATTAAGTACAGCGTTGGCCGTTACCCAGGCTAAAACGGCCAATACGTATGTTAATTCGGAATTGGGAGTTCCCTTTACAGCCCTGGTTATGTCGCCCATCAGTGGTATTTATGAAGCGGATGGGAAAACGTATACCCGCTTTACGGGTGTTCAATGGGGAGGCTCAAATCCGGTTGGTCTGGCTAACGATTATTACAATCGCAATACAGACAATCGGGTAGTTGGCAGCATCGATTTTCGGTATGATCTGGGAAAAGGATTAGGTATTCGCATTAATACGGGTGTCGATGCGGGCGTCAGTAAATCCGATAATTTCGCACCCTCAACAATTACAATTGGTCAGCCGGGGGGGAGCGCATTAAAATCATTTGGGTACCGGGCTACCATTGTCAATGAAGATTTATTGACCTATGCTAAAACAGTTGGTATTCACGGCATCGATGCTGTAGCCGGATTTACGTATCAGGTCAATCAGTCGGATGGATTGTCGGGTAGTTCAAATACATTTACGAGTGACCTGCTGCTTAACAACTCCCTTCAATCGGGCGCAAAGTTCAGTGCACCATCCAGTTACTCGAGCCAGTATAAGCTGATTTCGTATTTGGGTCGGGTAAACTATTCACTCTTAAATCGCTATCTGCTTACGCTGACCGGGCGGTACGATGGCTCCTCTAAATTTGGCGAAAACCATAAGTTTGCTTTTTTCCCATCGGCGGCCTTTGCCTGGCGCTTATCCGATGAAGCCTTTCTACAACCGATCAAATCCATTTCTGATCTAAAACTTCGCCTAAGTTATGGTAGCTCTGGTAATCAGGCAATTTCGCCTTATCAGACACTGTCGCAGCTAAGCGTGGTCAGCCCAACTTTCGACGGGAAACAAACCGTTGGATTTATACAGGGTTCATTGGCGAATAAAGATTTAAAATGGGAAACAACCCATCAGTTTGATGCAGGTGTCGATGTCGGCTTTATGAATGGACGGATAGCCCTGACGGCTGATTACTACATTAAGAATACGAAAGATTTATTATTACAAGCCACACTTCCTACGTCGTCAGGATTCAGGTCTGCATTAAGGAATGTAGGTGAAATTCAGAATAAAGGGCTTGAGTTGCAGTTATCGACCAAAAATTTGGTTGGCACTCTCAAGTGGACGTCCACGCTGACCATGAATTTTAACCGAGCTAAGGTCATTGATTTAGGTAAAGATGCACAGGGCAATGCCATTACCCGGCTCGAAGTGAGTAACGTCGCCGGTGGAAACTGGTTTCCATTGATCCTAGGCCAGTCTCCTTTTCAACTATGGGGATATAAAATTGACGGCGTTTATCAAACGAACGATGAAGCCGTTGCCAATGGCGAACCGGCCAAGCGTGCAGGCGATTACCGGTTTCAGGATAGCAACAACGATGGTGTTGTGAGTGACCAGGATCGGATGACGCTAAGCAAGCTGCAGCCTAAATTTACTTTTGGGTTTAATCACAACTTGTCCTATAAAAACTTTACGCTGAGCTTCCTGCTGGTAGGCACCTACGGAAATGATATCGTAAACGAGTTCAGCAAATATTATAATGCAGTAAATGGCAGCTGGAATGTTCGCCAGGAAGCCTGGGAAAATCGCTGGACTGGGCCTGGTACCAGTAACACATATGGACGGGCGGTTTCCACTAATAATTTCGGCGATCCTACGTCCAAATGGGTAGAGCCGGGCTCTTATCTGCGCCTGCGCGATATAACCTTCGCTTATAACCTATCCCAGCCTTTACTTCAGCGAATTAAACTTCAGCAGTTGCAGGTGTACGTAAGCGCCCAGAATCAGTTGACCATTACAAAGTTTCCTCACTATGATCCCGAAGCATCCTGGAATAGCTCCGTTGTCAATGGATGGGACCGTGGCGTTTACCCGTCAATGAAGTCAATAACTATTGGCCTGAAAACCACTTTCTAACCCACTATCCCTGTTAACCATGAAACATAAATTAATTATTTATACTATCTGCCTGGGGTTGATAGGAAGCGGTTGCGAGCAGGATCTGGTTGAAAAGCCGCTTAGTTTTATTTCGCCAGCCAATTTTTTTACATCCAAAGATAGCTTCGAAGCAGCAGCAAACGGGCTGTATGCACAGCTACCCGCTTTATACGGAGGTGAAGCAGAGAAACCCAAAGAACTCTTTGCGGACTATAACGACCAACCGTCGGCTACTGAAAATACGCTTCAAATCTGGCAGAATAATCCAGGTACTACATACTGGGCGTTCCGCAACACATGGCAAGGCTGGTACCAGATGATTAGTAATGCCAATCAACTGCTCGAAAAACTACCGGCTGCGAGTTTTTTAACTGATGTGGATAGAAAGCGACTGGAAGGAGAAGCTAAAGCATTACGTGGTTTTGCGTACTTTAATCTGGTACAGTTGTTTGGCGATGTACCACTGCGTACGCAAACGGTTCAATCATTTGATCAGGTAGCAATACCCCGGTCACCCCAGAAGGATATTTATGCGCTTATTGTGGCCGATCTGATTACGGCAGAACAGCAATTACCCGAAACAGCAGCTCAGGGTCGCGTAAACAAATGGGTAGCAACAGCGTTGCTGGCAAAAGTATACCTGACAATGGCTGGGAATCCTCTGAATCAAACCGCCTTTTTCAAGGATGCCCGTGATAAAGCAATTGCCGTTATAAATTCTGGTAAATATAGCCTGATCCCCGATTATGGTAAGGTATTCCATAATTCAGCTTATACATCAGAATCCATTTGGGAGATACTTTATAATGGAGTTGTTTCGGGGAATGATCGTCAAACAATAACGTATCCTGGTACTGGCTATAGTCCAATTCTTTTACCCACAATGGCCTTTGTGAATAGCTTTCCCAAAGGTGATCGCCGTAAGGATTGGGGAATTGTCACGACCACGAAAGATCAGGCTGACAATACACTTCGGCCTTACTACAACAAGTATGTTGATCCTGAATTTGTTAGTCAAAACCTAACCCCAACGGCAGTAGCCGGTAAATTAATTTACACGACGCCCATTTTTCGACTGGCTGAAATGTACCTGATTGCTGCTGAAGCTGAAAACGAGCTGGCAGGTCCGACGTTGGCCTACAGCTTTATCAATACGATTCGGGAACGGGCACGCATCAACAAATCGGATCCGACTCAGGTGCCTGCTTTGGCTGGTCTGAGCAAAGATCAATTTCGGGAAGCTGTCTTTAATGAACGTCGGTGGGAGTTATATGCCGAAGATCAAGCCTGGTTCGATCTCAAGCGTACCAATAACTTCGCTAAAGTGCAGCAGGCCCGGGGCGACAAATTGTCCGTACCAATTGGTAACTATAACAATACCTGGCTCATCCCGGATTTTGAAATTCAGAATAACAATATTCCCCAAAATCCAACCTACGGTAAATAGAACCGTTGCCATCGAAATATAGCCCAGAACGCATGCTGATTCTTACTAATCTAACGGGAAGTAATTCCATGCTGACTGGTCAACCATTCATTGTATGAAACAATTGACTTTTTGCGCCCTACTGGTATCCTCATTCGCTTATTCACAAACGCGGATATACGTTGCCCCTTCCGGTAACGATACGCAGGCTGGTACGTTGACCGCACCAGTAGCTACGCTGGAAAAAGCGTTGGATAAAGTAAGAACAGCCCCGCATGCTGAGGTTCAAATCTATCTTCGACAGGGCATTTACTATCTTACCAAAACAATTCATATTGATCCACAGCGAATCGGTTCGAAACGGCTATTGATTCGTGCGTATAGAGACGAGCGTGTCGAACTAAATGGCGGCCGGAAAATTACCGGACGTTGGCAAAAGAATGGAGAGCATATCTGGACGACAACGGTAACGGGAGATTCGTTTGGGCAATTAGTTATAAACGGGCAGAAGCAGAACCTGGCCCGCTACCCGAATTATGATTCGACAGCCCGCATTTTTCATGGAACGGCCTCCGATGCACTTAGTGAAGAACGAATTCAGCGCTGGAAAAATCCGGAAGGGGGCTATGTTCATGCGCTTCATTCGCATGAATGGGGAAGTTTTCACTACCGGATCAAGGGTAAAGTTGATGGGAAATTGATCTCCGAAGGCGGTTGGCAGAACAACCGTCCTTCGGAGATGCACCCTAAATATCGGTTTGTGGAAAACATAATTGAGGAGTTAGATTCTCCCGGTGAATGGTTCTATGATAAAACAACGCATACGCTTTCAGTGATCCCCGGCCAAGGCACGAACTTAGAAACGGCTCGTATTGAGGTATCAGGGTTACAGTCATTACTTGACTTGAGAGGCACTCCTGAAGTTCCACTTCGAGGGGTACAGATTCAGGGTATTCGATTGGTCAATGCGGAGCGTACGTTTATGGAACCCTACGAACCCCTATTACGCAGCGACTGGATGCTATACAGAGGAGCGGCTGTTTACCTGGAGAATACGGAAAATTGCCAATTGGCTGATTGTGAGTTGTCAAACTTGGGCGGGAATGCCATACTGGTTAGCCGACACAACCGAAACACGTCGGTGAAAGGGTGCCATATTCACCACATTGGTGCAACGGCTATTGGTTTTGTTGGAGATACCTCAGCGGTACGTTCACCCGCCTTCCGATATGAGTGGTTTGTGCCTTATGAAAAAATGGATTTACAACCCGGGCCAAAGAATGACCGTTACCCGGCTCAGTGCAATGCAGAGGACAATCTGATTCATCATATTGGGGAGATTGAAAAACAGGCAACGGCGATCGAAATTTCGATGACATCTGACATTACCGTACGCCATAATACAATTTATCAGACACCTCGGGCAGGCATCAATATTGGCGATGGTACCTGGGGTGGTCATCTGTTAGAATTCAACGATGTGTTTGACACCGTGTTGGAAACGGGTGATCATGGCGCCTTTAATTCATGGGGACGCGACCGATTCTGGCATCCGAATCGGAAAACGATGGATAGCCTTGTGGCTTCCCACCCGGAATTAATTAAGCTAGATGCTCAAAAGACGATCGTTATTCGGAATAATCGATTTCGTTGCGATCATGGCTGGGACATTGATCTGGATGATGGCAGTAGTAATTACCACATTTATAATAACGTATTGCTGAATGGTGGTTTAAAATTTCGGGAAGGCTTTTACCGGACTGCCGAAAATAATGTCATACTAAACAACTCGTTCCATCCACACGTCTGGTTTAAAAACAATGAAGATGTCTTTCGGAAAAATATTGTTACACGGCCTTACGCGCCAATTCGAATTAATTATTGGAGCAAAGAACTTGATAATAATTTATTTCCTGACCAGGAGGCTTTACTGAAGGCTCAGCAAAATGGAACCGATGCACACAGTCGTTTCGGTGATCCCCATTTTCTGAATCCGAAACAGGGTGATTACCGGGTAGCTAAAAACAGTCCGGCATTAGCGTTAGGATTTCAGAATTTTTCAATGAATGGGTTTGGTGTGCAGACGGCCAGGTTACGCAGTTTGACCCGGTCACCCAAACTGCCCTTGTTGCTTCAACCGACTGTAGAGAAGGAACAAGCAGAAACAATGTGGTTGGGTATAAAAGTGCGGGATATACGGGGTGCCGGGGATAGGTCAGCTTACGGGCTACCAGATGAACTGGGTATTCTTGTCGTTGAGATCCCCCAAGGCGACCAGCCAGTAACGTCTGGACTACAGAAAGGCGATGTGATCCGAACCGTGAATGGGACAACGGTAGCCACTGTCAGTCAGTTAGTGGCTATTCAAAGCCAACTACACTACCTGAAAGCCTTACCTATTGGTGTCATACGGAACCAGCAATTGATCAATATAACTTTAGATAAGCCATAAGCACTGCTAGTCAGATAGTATAATATACGAATAAAGAGTTCGAATGGGTGTTAGCTGTATACAGCACTATACATGTTGCCAGACTCCTTCCTGTTCGACACTATACAATCGTACGTATCAGACTAACATGACGGGTATCGTTGTTAGTCAGCTGGAAGGAATTCTTTTTTTCGAAGGAGAGCCGCACTAATCAGGCTAATAACCACGCCAACCGGGAAAATTTCCATAAGTGTAAAGGCAAAACGCACCAACGGATTCTTATACGACTCAGCACTCTCCTGAAATTCGGCCATCGTCTTTGCGATTTCCTGTGCTGTGGCCCCGCTGTTTTTCATGGTTGCTTGCTTGTATTGGGCGGCCATTTCCATGAAGTTTGGGTAAAGCGTATTGTAACAGATTTCCCAGGCAATGCAGTAGAGTAAAGAGGCAATCAATGCAATGAGGATTCCCACTTTAAATGCCGTTCCAAAGGAAATTGCACCGCCTGAATGATTGTCGCGATACGATTTTATCCCGAAAAAAATCAGGGATAGGGCAATGACCATGGTGGCATAACCAACCCACATGCCATTGTCGAAGGTGATGGTTCCATTTTGCCATAATGGAGCTGTGACGGCAAACATGCCTCCTACAATGGTTCCGGCAATGAGGCCATAAATCAAGACGATTCTTTTCATGATTTTTTTTCAGCGAAACAAGCTAAATGCCCTTGCGTCTGCATCACCCGAAAGTATGATTTGTGTGCCGATTCGTAGAATCATACCAATGTATTAGGGAATCAGGCGGAGATTCTTAGCCTTCTGGATCGCTTGCGTCCGGCGCTTCGTATCGAGCTTGAGAAATAAATTTGACGAATGCGTTTTGATGGTATTGAGGGAGACAAAAAGGGCATCGGCTATTTCCTGATTAGAAAGACCTTGCGCCATAAGTCCAAGCACCTCGTATTCCCGTTTACTAATGCCGACCTTTGCCAGTAACGCCGGATCGAACTGAAAATCAGACTCGTGAACCACTACTGTTTTTGTCCGGGTGAGCTTTCGTCCTGCCCATATACCTAGTGCTGTAAACAAAACAGCAACAGTGCCGAGGTAAATTTCCAGCGGTAAAACACGAACTAAAAAACGGTATTCTAATAGCTTCAGTACAATGACCAGGCCTGCCAGAGAAAGACTATACAAAAAAATTGTCCGCGTCATGGTTAAGATCGGCGACTAGGTCATTTCAACTGGTTCCAGTAGATCAGTACGTTTAACGTGGCGCGGCCCGAAGCAATAATGTCCAGATCACCATCACCATCGAGGTCGGCTGTCTGAAGGTCTTCGCAGGCCATTCGGACACTATCGTCCAGCGAGTAGCCTTCCACATTTCCTTCGTCTTTGGGCTTAAAGAGTCGAATACCTACTTTCCCGGCTGCGTTTGGGTTGCGCCAGCCAGCCACAATCTGATCGCTGCCAACACCCAGAAAATCACCACAGGCAAGCGCATGTCCCTGACTGAATATATCGGTTAGAACGTCGACCTCTTTATCGGAACCTTTCGTTGTCGATTTTTTGAACGAGTAGGAACCGCTTTCTACCTGAAGCAGATTACCGTGCATCGGCTGAATCGTTGCAATCGCACTTCCACCGTTCAGGCGCCGGATTTCGCCAATGCCTTCAACGCCTTTGTTGAGGAGCGGCAGCGCATTACTGGCCGATTCGTCGTCGACCGGAAGCCACTTCTTTTTCTTCCATTCGAACACATTGCCGCCTTCTTTTCCGGCCACGATCAGTCCGGTGGTTGCTCCATCTTCCCAAATCTCGAAGTTATGAGTCAAGTGCATTGTTGAATCTACCAGCTGACGTTTCCACGTACTACGCGGATCTTTCGGGAATTCATAGCCCCAGATTCGTACGCCCCGACCCTCGCCATTTTTGTTGCCCAGTCCGTGTAAAGGAACAACGATTAACTGATAATTGTCTTTGCCAGTTTTCGCCCAGCGCATCCGGTGGGTAGTTACTTCATGGTGTAGGCGAATGGCTTCCCAGCGTTGTGTTGGGTCCTGCGGGCGAACGAGATAAAATACGGCGCCTGATTTGGTACTGTCACCGGTTTCGGCAGGGTTCCAGCCTGCGCCAACGGCCACCTCCACGCGCCCGTCGCCATCCAGATCGCGGGCGGCAATGCAGACGTTATCCTGTGGAGTCAGATTGGCTGCCATGACGTACTTTTTCCACGGGCTGGTTTTATTGCCGGGATTCTGATACCAGACAAACTCTTTCTGATCGGCCAGTAAAATATCGGGTCGTTTGTCGCCATCTACATCGCCAATGGCTAGCCCATAACCAATATTGATCTGGTTATCAACAACCTGTATCTTGAAGTTAGGCGTTTGGGCTACACTAAGTTGTGCAATCAGGAGCAATAAAGCCGGTAAATGGAGCAGGAGGGAGGTTTTCATCGTGTGTTTTGTCGTGATTCTACTAGTCAATGCTTATGCCTTCGCCCAGTTGCATGACGCGGTAGGGCGTGCCATACTGTTCACAGGCTTTCACAAAATCGGCCGGATCGGCAGTATTGAATTCAAACAGATCGTAATGGTGCGGAATAACGAGTTTGGCCTCAATGTCGCGGCCAAGTCGGGCTGCTTCATTGGGGTTAAGATTACCCGCCACACGCCGTTCGGGTTTGTTGCCGTTAATGGGCAGAAAAGCTACGTCTACCTTGAAGGGTTTCAGAATATCGACCATGCCATCGTACCAGAGTGTATCGCCGGAATGGTAAACACGATAGGGGCCGATCTCGACCACAAAGCCCATAAATTTGCAACGGCCTTCTGCATCACGCTCCAATTCATTGTGGGCCGCCGGAACACCATGAAAGATGAAGCCACCTACAGGAACTGTTTGGCTATCGTTGAGGCCAATGGGCTGATCTGGAGCGATACCAAGCCGATCTGTTACAAAGGTGCGGTTGGCCTCAGGAATAACCAGCTGCAGCTGCCAATTGGCAGCAAACAAGGGGAATAAGGTATTATAGTCTAAATGGTCAGTATGGTTATGGCTGGATGTGACAACATCAATCATACCCAAATGGCCCGGCTGAATAACCCGTTCTGAGATACGTACATGGGGCTTGTCAGTATGGGCGTATTTCTCCGATAATGAGTCCGATAGATACGGATCGAACAGTAACTGTTTGCCATTATACTGTACCAGAAAACCGCTCTGCCCAAGCCACCAGATATGCAGTGATTCGGGGTGATTTCGGGCCGTTTCGATGTCGGCCAGGAGAGTGTCGTCTTTTTGAAAAGCGGGTTTAAGCATGGTTTTTTACTTGCTCAAAAGAAAGCTATTGACTTAACCAGTGAAAGGAGCAAACCTTACGGTTTATACCGCAATCCGCTAACTCGTCCCAATATCCAGTCAATCATTCGATCGGGGAGGAGCCGGGGTAGTATCCAGCTTGTTAGCTTGTTGGGTACTAATGCATAACGGGTTCGTGGCTGGGTTGTTTCGTGAATCTGTACAATGCGCTCGCCGAGGTAATCAATTGAAAATCCACGCTTTTCGGAGGTCTCGACTTGTTTCAGAAACCATTGCATGGCCGGATAATAGACAGTGTTGTTATAGGCACTAATATCTGTTCCTTTGCCCCAAATGGGTGTTTTAACGGCTCCCGGTCCAACAATAACGACCTCAATACCAAACAGCGCCAGCTCCCGTCGCAGGCTGTGCGAAATGCCTTCTACGGCGTGTTTGGAACCGACATAGGCACCCATAAACGGAATCGCGACCTGTCCATTCACCGAACTGATATTCTGAATCCGGCCAGGCTGGACAGCATGATTGGCCCGTGCACCAAGCAATGGCAGAAACGCCTGCGTGACCTGAATTAATCCCAATACATTGACCTCAAAATGGTTTCGTATTGTGTCGATGGGCTGATATTGCAGTGGGCCGCCCATGGCAATTCCCGCATTATTGATGAGACCACCAAGCCCGCTGTTAGCCAGCCGGGTGGTGAGAAATTTTGCGGCTTCGGCAATGGCATCCGTATCGGTTACGTCAAACAGCAGGGGAATGAAATTGTCGCCCAATTCAGCCACGAGCCGATCGGCGTCGGTCTGGTGACGAACGCTCCCGAAGACTGTATAACCACGCTGAACGAACTGTTTGGCTGCGCCGTACCCAATGCCCGTTGAGACACCCGTAATGAGAATGTTTTTGCTGATGGGTTTCATGCCGTAAAGCTACGAGTAATGCAATAGGCCTGTACGGATATAGTGAGTTCTTCGGCTTGTACAAAAAAACGGTATTTTACCCGCCAAATGGGCGTAAATGCCTGACGCAGTGCCTTGCGGGATACGTGAGCAGTACGACAAACGATTCGAGCTGACGAAACCGCATTTTCATCGTCAGCAAAATACGCAATTCGTTCAACCAATTCGTTCTAAAAGCGGTTACGAAATTAATTAGTGAGTGAGTAGACTGGCGAGTACGTGAATAGGCATTCCATTCACATGTTCATTGCGCCAGTGACCCGATTATTCATTAAGCATTCATTTGTGAAATTGATTATGCAGGACATCGAACCCTTTTACGGCTGGGAAAAATATTATACATCGGCTGACGACGAGCGGTCGCCGTTTCACGAACGGGAGTATAATATGCAGCAGTACGAAAACAATATATACGGCTATTACATCCATCCACTTTGGGACGAAATTGGCTCAGAAACCCTGTATTGCAAGATACTGTTCGCCAATTATGATCGTCAGTTTGTCGTGATCGAACTTTTTGGGGAATGGAACGATACGCTCCACAACGATATCATGTACCTGAAGCGGCAGGTCATAGACCTGCTGGTCTATGAGGGAATCAAGTATTTTATTCTGATCAGTGAAAATATTTTTAATTTCCACGGATCTGATGACAGTTATTATGAAGAATGGTTTGAGGATGTAGAGGATGGCTGGATTGCGGCTATTCATTCGCCGGAGTTTATTGAACGCGAATGGAAAAAATACCACCTGGACTATTACATCAACTTTGGCGGTACGCTGGACATTGCTAACTGGCGCACGCTAAAACCCGCCAACCTGTTTGAACTGGTCAATAGCCTGATTGTCCGGCGGCTGGGGTAGCTTAGGGAAAACGACCCGAAAACGGGACCTGCCTCTCTTCAGGCCCTGTTACCATTTCCGCTCGTCTTTTTCCCTTCTTCCCTTTCTTTTTGGTTTTGCCCCCGTTTCTGTTCAATTTTCGCTCATTATTAAAAGCCCACAAGTGATTTTATGGAAGACAACGCAAAAAACACAGCTGCCGAAGAAGTAAAGGCTGCCAAGACAACCACTGCCGAGAAACTCGAGGCCTTCAAAACCGAAGCTGGCCAACACCTCAATGCAGCGGCTACCCAACTCGATGAATTGAAAGACAAGCTGGTTGCTCAAGCGCAGGAGTTTGGAAAAGATATTGATATTGAAGGGATTAAAGCAAAGGCGACTGAGCATTTCGACGCAGCGAAGGCATCTACAGCCGAGAATCTGGCTACTCTGCAAGCGCAGGCCGAAACCGTTTTTGCCGCTGCTTCTGCCAAAGCCGACGAATTATCGGATGTTGCCGAAGATAAGTTTGATGAACTGAAAGCTGAAGCATCCGTGCAACTCGAAGCTGCGCAGGTTAAGCTCGACGAACTGAAGGCTGAAGCCGCTCTTCAAATCGAAGAAGCGAAGGAAAAGGCCAAGAGCGTCTGGAATCAGTTGTTCGGGAATAAGAGTTAGTCAGTACAGAGAACACAGAGAGTGAGCAGGGGCAAGTCGAAAAAAACTTGTGAACACGGCAAAGCCTCTGTGTTCTCTTTGTTTAGCGTTAAATTTGCCTCCATGAGGCTCCACCTTCGTAAACCACTTCAGTCACTCAATAAAGCATATGCCCGGCAATCGGTCCCGCAGGAGCAACTAGATACATTCCGTAGCGCATTGACGCGGCTGTTTTCGCGGGTAGACGAGAAAGAGTCCGAAGAGTACCAGAAAAACATTGTTGCCGAATTTCTGAGCGAAATGTTCTATGGCAATACCTTCGACGTTCATACGAACGAATGGATCGATCTTGTTATTCAGACCGGACCCGTAGCGTCGGAAACTCCTGATAAATTATTGCCGGGCAGCTTCCCCTCGAGCGCTATTATCGAGACCCGAAAAGTGTTTGCGGCCGAGATGATGACTCCGCTCAAAAATAATGTCAAAGCCCTTCATGAACTGATATTATACTACTTCGAGCTTCGTGAACGCGACCCGGATCACGTAGTTTGCCAGTTAATTATTACGGACGTTTATAACTGGTTCATTTTCGACGAAACCGATTTTCGTCAGTTCTTTTACGACAATGCCCGGCTGAAACGATTGTTTCAGCTTAGGCAACAGCAGAAGAAAGACGACGCTTTTTTCTATACCGAAACGGCTCGTATTCTGCGTGATCTTGACGTCGACGTACCGGTCACATACCTGAATCTGCGTGAATTTGCCGATGCGCTCAAACTCCCTCCCGAGCAGGGAAATCGCGCCCTGATGCCAGTCGTTAAGGTGTTCTCGCCAGAACATTTACTAAAACAACCGCTGCCAAATGGCACAGACGCCGTCAGCAAACGCTTTTATAATGAACTGCTCTACATCGTTGGACTACACGAATTACCGACCAATAAGAAAGGCCGGCTTATTCAGCGATTGCCCGAAAATGAACGGGCGGAGGGGTCGTTATTAGAAAATGCCATTAGTCAGCTCCGAAAACAGAATGCGCTGGTAAATGTGGAAGGACTGGCTACCTACGGTGCTACGGAAACGGATCAACTGGTTGCTATTGGGCTGGAACTATGCTTTACCTGGCTTGGTCGTATGCTGTTTATAAAACTGCTCGACGCACAACTGGTTAAGTATGGTCTGCACGACCAAAGCGCCCACGTTCTGACTGCACAGCGGATTCATGACTTCACCGCACTTAATGCGTTGTTTTTCGACGTAATGGCCGTACCGGAAGAACGTCGGTCTGCTGATAGCATAAACCGGTTTGGACGTGTTCCCTATTTAGCTTGTTCCCTGTTTGATAAGACCGATCTTGAACGACAGACAGTAACGATCGGCGATCTTGACAATACGCTCGAATTACCAATAGCTGGCCAGACAGTTCTCAATAATGTACAGGCTGGACCAGAGGCAGCACAACGCTCAACACTACACTATTTGCAGAATTTTCTGGATGCCTATGATTTCTCCGTTGACGATCCCCTTGTCGTGCAGGAAGATAAACCGAACATTACGGCAGCCGCGTTGGGAGCGATTTTTGAGATGATCAACTGCTATCGTACTAATTCAGTACTAATTCCGGATCACCTGGTTGCAGAGATTGTTCGCAATACCGTGCGTAGGGCGGTGGTCTCGACATTTACCACCTATCCCGATCTGAATTCCCTGCGCCCCGACGATTCGATTAAGGCAACGAGTATTGAAGAACTCAGTAGTTACTTCAGTCATTTTCATGAACCCCAGTCACTGCTGCGCTTCAATGCTGTTTTCAATAGCCTTCGCATTGTAGACCCAGCCGTTGGTAGCGGACGTTTTCTTGTAGCAGCTCTGCATGAACTTATCGTTCTGAAAGCCGAGCTGGGCATTCTGGTCGATAGCGACGGGCAACGTATTCATCAACTTTGTGTCAGCTCTGTCAATAACGAATTAGTGATCAACAATGAGGATGGTGAGCCATTTGAGTACATTCCGGAAGGAGCGAACCTGACCAAATTTTCCCCTGTAGAAATGCAGCGGGTCCAGAAAACAATAGTTCATGAAAAACTGACGCTTCTGGAAAACTGCCTCTTTGGTGTAGATATTAGTTCCATCGCCGTCAATTTCTGTACCTTGAGGCTATGGATCGAATTGATAAAAAGCGTTCCGGTTACTGAAGCGACGGGTAAAGTTGACCGACGGGATATTGCGTCTCTACCATGCGCCTTAAATATAAAAATCGGCAATGCGCTGGTGTCGCGATTCGGTCTGGATTTTCAGGCTGATGGTTTGAAGAGCCCAATTCGCGAGAAATTTCTGATCGACTTCAACCAGTATAGAATGGATGCGCTGGCCCTCCGGCAAAATCCAGAAAAGCCGGATGAAGAACAAATTCATGCCCGAATACAGGAATTTGCCGAATTTCTGAATCAGGTAGCACTCGCTGGGCAGAAAGAAGTTCTTGAGATTCGTCGGCTCGAAGCCAGACTCGCACAGGCGGCTTTACCGTTTGATTCCATTAGTCAGGATGACCGACAACAGAAGCTAACCAGCCACCTACAACAGAAAAAAGCGGCTTACATCAATAAACAACGTGTGTTTCAGCAGGCGGTTGAGTGGCGATTTGCGTTTCCTGACGTGCTTGATGAAACCGGAAATTATGCGGGTTTTGATGCTGTGATCGGCGTTCCACCATTCACTCGCCCCGAAGGATTTCCCAGCTCCAGGGCGTATTTTCAGGGAACGTTTCCAAATACCTATACAAGTAAGGCCGATCCGTACGTACTGTTTGTTGAACTGGGGCTCAACTTGCTGAAGCCGGGCGGGCAATTGACCTATGGGCTACCAACGAAATGGACACAGGTAGGATACGCGAGTAAATTGCGTAACTGGCTACAGACCGAAGCCGTCGAGCAGAAAGTAGCTGTAAGCGGCCTGACCAATACCGACGAAAAGCCAGCACAACTGAGTGTTTTGTCAATCCGTAAGGTAGAAGAATAATTTAATCAGGCACAGAAGTATGCCACGGTTTCTGTGCAGGTAAATAGGCAAATTCGCTTTTGGCCACCAGATCAATACATAATTGCGCCATTTGACTCAATGACTTAAGCGATAATTTGCCCCATCGGCTAATGACCTAACTTTCTAAATTGTAGCAAACCAAGGAAAACTTAAAAGAAATTGCCAATCTGCTCCTGGAATTGGTAAGATGGAACAGGTTATGCCCGTTGCTGGTTATATTTGTGAACCTACCAACCAAATTGGGTTTATGGGTAATCTTCAGCGTCAATCCGTACTGCACCGGCTACTTTGCCTGTTGATGGCGTTACACGTCATCAATGTCAGTATTGATGCGCCTGATCCATACGCTACCCCCAGGTTTCCCGGCGAACGACGCGAGAATTTGTCGATCAACGAAATAGAAAGCTTCAGTGAGCTTCTGCTGGAAGAATGCTTCGGTCTCGAAAATGCCATACCCGAACACGAAGAATCCGACGACTCCGAGGTAACCAACGTTGAACAGGATTATTTCTTCCATCAGCTGTTTGTGTTCCGCACCTTAGCCGAACATTACTGGTATTTGAATCGGCAATCGGTGCCCTTCAAGCCTGCACATGTTCCTACACATGTGCCCGAAATTTCGTCTCCTCCCCCCCAGTTCGCGGCATAACCCGCGTGTGTAAGAAACGTTTCTGATGCGATTCCCTATGCGTCAAAAGAGCAGAACCATCTGGTCTATTGATGGAATATGTCGCGCCTTTACACATATGGCCTGGTCTTCACGATAAATCAATCTGTGTGATAGCTGGTAGGTAGCCACCGAAAGGATGGCTGTATCTGCCTTGTTTTCACGCGTATACTATCTGCCTTAAAAGATGAAAAACTATGGAATTCTAGCCGCCCTTCTCATGGGTGCGGTACTAATTGGCTGTACGGGTAAGGAAGCACAAACCGATCAGCCGGAAACACTGACGTTGCCCGTTGTGAAATTGGCACGTCAATCCACGACGCTCAAAAAGGAGTATGTCGGCACATTGGAAGCGGTTCGCAATGTTGAAATCAGGGCTCGGGTGTCGGGCTTTCTGGAAAAGATCTTCGTCGACGAAGGGCAACCTGTTCGGCAGGGACAATTGTTGTTTAAACTCAATGAGGCCGAATATCAGGCCGAACTCGATAAGGCGAAAGCCAATTTAAAAAGTGCCGTAGCAGGAGCTAAAACTGCTGAAGTTGAGCTGGGTCGGGTGAAATTGCTCGTCGATAAAAACGTCGTTTCTCCTTCTGAACTCGAACTGGCCAAGGCCAAATTAGATGCCGCCCGTGCCTCTATTGACGAAGCAAAGTCGATGCAGGATAACGCTGCACTCCGACTGTCGCATGCGAGTGTTAAAGCACCTTTCGATGGCGTTATTAACCGGATTCCGTTCAAGATGGGTAGCCTGATCGAAGAAGGGGCTCTGCTGACTTCCGTATCGGATACCCGCGAAGTGTATGCCTACTTCGACGTTTCGGAAAAGGAATACCTGGCCTACGTCAAAAAACACCGAAAAAATCCCAGCGAGGGCATCCAGACGGTGGAAATGCTGCTGGCCGATGATTCAAAATATGCCCATAAGGGCAAGATCGAAACAGTAGAAAGTGTCTTTGAAGAAGGGGCAGGAACCATTGCTTTCCGGGCGCGATTCCCGAATCCGGAAAAACTCCTTCGACACGGATCGTCGGGCAAGATCCGGCTGGCGAATGACGTAGACGATGCGCTGTTGGTGCCCCAGAAGGCCGTATTTGAGGTGCAGGACAAGAACTATGTCTACATCGTGGATGCATCCAACAAAGTGAAGTCGCGGAGTTTTGTAACCCAGGGCAGGGTAGACCAGTACTATCTGGTGCAATCGGGTCTGGAGCCGGGCGAACGGGTCGTTTATGAAGGAATTCAGAATGTCCGCGATGGTATGCAGATCATTCCGGAAGCCGTTTCTGCTGATAGTCTCTCGTCGCAAAGTACGCTAGCTCAACAATAACCCAAAAGTTTTCAGTAGGCAATTCTGTTTTGTCGTATCGGTGCATACGATGAACGGAAAGGTGCCTGGTGAAAACTGTCCACTGAAATTATGTTCGATTTATTTATCAAAAGACCGTTGCTATCGGCGGTTATATCGGTGCTTATTACACTGCTGGGAGGGCTTGCTCTGGTCGGTTTGCCCATTACGCAGTTTCCCGATATTGTGCCACCCTCGGTAACGGTAACAGCCAAATATACAGGCGCTAATGCCGAAGTAGCCACCAAGGCTGTAGCCATGCCGCTGGAGCGCGCCATTAATGGAGTGCCGGGTATGGTATACATGAACTCGGTTTCGGGCAACGATGGTAGTACGCTTATTCAGGTGTTTTTTAAAGTGGGTACTGATCCCGATCTGGCGGCTATGGGCGTTCAGAACCGCGTGACAACAGTGCTCGATGAATTACCTGAAGAGGTTATTAAAGCCGGGGTATCGACCGAAAAAGAGGTGAACAGTATGCTGTTGTACCTCAATATTTTCAGCGATGACCCGAGCGTCGATGAGAAGTTCATTTACAACTTCGCCGACATCAACGTGCTGGCCGAACTGAAACGGATCGATGGGGTTGGGTTTGTCGATATCATGGGCTCGCGGGAATATTCGATGCGGGTCTGGCTCAAACCCGATCGTATGACGTCCTACGGCGTGTCGCCCGATGAAGTAATTGCCGCCATCCGTGAACAGAACGTCGAAGTGGCTCCCGGTAAAGCGGGTGAAAGCTCGGGTCGTGCTTCGCAGGTGCTTCAGTACGTACTTCGTTACAGCGGTAAGTTCTTCGATCCGAAACAGTACGAAAACCTCGTTTTGCGATCCGAATCCGACGGATCGATTCTGCGCCTGAAGGATGTAGCCGACGTGGAGTTCGGCTCACTTGATTACGATGTACTGTCGAAAACGGATGGTCGCCCGTCGGCATCGATCATGCTGAAACAACGGCCAGGATCGAACGCGCAGGAAGTTATCAACAACGTGAAAGCACGGATGGCTGAACTGAAGAAAACGAACTTCCCGCCCGGCATGACCTACAACTTCGCTTACGATGTATCACGGTTTCTGGATGCGTCGATACACGAGGTGGTCCGCACCCTGATCGAGGCTTTTGTGCTGGTTTTTCTGGTCGTATTTATCTTCCTGCAGGACTGGCGCTCGACACTGATTTGCGCCCTGGCAGTGCCGGTAGCGCTGGTTGGTTCGTTCGCGTTCATGAGCATGATCGGTTTTTCGATCAACCTGCTTACCCTATTTGCGCTGGTGCTGGCCATTGGTATTGTGGTCGATAATGCGATTGTGGTCGTTGAGGCCGTTCACGCCAAGATGGCTGAGACCAGCGCCGGGGGCGGCCATCTGTCGCCGAGGGCCGCTACGTTTGCGGCAATGAAGGAAATCAGTGGGGCATTGATTGCTATTACGCTGGTTATGTCGGCGGTGTTCGTGCCTGTAGCCTTCATGTCGGGGCCGGTCGGAATTTTCTATCGACAGTTTTCGCTGACGCTGGCCGTTGCCATTGTCATCTCGGGTATCAATGCCGTAACGCTCACGCCCGCTTTGTGCGCTTTGTTGCTACGACCTACCCACGCTCATGAATCAGCCGGATTGCTCGGACGGTTTTTTGCCAGCTTCAACCGGGGCTTCGATGCCATGACGGGCCGCTATCAGAAAATTCTCCGGCGGGTTGCCAGCCGTGGGGCTGTTACCGTTGCGATGCTGCTGCTGTTTGCCGCCGGTACCTGGGGAATCACCTCGTATTTGCCGAGCGGGTTTATTCCAACGGAAGATCAGGGTATGATTTACGTAAACGTGACCACGCCCGTTGGGGCTACAGTGAAGCGTACGGAAGATGTACTGGACAAAATTCAGCAGGTGGCCTCACGCATGGAAGCTGTCGAAAACGTATCGACGCTGGCTGGCTATAGCCTCATGACCGATGGGGTAGGAGCTTCTTACGGAATGGGCATGATCAACCTGAAAAGTTGGGATGAGCGCACGCAAACGATGGAAGAGGTAATTGCCGATCTGGAACAGAAAACGAAGACTGTTCAGGATGCCAGCATTCAGTTTTTCCCACCGCCAACGGTGCCGGGCTTTGGTAACTCCAGTGGTTTCGAACTGCGAATGCTGGACCGAACGGGCTCCGGCGATCTGCAAAAGACAAAAAAGGTGGCTGATGATTTCATTGCAGCCCTCAAAAAGCGGCCAGAAATCGGGAATGCCTTTACAAGCTTCGACCCCAGCTTTCCGCAGTATCTGTTGCAGGTAGACCAGGATAAAGCCGCGCAGAAAGGCGTTTCGATCGATAATGCGATGAGTACGCTGCAAACGCTGATGGGTAGCTATTACGCGTCGAATTTCATTCGGTTCGGGCAGATGTATAAAGTTATGGTACAGGCATCTCCCGAATACCGGGCAAAGCCAGAAGATGTACTGAATCTGCGGGTGAAGAACCGGGAGGGCGAAATGGTCCCTTATTCGAATTTTGTCAGCCTTCAGCGTGTATACGGACCGGAACAGATCACCCGCTACAACATGTACATGTCGGCCCTGATCAATGGCGATCCGACACCGGGCTACAGTAGCGGTGATGCCCTGCGGGCGGTGCAGGAGGTGGCTAAAGAAACCCTGCCGCGCGGTTACTCCTTCGAATGGTCGGGTATGTCGCGCGAAGAAGTGCTGTCGGGCGATCAGGCCATCTATATTTTCGCCATCTGTCTGGTCTTTGTGTATCTGCTGCTGGTGGCGCAATACGAGAGCCTGTTTTTGCCGCTGGCGGTTCTGTTATCGTTACCTGCCGGGATTTTTGGTTCGTTTTTATGCCTGCAATTCGCGGGTCTGCAAAACAACATTTATGCGCAGGTTTCGCTGGTCATGCTGATTGGTTTGCTGGGTAAGAACGCCATTCTGATTGTGGAGTTTGCCAACCAGCGACAACAGGAGGGATTATCCATTGTAAAAGCGGCCGTTGAAGGGGCTGTTACCCGTTTGCGGCCTATTCTGATGACTTCACTGGCTTTCATTGCCGGGTTGATTCCGCTCTGTATTGCGTCGGGAGCGGGTGCATTGGGTAACCGATCGATCGGAACGGCTGCTGCCGGCGGCATGCTCATCGGGACCATTTTCGGCCTGATTCTGGTGCCCGGACTTTATATTCTATTCGCTAAACTAGCTCAGCGATTTGCCTCGAAAAATACGAATGCAGATGATGAGCCAGGTTCTAATTTACTAGCTACTAAAACGAATGCCAACGGTGCTATCCTTCAAGAAACATAGCCTTGCCTACGGACTTAGTCTGGTCGTTTTTCTGACCAGTCTGAGTGGTTGTCGGGTTGTTCATACACCTTCAAAAACACCCGATATGTCCGTGCCTGCGTCGTTTATCGGCCGCACCGATTCGGTCGGCATCGGTAATCTGGACCGGAAAGAACTATTTTCCGATCCGTATCTGGTTCGGTTGATCGATACGGCGCTGGGCCAGAATCCCGATCTGAAGATGGCTATCCAGCGCATAGAAATAGCTCGGGCCGGTTTTCAGATCAGTCAGGGGGCCTTGTTGCCGACTGTCAACGCTGTAGCGGCTGCCGGTCTGGATCGATACGGTCGGTATACGATGAACGGGATCGGGAACTACGACACGAACCTGTCGGAAAATATCAACGGGCAGAGCCGTATTCCAAATCCCACTCCCGACTTTTTTCTGGGCTTTCGCAGTTCGTGGGAGCTTGACATCTGGGGCAAGCTTCGCAATCGCCGACGGGCTGCATACACCCGTGTGCTGGCTTCGCAGGAAGGGCAGAATCTGGTCGTCACTGCACTGACGGCAGAAGTTGCCCGATTGTATTACACCTTGCTGGCGCTGGATGGTGAACTGGATATTATTCGGGAAAATGTTGTGTTGCAACAGCGCGCTGTCGAACTGGTCAATGTACAGAAAGCGGCCGGTCGGGTAACAGAGCTGGCTGTTCAGCAGTTTACGGCTCAATTACTGAACACGCGGGGTCTGGAAGGCAAAGTTCGACAGGAGATTGTTCAGGTCGAAAATCAGCTAAATGCCTTGCTGGGTCGTTACCCTCAACCGATTGCGCGTGGTCGGTCGATAGAAGATCAGAAGGTTCCAGCCTCGGTTGTTGCTGGACTACCGGTTCAGTTGGTACGTCGCAGACCCGACATTCGGCAGGCCGAACGCGAACTGGAAGCGGCCAATGTTGATGTGGCCGTGGCGCAGGCTGACTTTCTGCCATCGCTGACGCTAACGCCCTATATTGGGTTGAATTCCTTCCGGGCTGCCACCTTTTTCGACCCTGCCTCGCTGGCGCTGGGTGCTTTAGGTGGCCTGACGGCTCCGGTCTTTAACCGGCGATTGCTGAAAGGTAATTATGCCGTGTCGGTCGCCAGGAGCAAAGAAGCGTATTATGCCTATCAGAAAACGATTCTAAATGGCGTTAGCGAGGTGGTCAGTAGCCTGAAAGGCCTGGAAAACTATCGGGGTGTTGCCGATATCCAGGATCAGGAAGTAGCCATGCTGCGGAAGGCAGCTACGACGTCGAATGAACTGTTCATCAATGGATACGCTACTTATCTGGAAGTGATAACGGCCCAGCGGAGCGTGCTGGATGCTGAACTGTCGCGGATCGAGACAAAACGGGCGCAGTTTTTATCGCTTATTGAGTTGTACCGGTCGCTGGGCGGTGGCTGGCAGTAACTAGTTTACCCTAAAAAAAGAGTTGTTCAGCTGCCATACTTTCAGGATATGGCAGCTGAACAACTCTTTTTTTGCGATTAGATAGTCGATTTTAGAGTAAGATGTAATCGCTTCGCTACGTCGTCGCCTGTTTGTCAGTGCTTTATATGAAAGCGACTAATTTGCATACGAAAACCGAATTTTGCTGATCGGCTGACAGTTTACCCCGAGTTATCTCCCCGGTGTTTATGAATTCATTCAACACTATGGTCAGATTAATAGTTACTTAATTGTTGCAAAATACCGACATCTTAGCATAATAAAATGAATTTGGTAATCTGCCATAAACCAGTCAAATGAATATAGAAATAAATCGAGGTAGAGCCGAAAACTTAAGCTAACCTATATCAGTATACGTTAACTGTATGTGGCCTAATCATAGCCAGCTTCAGATTCAGGCATTTTCGTTTCGACGAATATTGGGCTTTGGTTTCATACTCGTTGTAGCTGCAAAATAAGCCTACTGAGCTAGGTAGTTAAGCAGGAACTAAATGCCTTCTTTTAAACTCACTAAAATTCTGTGGCAATTACGATTTCGCTGGAATGGCCGACATTTTCCTTTCCCATCGGACTAGCAAGTCCACTAACTGCTTGGCCGTGGAGGAAAATTGCTTAAATACGCTTTCCGTCTCTCCCGAATCTTTACTTAAGTCATATAAATAATAGTCCTGATTTTCCCTGACTAGCTTCCACTTACCCTTTCTTACTGCCCCAGAATTTTTAAAGCTCCAGAAAACCGGCCTTTCTGTTGAATGGAAGGCTCTATTTAATAGTATATTTCTAAAGCCTCTACCTTCTAACTGCACGTTTTCCGGGATTTTAGAACCTGTTAATTCTGAAATTGTAGGAAATATATCCATCGTCATAAGAAGTTCATCGGTGACTTGAGGGGCTGCTACTCCTTTCCAGTAGGCAATCATTGGGATGCGATGTCCACCTTCCCAAACCTGCCCTTTTTGACCTTTGAAAGGAAGATTAGAACCGACCTCAGTAGCTCCGTTATCTGATAGAAACAGAATAAGCGTATTTTCTAAAATCTTGTATTTGTCGAGCGCTGTGATAATTTCCCCTATACCTTCATCCATAATTCCAATCATCTGCCCGTATAACTTTCTTTTGTCCGTAACCGGTTCAGGTTTAAATCCAGGGTCTCCGGTGCGTTCAGGTCGGCTATCCCTTACCTGATATGGTGCATGTGGTGCCTCGTGAGCAATGTATAAAAAGAACGGGTTGCTCTTATTTTGGTCGATAAATGACAAAGCATGTTTTGTTATCAGATCTGTTGTGTACCCTGCTTCGTCTGATTTACTTGTATTGGACCACCAGTCGAAATGGTTCTCCAGATCGAAATGTGTATTGTAATCAACATTGCCACTGACGTATCCTTTGAAGATGTCAAATCCTTGCTTAACAGGCGAATAGATTGTGTCGTACCCTAAATGCCATTTCCCTATTATACCAGTCTTATAGTCATTTCCTTTTAAGATTTCCGAAATCAGTGTCTCATTGGCATCCAGCCCAACATCCCGATGGCTTTTTGCTGTAATTACACCTGTAATGCCAGTGCTTTGAGGATATTTCCCGGTAAGTAACGATGCCCTTGTAGGGCTGCAAACGACGCCATTCGAGTGAAAATCAAGAAACTTTATACCTTCTCGCGCTAGCTTATCGATATTGGGTGTCTGGTGATTTTTGTTGCCATAACAAGCCAAATCACCAAAGCCGAGATCGTCGGCAACAATGACAATAATATTGGGACGCGAAGTAAGTGGCCGGGTAATCTGACTGTAAGAAGATCCTACCAATAGCAGAAGTTGTATAAGGATAAGAAAATATCGAAAAAAACTTCGCATAGATTTAGATGGTAAACGTGTACAAGGTTTAAGCTCTGGGATAGCCATCGACCTATTAATGTCTCTTAGTCCGGAAGCCCGGATTTCCACTCATTCCATTTATTAAGCAGCTCTTTCACTTTCTCCGGATTGTCGTTCGCCAAGTTTTTTGTTTCAAACGGATCGACGGAGATCATATAAAGTTCAATTCGATTAATACTATTATTCGCTATTAATTTCCAGTCTCCATCTCGTACCGCGATGTTGGCCCAGCTATTTTGTCTATTACGGTCGGTTCCCAGATAAGGAAATCTCCATTCCCAAAATAGTGGCTTTGAACGCTTAAAGGGCCTTTTTTGCAACAAGTTGGCAAAACTTTCCCCGTCTGGCTTAAACTCTTTCGGAAGCTTATTCCCTGCTAATTCGCAGAAGGTAGGCAGTAAATCAACCGCCGACAAAACACTCAGGGTATCTACCGCTCCCGCAGCAACGTGGCCGGGCCACCTTATAATTAAGGGGACATTAACCCCTCCTTCAAAAATATCAGTTTTTCGTCCCTTCAAGCCCGCTGTCGACCCCGCGATTCTTGCCGGCGCATAGTTTGCGGGGCCATTGTCACTTGTAAAGATCAGCAATGTATTATCATCAAGTCCCATTTTTGCCAAGCTATCTATGAGCCTTCCAATATGGTAATCTGCATCTGCCAACACCGAATAATACGTCTCTTTATCGGGTTCTAAACCTTTAAACGGTTTTCTTTGCCGCGCTGATGGGGCAAGCGGGGTATGTGGGTCCTTCAACCAAATATTCAAAAACATGGGCGACTTCCCCCTGTTCCTTCGCAAAAAATCAATTGACTCGTCGACTGCCAGTTTGCTCGAATTCTGAATCCAAAGCGTGTCATTATCCATGTACCTCGTCGTCGGCCAATGCTGATCACCTTTCCAGGTGGGTCCGTTACCATTCCATACTCTGGTTTCATCATAACCATATACCTTCGGTTCGGGCGCTCCCGTATCTCCATTGGGCGCCCCTCCACCGCCCAGATGCCACTTTCCTATATGTGCGGTAACGTAACCCGCTTCACGCATTTGTTTTGGTAAATATACCGGCAAGTTCTCATCCAGCCAGTTCGGCATGTTTCGACTGGAATTCTCCCCATTTCCTGCAAAGTGCCCATGAATACGATGCCTGGCCGGAAAATGTCCGGTAAGTATCGAACTTCTGCTCGGAGAGCAAACACCGCTGGTCACGTGGAATTGCGTGTAACGGGTTCCCTGGGACGCTAATTTGTCTAGATTGGGGGTAGTAACATCGGCATTCCCATAACACCCCAAATCACCATATCCCCAATCATCTGCCAAAATGAATATAATCGTAGGCCGACTTGCAGTGCTCATTGTGTTTTGCCCTGAAACCCAGATTCCCGATGTCATAAATGACATAAATACTGTTAGAAGCAAAATCTTGCTTTCGTATTTTTTCATCATAAAATAAAAATGTGTTACTAACGCCCCTACAAGAATGAGGCTTATTGTCTCCTATCTGGCTATTTCCGCTGCGGGTCACTTATTGCTCCCCGATCTGGTGTAACCCGATTTTTTCTGCTTTTGTAACTCACTGTCTAGACTGCGCGCTATGTCTGAAAACGATGTAAACACATTTTTGCTTTCGGTGGGGTCTGTTTCCAGATCATACAACTGAGCCTGCAAATCTGCCGTCGGGGAATTGTCTTCCGACCATCCACCGCTTCCTTTTCCTTCAATGTACTTCCATTTGCCTTTTCTGAGTGCAAACATGCCCTTTATCGAATGGTGGATAATGCTTTGCCTTGTAGGGTTTACTGGAGCATTATTTGTGAGGACAGTTGAGAAATCGAAGCTGTCCTGTGCGGCCGAAGCGGGTATTTTTTGGTGTGTGATCGTTGCGAAGGTAGCCAGAAGATCAGTAAGGCAAATAGTGTTTGAAGTCTGCCGGCCCGGTTTAATGCCCATTGGCCAACTTGCCAAAAAAGGCACCCGGTGTCCACCTTCCCAAATATCCGATTTTTGACCGCGGAATATATAATTTGCCTGATGGGCAGGGAATAACTGTTTATCACCAGGCCTCCAGTCCGCTCCGTTGTCTGACGTGAATATAACCAACGTATTCCCGGTGATGCCAAGGCTGTCTAAGGTGTGCATTACCTCGCCAACAACAGCGTCGGTATGGGCTACAAAATCACCATATATACCTGCCTTTGATTTGCCCTTAAAACGTTGGGAAGGGAGCCAGGGCGTGTGCGGCCCTGTTAGCGGAAGATATAAAAAGAAAGGTTTTTCCGACCGGGCCGATTTTGATATAAAGTCAGTAGCTTTTTTTGAAAAGTGGTCGAGTGTTGCGTGGATGTTGAAGTTTGCCGATGCTTTGCCCTCACGCCAGAGCACCCCACGCGGATATTTGCTTCCTTCAAGTTGTACAATGCCCCGTTCCGTGGGCTTTTTATCGTCAAAATAGACGTATGGTGGCATATCCAGTGAAGCCGGAATAATATAGCTGTAATCAAACCCTACATCATTAGGGCTATTCACCAACGGCTTTTCTACATTGATGCCGTTGCCGTTTGGCCAACCGGATGTTGAATCTGCCGGCGCATTTGTCGAAGTGGTAACACTATCGATTGCGAAGGATAAGCCAAGGTGCCATTTGCCAACGATACCCGTATGATAGCCAGCATTACTAAGCAGATCGGCGATTGTAAAGCGGTCGTTCTCAATCAGCGGGGGCGAATATCCTCCCAAAACGCCTTTTTTGAGTGAAGACCGGAAAGCATAGCGGCCGGTCAGCAGACCATAACGCGTTGGCGTACAGACCGACGAACCCGAGTGGGCGTCCGTAAACCTCAGACCACCAACGGCCAGCTTATCCAGATTTGGAGTCGGAATCTGAGATTCAGGGTTATAAGCTCGAATATCACCATAACCCATATCATCTGCAAGAATGACAACGATATTGGGCAGATCGGCTTTTGTACCCGGACCGTCTGTCGGCACATTTCTAAAAGAAGGTATACACAAAATTGTTATAGAAGCGACACATGCCGCTACTATTTTGGCGTTTGAAATTCTACGAAGTAATTTCATTGTTCGTCGATTTAGTTGTAGCCGGGATTTTGTTGTCCCAACCGTGCGTTATTGATAAATTCTGTTGCCGGTAACGGATATAAAAAGTACTGTTTTCCCGTAATAGGGTGGGAAGCGGACCTGGCTGCTGGGAATGTCCGTTTCGACAAATTCATTTGTTCCTGAATTGTAGTTGCCAGTATTCCCCAGCGGTTCAGATCGAAGTACCGTTTTGCTTCAAAGGCCAGCTCCGTTCGTCGCTCTTTTCTGATCGCGTTGCGAAATTCCTCCTGCCCGCCGATATCTGAGGATAGTAAAGGCTTCAAACCAGCCTTCGTACGCACCAGATTCAGCAATTCGAAAGCCTCTTTATCCGCCTGAAAACCAATTTCGTTCAAGGCTTCAGCTCGTGTCAAAATTATCTCAGACAGTCTGATCAGCGGATAATTCCAGGTACTTTGTCCTCTGGGATCGACGGTATTGTAATATTTGTTAACGTATAGCAGGCTACCCTTGGCGCGATTGACATCAAGGAAATTGATCAGATCGTAGCTCGCAAGAGAAACGGTTTTGCGAAGATCGCCAGGCTCAAAAGCCTGAACAATGCCGTTCCCGGATGAAAGTCCTCCACCGGTCCCATTCATGGTATTGTCCGTAGGCAGCATAGCCGCTTGGCCACCTGCGCTGGTAGGCGACCACGATTGACCAAGGATGCTAGTAGTCGCGCTGGCTACGCCACCGTATTGCACTTCAAAAAAACTCGCTGGACTATTTTCGGCAGTTCCGTTGAAGTTGCTGGCATAGTTCACTGGTAGAGCTGCTTTATTGATAATCCCTTCGGTGGCGATCTTTACCTGGTCCCATTCTTCGAGTTCCAGATGGACCAGGGCTTTCAATGCGGAAGCAGATTGGGCAGTTGGCCTGCCTTTTTCCAGGCCAAAAGAGCCTGAATAATTCGCAGGTAGCAGTGTTTCAGCGTCGGAAAGATCCTTTTTTATTTGGGCATAGATCTCTTTGGTCGCAGCCCGCGGCTGTTCTGCGTCATCACGCGTTTTTATTTGCCTGACTATTAGAGGAACGTCCCCGAAAAGCCTTACAAGGTTGAAATAATAATAGGCACGAATGAACTTTGCCTGCCCCTCCACAGCCTTTTTCAATACCGGATCAGTTAAATCTGCCGCGTTCTCGATGTTGTTGATGACGTCGTTTGCGCGGCAAATTCCCAGGTAATGAGTCTCCCATACATCTCGATTATAGGTTGAATTTGCCTGGATAATGTAAACATCTGGATCAAGTTCATTACGCCAGGTCCAGCCGTCATCACTGGCCAGGTCTGTTAATTGCTGCATTGGGCCACGGTAAAGGGCTTGTAAAGGTGCATAGCTTCCATTTACGGCAGCAATTATCCCATCACGGGTCGTAAAGAGTTTGTTAAGTTCGATTATTCCCAGTGGTACGGGGTCTAAAAGACTGGAGCAGGAAGACAATGCAAGGCTTATGATCAATGCGTAAAAAGATCTCCTGCTGCTTTGTGTGATGCTTAGCATGGGTCTGATATTAAAAGGTTACCAAAAAGGACATGGAATAGAGCTTGGTAAGTGGGTAGGGTGTGAGATCGATACCAGCCCAGAGCAGACTAGCATTGCTTGAGGCTTCGGGGTCTAGTCCGGTATATTTTGTTAAAGTGAATAAATTAGTTGCGCTTAGTGTCAATCTGGCAGCGTCCAATCGTAATTTTTTAACTACTTGTTCAGAAAAGTCATATGACAGGTTTACATTTTTAAGACGCAGGAAGTCTGCATTTTCGAGATAACGGGTCGAAACTTTGGTGGCCAAATACGTGGTATTGCCTGATTGCTGAGAGGCTCTGGGGACTTTATTAGTTGGGTTTGTAGGAGTCCAGTAGTCGGCGACCTCGGCAAGTTGCTGGTTGAACGGTACAGCCCTGGCGTTCAGGTTCCTCATGGAATGATAGAGTTTATTGCCCGCTGCAAAATTGAATAGGAACGAAGCCGAAAAGCCATGATACGATATGGTGTTGTTTATCCCTCCAAACACTTTCGGTTGCGGTTGCCCAACAAACTCTTTGTCGCCCTCATCCATAATTCCGTTATGGTTATTATCTGCGAATTTGAGGTCCCCCGGCACAGCATTTGCCCATTTTTTAGCAGCTTCTTCTTCTCCTAACTGCCATATACCTATAAATCTGTACATGTAGAATGCGCCAACGGGCCTACCGGTAACGGTTAGGTTAGTGATCTCGTTGGAAAGCGGCATAACGCCACCGGGAATTTGTAATGGGTCGCCGATAGAATTTTTACCTAAATCCAGCACTACGTTTTTATTGGTACTAATATTGAAATTGGTGGACCAGCTAACTTTTCCCGATATATTCTGAGAATTCAGGGAAAACTCAAATCCCGTGTTCTTCAGCGATCCGATGTTGACAGTCGGATCTTCCTGGACACCGGACGTAAAGGGGATCGGCGTCCTGATAAGAAGATTGTCCGATAGTTTGTGGTAATAGTCGAGTGTAAAGGATAACCGGCCTCTAAGCAAACTCAGATCCAGCCCGGCGTCAAACTGCCTGGCTGATTCCCATTGCAGGTTCGGATTGCCAATGTTTTGTGCAGCATTTCCAATTACCACTGAATTACCATAAACATACGATGCCGGGCCGGCCCTTGTTATAAATGAGAAATCTCCCAGGTTCTGGTTTCCAGTCAGTCCATAACTAGATCTTAATTTCAGCTCGTGCAATCCGGGAATATTACGGGCAAAATCTTCCTGCGTAACCCGCCACGCTATTGAGGCCGATGGGAACGTTCCGTATTTTTTGGCCGGCCCGAATTTGGATGATCCATCCCTTCGGACCGTAGCGGTCAGCAGGTATTTGTCGTTATAACTGTAATTCAGACGGGCAAAAGAAGAAACAAGTCCCGAGTTAACCTCTGCGCCTGTGGCGTTAAAGTTGGTTTGGTTGGAAAGCTGGTTCAGCGCATTGTCGAGCGTTCCCGTCCCGGTGATAGTGGCCGAACGCGTATTGAATTGTTGAGTTGAAAAGCCCACCAGGATCTTGACACCATGTTTGTTGAATTCCTTGTCATATTGAAAAGTGGCGTCAGTCAACCAGTTGAGATCTTGTCCTGATCGGATGGTTACACTTCCCTGCGGCCTGCTGAACAGCCCGATCTGATAAACAGGGAGGTAGGAGTAATTATTGCCGAGGACAAGGTCGGCACCCAGGCTGCCGCCAAACCGCAGGCCTTTCACAATGTCAAGGTCAGCCTTGACGGCACCAAGCAAACGGGTCAGCTTTTCTTCCCTGACTGGCTGGAACTGGTCGATCAACGGATTAGAGTTAGCTCCGAAATAGGGATCCGCTGCGGTGTTGATCGCAGTCAGGTTTCCGTTATCGTCGTATGGCTTGGTGTAGGAATGGCTGGATAGAAACGAACCATAAGTACCTCCTCCCCAACTATCCTGGTTAAGGACATGTTGTATCTGATGGCTGCCCGAGAGGTTTGATGAAACCTTTAACCTTTTTTTGATGGTAATGTCGTTGTTGGCCCGGAAGCTATACGATTTGAAGTCGGAGTTTCTTATCGTTCCCTGTCGGTCAAGATGCCCAATCGAAACCGAATAGGTACTCTTATCGGTCCCACCGCTCAGTCCTATCGAATAGCTACGTCTTGCGGCTGTCCGGGTTCCCAGTTTTTGCCAGTCTGTGTCGATCTGCCAGGCCGGATTAGTCAGGTCTTCATAGGCCGCCGTGTTCTTGCCTGTATTTTTAAACGCGTCTACAAATAGCCTTCTCTGTTGTTCGGTTGTGAGTACATGGTATTGGTTTGACATTTGTTCGATGCCAATATCTGCACTAACGGTTATGTTGGATTTCCCTTCTTTTCCGCGTCGTGTGGTTATCAAGAGTACACCATTCGCTGCCCTCGCACCATAAATGGCAGTTGCTGATGCATCTTTAAGGATATCGATGGACACAATATCTTTCGGATTGATCGTGGAAAAGCCTCCGCTGAACAGTGGGATGCCATCAACTACGACCAGAGGGTCATTGCTCCCGGTAACAGAGCCGGTCCCTCTCACGGAGATCGAAAACCGTCCGTCAAGATTCCCGCCTGTTTGCCGTACATAAACACCACTGGAACGCCCCTGAATGGCGTCCTGAAAAGATGAGACCGGCCGACTCTGTATGTCCTTCTCCGAAATTCTGGAAACCGAGCCGGTCAAGTCAGAAACTTTCTGGGTGCCGTAGCCAACCACGACCACCTCATCCAACGATCTGTTTTCGGGAATGAGCACGACGTTGATTTCAGAACGGTTACGAATATTTTCTTCGCGGTTCTGATAACCTATAAAGCTGAAAACGAGAATGGAATCCTGCGCCAGCAAATCAATCGTAAAACTTCCATTTTCATTGGTAACAGTTCCCCTCTGCGTGCCTTTTACAACAATACTTACACCCGGAAGCGGGCCCGCGTTATTATCGGTAACTTTTCCAGTTACTAAGTTGAAGGATTTCGAGGGTGGCTGATAAGTCCTTGCTTCACTCGTGACGGGCGATTCTAACGGTTTGAGCAAGACCAGATTGTTCTGGACACTGTAACCTATGCCCAGCGGCTCGAAAACTCCGTTTAAGACCTCGGCAAGTGATTTGTTGATCGCCTTTATACTAACTCGTTTGTTTTCCTCGAATAACCCTGAGTTGTAGGCGAATTTGACGCCTGTAAGCCGGTTAAGATTTCGAAACACTTTCTTAACTGGCTCATTATTGACCTGGATACTGATCTTTTTACTCAGCATGTCCTGAGTCTCGGAGCGGGAAGCTTGGGTACTACCACTAAATATAAGGATTACTACGAGCGTATTGAGTACAACGCTTACCAATATACGTGTCAAGAGTGGCAGTTGTATATGTACGTGCATTTCTTTAAGGGTTTGGTGAGTTTCATTAGATAATGGGCAGTTTTTTTTATTCATCCGGAATGGATGTGATATCCTTGCTTGATTCTCATAGTCGGTCAAGGTTGCTACTCCGTTGCTGATCGTTATGTAGCTTACTGGCAGGCACCTTCGATTACAATGCGTCCATCTTCAAATCTGAAAGTCGCTTTGGTAACTGAGCAGATTGCCTGTAATTTCTGCCGTAGTGTTTCATCAGTAAATTGGGTGGTGATACGGCAATCTGAAAAACTTGTTTCATTATAGGATATTTGGACTCCGTAACTCATTTCAAGCCTCCGAAAAAGCTCGGAGACAAGCGTATCCTCCAAGTCAGGTACTAGCTGAACATTTCGCATGTCCGGCAGGCCCCAGGGGACTTCCACCTTACCCGATCGAAAATTTTCACTTTGGCTGTCGTAAACGACTTGTTGATTCTGGGTGAGGAGGACGTCTGCATCTGTACTACCCCGATCCGCATTGGAACGCACGGAAACTTGACCGGTTTTAACAGCTACGACTACTTTATTACGACTACATTTGATCCTGAAACTTGTGCCAAGGACTTTGGTCAACGTCTCGCCGGCAATTACCAGAAATGGTTTCTCTGTATTTCGAGCAACATCAAAAAAAGCACTCCCTGTCAGCTCAACTTTCCTGACTGAGTATCTAATATTTTTGGGATATCTAATAGAGCTTCCGGTATCGAGTGTGATCGCGCTGCCATCATCAAGCAAAATTGTAACGGCTTTTTCAGATTTGTTCTCGCTGATGACCATTTCATCCGGCGCATGCCCGAACGGAGTCGTGTAGTCTACAGTATGAAAAGTTGAAGTATAATACCAACCTAGCAAACCTGACAAAAGGATACAAACGGCAACTGCGCGTAGCCAGTAACCAGTTTGGCCGGCGATGTGAAACCACCGTATTTTTTTTGGAGCTTTTTTCTCAAAAAGCTTAATTATTTCCTGCTTCCTGCATTCTTCTGTAAGGTCATCCGGATACATCGAGTGAATGGCTATGACCCATTCTGCGGCTTCCCAAAGTGTGCTTTGGGAGCCGGGATGATCTGAGAGCCATTGTCTCCAAAATCGCTCGCTTGACTTGTTGGGCCGGAGTACCCATTCCTGGAAAAACTCATCTGCCGCAAAATCAGGCGCGTCATACGAACTGTATTTTTTCATTCGAGTATTTTGTGCCCATTTTTATCATATAGGTGTAATATTGGCATATACATACTCATAGAATGATGCTTTTTTTTAAATTAGTTAGTAAGTAGTTGATAATGAATAGGGTAGTTGGTAAGAAAAATAATAGCAAGGGCGTTGAAAATTCCGCAGCACGCCATTTATCACGTATGTCCCTTAAAGAACGGTGAAGCAGATTTGCGACGCTCTGTCGTTCCATGTTCATAATCTGGGTGATTTCTACAAATTCCAGCCCCTGATAAAACCTGAGGTATATTATTTCCTGTTGCCTGCTCGTGAGTCCGGAAATAATAGTTTTGAGCCTCATCGCATTTTCCCAAGACGATTCGAGTTCAATAATTGACAATTCAATTGGCTTTTCAGTAACATCAGACAGAAACGGCAGCTCTTCGTATTGCTTAAATCGCTTCAATTTAAAGGATTCATTAATCAGCTTATGCCGTAGCGATGTCAGCAAGTAGGGTTTTACATACTGGATCTTCGAAAGCTTGTCTCTCCTTTCCCATAATTCCATAAAAAGCTCCTGCAAGCAGTCCCGCACAAAATCTTTATCCTGGGTAAATCGGGTTCCGTAGTTGTAAAGTTTATTGTAATGCCTGTTAGCTATCTCGCCTAAAGCGGCCCGATCTCCTTCCAGAAACAGATTCCACAAACCTTCTTCATTGATTTGATGTGTCGATTTCGAATCCAGATGTTCCAAGAGAGACTGGGTTAGAGAATGGAGTACACAGAACGTGCATTCGTTTCGTCAAGCAAAGATTTATTGTAACACAGCCATTTCAAATAGCTCTCTAGCTGTTCAAATGTAGCTGTAAAGCTACATCAAGTGGATAGGTCCTGAGTGCAGATAAGTAAAGGATGAGTTTGGGACAACCAGATCTTTATTCGGCAGGACTTAAACGTATTTTGAAGGGCTTCTCAATTCCGTTAATAGTTAATCGCTTTTATGATGCGTCCCTTTAGTATCGGTACATTGCCCGTCAATACCGCAATAGTTCAATGCGATTAACATGGTCTATTTTAAATCTTGAATAGCTGGTGGTTGGGTTTGATTAGCACTGGCCCGCGCTAGCCGATAGAGGAACATTCACAAGCAATAATCTTCCCGCTGGAGATTACAGCTATGCTTTCCACATCGCGATTTATTTGCAGATAATTTTGGGGAACAAATCCTGAATCCACCTTACGAGCGATAGAAGGTTCCAACTGGTTTCGTCCGTTCATTATGCTGCACTTGATGTTGATAAACCATGCGTGAAAACCTGCTTCTTCTTTCAGCGGTCTATCTATTGTCAATACAACCCCACAAGCCGACGAGTCGTCGGCTATGACCTTGCTGGACGAACGAGCCTTATTTAACCACGTTCTGATGGATTATGTCATGAGCCGGTGCATTCCACCAGCACTTGCCAAACGATACCTCTATGAGATTCGCTACCTCAATAAAAACCGGGCGTATTACGCCGTTGGCTTCAAGACCGATAAGGATAGCTACAGCTACGCCCTGCGATCCAAGCTGTTCAAAGGCTGGTTAGGTGTCAGTGCGATCCGAACCATTCCAGTAGCAGGCTCCGACGAGATTGATTTGTTTGAAGGCTTTTTTGATTTCCTGTCTTACCTAACCATGAGCCTGTTTGTACGTCCGGTTTGCACAACGATCATTCTTAATTCCACGACCAACCTAAAGCAAGCCCTGGCAACGCTGGAAGGCGCGAAACGCATCAACTGTTTTTTTGACAATGACACTGCCGGACGTGCGGCCTATGGCAACTTACAGGCTGTTGGTTTCCCTGTTAAAGACCGCTCAAGTCTATACGCAACTTACAATGATTTGAATGAGGTAATACAGCAAAAGTCCTTATAGGCTTTTGGGTGGCTTTTTAGTGGCTTTAGGCATGGTTTTGCCCGATTATGGGAAGCTTATCGTTTGCTTATGCAGTGATTATACAGTGATTTTACAGAACTTATTGAGTCCAATTCACTACTTAACTTTTATCCCAATGGAAGAACCCATCAAATCTAAACCCGTACGTAATTTCAAGTATGAACGCGCCGAACGCTATGGGGAGCGGGTGTACTATCAAAAGATCTGTTTACACTGCAACGGTAAGTACGAAAGTATCAGGATGGATTCGACGTTCTGTTGCCATCGGTGCGCAAAGGCAGCCAGGAGAAGGCGAAAACAGTATTAGAAATGTTTGACTGTACTAAATACTTTTTATTGAAAGTAAGAACTGATGTTACGCCAACTCCATTTGTGGATGTTGGCTGAGTTGATTTTTGAGGACGGCCAGTTCCGCAAAAGCCGCTTGCAGGGCTTTGAGGTATAACCGCCCTTTCAAGGCAAAATGATTGGTAT